>NZ_JAMQIF010000010.1:260053-319655 GCF_023845855.1 Clostridium sp. ZBS2
TTTATTTTTGTTCTTTTAATTACATAACTTTAATAATTAACTAGAATTATAAAAAATAAGAATTTCAATAATATAGTTATATTTTTACATTGACTTTTCATGTAATGCTAAATACTATCAATATAATAACTGAAAAATTTATATGGAGGTATATAATGATTATCTTATTAGGATTAACAACAATTACATTTTTAATTTTTCTATTTTCATACCTAAAAGATTCAAGAAAATTAATTAATGGATTTCTATTTAATATTTTCTTATTTTCAGCAATGATAACAACTGTTGATATTGCATTTGAAACACAAAATAGATTTTTAATACTTTTATTTCTTGTATTTTTTATAATTATGTTTATAGTTTTTGCTTTTGGTATTTATGCATTAATTGTAGGGTTATTTATAAATGCTAAAGTTGTCATAAAACGTGAAAGTAGAACTCCTGCTAACTTATTAACTTTTTTTCTTGCACTAGCATTAATACTATATTTAATTTGGTCTTTTGTAATAAGTAGTTGGAATTTTCCTGAGGAAGTAAAAGTTCTTTTAAGTGGAATAAATTTTGTTTTACTATACTATTTATTCGATGTTTTCAATTTTTTAATGATATCATTTCTTTATCAATTTAATAAGCCAAAACTTTGCCAAGATTTTGTTATTGTATTAGGCAGTGGATTAATTGGAGAGAGAGTTCCACCACTATTAGCTAGTCGTATTGATAAAGCTATTGAATTTTATAACAAACAAGGTACTGTAACTAATCCACCTAAAATTATTTTTTCTGGTGGTCAAGGATCTGATGAAAAAATTTCTGAAGCATTAGCTATGCAAAGATATGCTATCAAAAAAGGAATTCCTATTGAAGATACCATTTTAGAGGATAAATCAGTAAACACTTTACAAAACATGGTGTTTTCTAAAAAAATAATGGATAATTTAACTCCAAATACGCACTCTAGTATATTTGTAACAAATAATTTTCATTTATTTAGAGCTGGAATTTTTGCAAGAAAAGCAGGTTTAAAAAGTCAAGGAATTGGCTCTAAGACAGCATTTTATTTTTTACCAAATGCAATGATTAGAGAATATATTGCTTTTGTAGTTATGTATAAAAAAAGACATGCAATTATTACTTTATTAATATTGATTGTGAGTATACTTTTATCTCTAGTTCAATATTTCTTTGTGACACCTTACTTATAAATTTTATTTCGTACATAATTTTAATAGAACAAAATCGCTAAGGTGACTTTGGAGCCGTCGATTTTTTTAGCCATGCACCCTTTCCAAACGCAGTGCAGGAATAATGGTGCGGCATATGATTATTTTTTATTCTTTAGGGGTACTCATAATACCTTTAAAACACATTATTTTAAAAGTTATCCACAATTTTTTTAATAATATAAATTCCTAAAGAATAAAAAAATTGCACTTTAATATAGGCTCTGTTTTAAATATGTGTTAATATATGCAATAATTACTTGTTCCACTTTGCTTATGCATATATCAACACGCTACTAAAGCAGAGCCTAAAAAGTCCTTAAATTTATTCAAAAATTTTTTTAACTTCATTTAGTTCCTTAAAATTTGTAAAATCGAAATGTAATGGTGTTAATGTAACATAGCCTTGAGATAAAAAGTATAAATCACTTTCATCTTTTTCTATTTCATTTCTAACACCTCTAGTTTCATAAACTCTATCATCATCTTCTTGTAAAAGAACATATTCTGTTTTGTATGTAGATTTTCCAATCTTACATACTTTTAATCCTTTAATATCCTCTTCATTAATATTAGGAACATTAACATTTAATACTACATTCTTTTTTAAATATTTTTTCTCCGCTAAATTAACTACTTTACTTACCCAATTAGCAGCTTTACTGTAGTCCTCATCATCTCTATTCCAATCTACATCCATAGATATAGCAATGGATGGTACATCATAAATTGCTCCTTCTATTGCAGCTGAAACAGTACCTGAATATAGAATATCAATTCCACTATTAAAGCCTCTATTTATACCTGAAATAACAAGATCAATATCTTTAGCTAATAATGATATTCCAGCTTGAGTACAATCTGCTGGTGTTCCAACAATACTATAAGCCTTACAATCTAAGCCTTCAATCTTTTCTTCTCTAATTTTAATTGGTATATTAATAGATATAGAATGGCTTGATGCACTTTTTTGTTCTCTTGGTGCAACAACTATTACATTATGCTTTTCTAACATCTTTTCTGCCAAAGTTTTTATTCCTCTAGCACCTATACCATCATCGTTAGTAATTAAAATATTCATATTTCTCCTCCATATATTAAACCATATACTTTTATTAAATGGTAATTATGTTATTATTATACACCATAATTTTACTCTCATTAAATTTATTAATATTTTTTCAAAACAAATTAATATTAATGGTTTTTATTAATTATAATGTTTCAATCAATAAAGAGGCTTCATTCAATTAGAAGCCTCTTTTATTTTTTCTATATTTTAAGTTTATTATTTTAAATTTATTTTCTCAATTTAAGTCTTCTTATCATTGTATTCAAAGTTTCTGCTTGTGCTGTTAATTCTTCACTTGCAGCAGCACTTTCTTCTGATATTGCTGAATTAGATTGAATAATATCTGAAATTTGGATAATACCACTATTCACTTGTGCAATTGATTCTGCTTGTTCTTCTGATGAAGATGCTATATCACAAACTAATGCTGTAACTTTATTTACTTTATTAACTACTTCTAATAAATTTTCTGCTGTATTATTTGCTAAATTTTTCCCAGTAATTATGTTATTTATTGCTTCTTCAATTAATATAGCTGTTTGTTTTGAAGCTTGTGCACTTTGATTTGCTAACTTTCTTACCTCTTCAGCCACTACAGCAAAACCTTTTCCTGCCTCACCTGCTCTAGCTGCTTCTATTGCAGCATTTAATGCAAGCAAATTAGTTTGTGCTGCTATGTCATCAATAGCCTTAATAATATTATTTATATCATTGGATGATTTTTCTATCTTATTCATTGAGCTTAACATATTTTTCATTTCATCATTACTTTTTTGTACATCTTCAAGTAGTTTAATTGTTATCTCATTAGTATTATCTGCATTTTCAGCATTATTTTTTACTTTTTCATTTATTCTTTGCATTGATGCTGATAATTCTTCCACTGAACTTGCTTGATTTGTAGATCCTTCTGATAAAACTTGTGCAGTTGTTGAAACTTGTTCTGAGCCTCCAGTAACTTGATTAGATGCCTCTCTAATTTCACCAAATACTTCATTTAAGGATTGCAAAATATTATATAATGAACTTTTTATTTCAAGAAAGTTTCCCTTATACTCTACTTCAGTTTCTATGTTCAAGTTTCCATTTGAAACATTCTCCAAAACATTCTCTATATCATCAATATAAGCCTTTAAAGATTTAACCATTTTAGAAAATGCATCAGTTAATTCTCCAATTTCATCCTTTGATGTTGATTCAATTGAAACATTTAAATTTCCTTGTGATATTTCATTCGCAATATTTACCATGTCATTTATTGGATTACTTATCAACTTTGAAATACGCTTTGCCAATACTATAGTTAATACAAAAGAAATTATTATACATGATATTACTGCCAATATTGCAATGAATGATAATATTCTTAATCTATTTGAAACTTTATCACAATCAATAATATTATTATTTAAAAGTTCATCTGCTAAAGTAGTTATATTTGCTATAACAGGTTTACCTTCTTTTCTAAATAAATCTAATGATTCCTGATTTTTATTACCTAGCCCTAAATTAACTACTTTTGTTCTAACAGTATCATACTTTTCAACTGAATCCTTAAGATTATTAAATATTTCTTTTTCTTTATCTGTCATACTTTTATTTCCAATTTCTTGTAATAATTCACTTATTTTATTCTCACATTCATCAAGTAAGTTTTGAGATTCTAATAGTTCATCCTTATTTTCTAAAAATATAATATCACGTACAATCGCTCTAGATTTTTGAATCTCCATACCTAATTTCCCAATATCACCTTGTGAAAATCCATAATTAACCAAAGCATATTGATAATCCTTATTAGTTTTTATTAGAAAACCAAGTGCAATTAAACCTGATATTATTGAAATTATTGCTATTCCAATAAATGAAACTATTAGTTTTTTATATATTGGCATATCTTTAATCTTCATGAAATCCTCCTTAGTATTTTTCCTCATCTGTTAAGTTATATGAGCATTGCTCTTCTCAAATTTTAGAAACACAATAAATTTAGCTTGGATAAGTAGTTTGACAAAAAATATTAATTAACAAACTTATTCAACTTTCAAAGAATTAGTAGTTCTGCAAAATGTTAATCTATTTTTCATAAGAACCTAATAGAATCAGATTTGATATGATAAAATTAAATCTAAAAATAATATAACATATAATTTATCACTTGTAAATGAAAACCATTATCATATTATAGATGCTTTTATTGTGATAAATTGGATATTTTAATAGCAATATTTATAATATTATCGTATGCATACATTCATTGTCTACTTCATTTACTACTTTTAACAAATCACGCTCCATATTTAGCAGTATAAATTTATATAATCTTGAACAAACTAAAATCAAATTTTACTGTTGAAAGGACTATATAACTATGAAAGGAATTTTAAGAAATTTATTATTATCATCATTTCTATTAACTTTAATTTTAGTACCAGTTAAATCTCAAGCGTCAGAAAAAGGTATCCCTTGTAACAAGGCTACATGTGATTTAAGAATGTCAGAGCAAATTCTTTGGATAGATCATGTTTCATGGACTAAAAGCTTTATTACAAGTGATCTATCCTCACTTGAAGATAAAAAAACTGTACTAGAAAGACTTCTTAAAAATCAAGATGACATTGGAAATTCAATTAAACCTTATTACGGAGAAGCTGCTGGAAATAAACTTTCTGTACTACTAAGGGAGCATATAGAACTTGCAGGGCAAGTTACTGATGCTGCTAAAAGTGAAAATAAAGATGATTTAGAAAAATATAATAAACTTTGGTATGAAAATGCTGATAAAATATCCGATTTTTTAAGTTCTGCTAATCCTAACTATTCAAACAAAGTTTTAAAAGATATGCTATATAAACATCTACAATTTGTTACAGATCAAGTTGTAGCCAGCTTAAATAAAGATTGGAAATCCGATATTGAATCATATGATAAAGGTGAAAAACATATGATTATGTTTGCAGATATACTTACTGACGGTATAATTAAACAATTTCCACAAAAATTCAAATAGTTAATATATAAATTTATGATAAAAATAGAACCGTATCTATTTATTTATGATACGGTTCACCCCAACACCTTCTAATTTTCTATCTTTAATCTTCTAACTCCAAATCAATATTTTTATTTAATAAATTTATCATTATAATTAATATATAATTCTATTTGAAATCAATATATTAAACTTTTTTTATTCCTTAGCAAACCACATATCTTTCTATTCCTATTGCTACCCCATCATTATGTACAGTATCAGTAACTTTTTTTGCATATTTCTTAACTTCATCGCAAGCGTTTCCCATTGCTATTCCACATCCAACTGTTGATAGCATTTCTATATCATTTTTTCCATCTCCAAATGCATAGCTATTTTCAATGGGAATATCTAAGTGTTCTAAAGCTTTTAATATTCCAGTTGCTTTAGTATTTTTCTTTGAATATAGTTCAAAAGATTTCTCATCTATGCTGCTAAAATAATCATAATCAGAATTACTCTTTACTAATGATAAACATAATCTTGAAGCTTCATCATCAGTACATAGCATTTCTACTTTATGAACATTAATTTCTTCAATATCATAATCACTTTTTATATATCTTCTAGAAATCCCTAAACTGTCATAAAAATTATAAAACTCTTTATAATCTTCTTTCATATATGAGTAAAGTTCTCCTTCTAAAATATATTGGATATTATGTCTTTCAAATTTAGATATTAGATTTTTTACAAACTCTTTATTAATAGGATCACTATATATCGTTTTATTATCAATTATCACTTGAGCTCCATTTGCTAAAATAAAACCATCAAATCCAAACTCTAATATGGCTTGGCTCAAAAATGCATATGGTCTACCAGAAGCAATAAAAACATAATTTCCATTAGCTTGTAAGAAACGAATTACCTTTTTAACTTTTGGTGTAATATCTAATAATCCATTAAAACAATCTAATAATGTTCCATCTATATCTAAAAATATAATTTTTTTCATAAATCCATCCCCTATTTTCTTATTTATTCTGATTTTATATCGTTTATTCTCATTTGTCAATTGAATTTATAGTTGTTTTATATTAAAATGATAATAAATGATAATTTAAGGAGATATAAAAATGTTTATAGAAGAACGTTATAAATATATTTTAGATTTATTGGATAAAAACGGAAAAGTATTGGTTAAAGATTTAAGTAAAGAATTTAATGTAAGTGAAAGCATGATTAGAAAAGACCTTCAAGCTTTAGAGAAAAAAAATCTATTACAGCGTACTTACGGTGGTGCTATAAATGTAAAACATTCACTTGTTAATTGTCAAAGTTTTAGTAAACGTGTGGTTGAAAACATTGATTTAAAGGAAATTGTTGCTCAAAAAGCTTTTAATCAAATAAATGAAAATGATACTATTTTTTTAGATGCATCAACTATTTCATATATGATTGCAAAATTAATAGTAAAAAATGATACACCCATAACTTTAATCACAAATATGTTTGAAATATCATCATTAATTCCTGAAAATTCAAAGACACATTTTATTTTTATTGGTGGAGACTATAATGTATTTGTAGGTGGTAGCATTGGATCGTATTCTATTGAGCAAATAAAAGAATATCGTTGTAATAAAGCATTTCTAGGTTGTACTGGGATTGACCTTAGTGATGGTAGTATAAGCACTGCCATTTCAGAGGATTCATGTACTAAAAAGGCTATAATAAGCATATCTAAAGAATTATTTTTAGTAATGTTAAATGAGAAATTTAAAACAAATGGCAGTTTTATTTTTTCAAATGCTGTTGATTTTCATGGTATTATTACTGAAGATTTACCTGATAAATCTATAATTAATTTACTTGAAGAATACTATGTTAATTTAATATAATATTTTCTTTTAGTAAATAATTTATATAATAAATAAAATATTATTAGTAATATAGATTATTATATATAAATAAGACTATGTTTTAAAACAGTGTTGATATATGCAATAGGTGAAGTGGTATTGTAATTGGACTATACTCATTTTAGAATTCCTAAGTTCAATTACTCCGCCCACTTTGCTTATGCATATATCAACACTCTGCTAAAACATAGCCATAAATAAAAGAGATAAATGAGCTTATATATTAATCCATTTATCTCTTTTGTTAATTAATAACTTAATTTTTATTTACTAGATAATACTTTGCTAGCCTATATAACATTTTAGCAATTTTTAAATACTAAATATTATAATAATTCTTTTCTTAACTCTTCTGGTGATTTTGCTGAAAGATATGCTGGTGGAACATCAAATACTGTGCAAGCACCTATTTTTCCTTCTTTAGCCATCTTAACAATTGCTCTAGCATATGCAACTAATACACTTGAAGTAAACTCTGGATTACTCTCTAATGAAAGTGAAAATTCTATTTTCTCCTTATTTCCATTACCTGTAACCCCTGTTCTTATAACAAAACCTCCATGTGGCATTCCTGAATGATTTTTCTTTAATTCTTCTTCACTTATAAAGTTAACTTCCGTATCATAGTCTGAAAAATAATTTGGCATAGTCTTAATTTCATTCTCTACTCTTGTCTTATCTGCACCATCTTCTAATACAACATAACAAACTCTTAGATGTTTTTCTCTAGTTGTAAATTCTGGATTTTCACCAGTTCTAACTTTTGATAATGCTTCTTCTTTAGGAATTGTATATTGTTTTCCGTCTTTAACTCCATCTATTCTTCTTATAGCATCTGAGTGACCTTGACTTACACCTTTACCCCAAAAAGTATAATCTTTTCCTTCTGGTAAAATTGATTGACCTATTAATCTATTTAAAGAAAATAAACCTGGATCCCAACCAACTGAAATTATACTTAAAGTTCCAGCAGATTTAGCAACCTTATCAATTCTTTCAAAATATTGTGGAATCTTTGCATGTGTATCAAAACTATCTACAGTATTAAACATTTCTGCGATCTTAGGTCCTTGTTCCGGTAAGTCAGTAGCTGATCCTCCGCAAAGTATCATAACATCAATTTTATCTTTATATTCTGCGATTTTTGAAATATGTATAGCATTTAAGCCATCTTCAATAGAAACTCCTTCTCTTCTTGTAAATACAGCCTCTAACTCTATGTCGTCATTTTGTTTGATTGCCTTTAATACCCCTCTTCCTAAATTCCCATATCCAATTACTCCAACTTTAATTTTATTTTCCATATACTATAGCCTCCGTTTTTATTTTAATTAATTACTATTTTACCATATTTTATTTATATAATTTATTGAAAGTAAATTAATAGCAATAATATTTACTGAATCCAACACAATAAAAAATGAGTACCTTTTTCAGCTACTCATTTTATTAATCATATTCTACTTTTTTATATTTATATTTTATTCTATGATTGCTTCAAAATTTTTATATAATCTTCTGCAAATTGTATTGCTGCATCAACATGAGAAGAATCATTTCCAATATATAAACAATATCTTACTCCGTCATAGTTCCATTCCATATCATAACGTTCATCTATGGCAATTGGTTTATTTTCCAGATCAGTTACACCTTCACCTTCTGAATTCTTCTTCACATTATATTTAACATTTTTTCCTTGTGATATTCTACATTTAATATCATTAATATTTATTTCTTTTTCATCATCTTCAAGTTGTTTTGAAGAATTTTCATTATATTTAAATAAGGTTAATCGGAATTTGTGTCCTTGATTATCTACATATGTTAAACCAGGCATCATAGTAACCTTATAATCCTTACTAAGCTCATCAAAAGTTTTCTCATCATCTATTGCCTTCTCTAATTTGTCACGTACCTCACTTGAATCCTTATATTTTACACCATCAGCCATTATTGTTACACCTGGTTCCATAACATAATCTTCTATTTTTTCATATGAATAATTTCCTATTTTTTCAGGTAAATTAATTTTAAAACCAATTCTTCTTTCCATATCTTCCTTATTCTCATCTGTTATTGGTACAACACCAAAACCAACTGGAACCTTTTCATCTTCCGATCTTTCTACAATATTACCAGATTCATCAGTTATAAATATTGTTCTAAAGACTTCCTGTGCAGCTGCTCTAACTTCTGGTGAAACTGTAAAAACTCCAACAATAGAAAATGCTGCACAACATGCAGTAATCAACGCCGCTTTTTTTATATTTTTTATTTTAAAATAACTCATATTAGTCACTCCTTGTTCTTTTTTATTCCAAGCATCATTAAAAATATCTCTTGATGCTTTAATATTATTAGCACTATCATCCATAGCTGATTTTATTAAACTGTCAAATTTATCATTCTTATTCATTCTAATACACTCCTTTATCTATATAGTTGACTTACACTATATTTGTTTGCATTTAACTTCTGCTAGATGATTTTGGTTTTCAAAACAATCACCCAATTGCTTTTTTAAAGCACCTCTTGCATAGAATAAACGGGATTTTACTGTTGCTTTAAAGCATCCAGTTACTTTTGAAATTTCTTCTATTGACATATCATTAAAGTAATATAAAATAACAACAGTTTTTAAATTTTCACTTAAATTATTAATTGCACTTTTTACTATGTGCTTTGTTTCATAAGTATCAATTATATTTTCTTCATTTTGTTTTTCATTATAAAACAAAGCTTCATTTTCTGATGTTATATCAGTAGGAACTAGCATTGATTGTTTTTTAGACATTTTCCAGCCTGTGCGAACAAGAATTCTAAAAAACCATATTTTAAATGCTTCAGGATCTTTAAGCTTATCTATTTCCATAAAACATTTCATATAAGTTTCCTGAAGAATGTCCTCTGCAATTCCTCTTTTTCCAGATAAAAAATAAGCAGTGGCCAATGCTTTCTTTTCTACGGTTTGCAAAAGTTCCTGAAATGCCTCCTTTTCCCCTAGCTTACAACGCATTATTGTGTCTTGGATATCCAACTTTTACATCTCCTTTCTTTTTGCATTCTATAATATAAGAGCATAACTATATCATTTAGGTTTTGTTAATTTATTATTTTTTTAAATTTTAGTCTTATAACATAAAAAATCTCTTTATATTTATAATTATTTTTAATTCAATTTTATTGCAATTTTTAATCTTAGAATAGCAAAAGGAGTACCTTTTTCAGATACTCCTTTCATCGTCTATATACAAAGTTATTAAACTATAATTTATATTCAATTTTATTAACCATATTTCCTTTAGTTTATTTCTATTTATTTATGATTTGATTCTTTTTATTGTTTTATTACACTATATATTTCAAATGACTGTAAATATTAATTGTAGATGTGTTATTATGCTGATATACTTCTTAATATATAAATCGTAACTGTGATAAAATTTTACTAATGATGGAGGATAATTTAAAAATGATGCATTATGTTTTCCCTATTAAAATAGCTATGCTAACTTTTTCTATTTTAGCTATATTTATTACGATTCCTTTTAGTTTATATCAATATAGAAAATATGGATATATTAATAAATTTAGGACTCTTATTTTATATTCATTTTTACTATACTTATTATGTACTTATTATTTAATAATATTGCCACTACCTCTTACTACTGACATTCGTAGTTTACAAGCAGAAGGAACTCAGCATATTCAATTAATACCTTTTAATTTTATTATTGACATTTTTAAAGAAACTGATATTGTATTTTCCAAACCTTTTACATATATAAATATTCTTAAAGAAAGAGCTTTTTTACAAGCTGCATTTAATGGAATTTTACTTACGCCACTTGGTATTTACTTAAGATATTATTTCAAAAAAGATTTAAAGAAAACTATACTTATAACTTTTTTAGTTTCATTGTTCTTTGAACTTACTCAACTATCTGGTTTATATGGTATATACAATGCTCCATATAGACTTTTTGACGTGGATGATTTAATCTTAAATACTTTTGGTGGATTCTTAGGCTATTTAATAGCTCCATTATTTACATACTATCTTCCTAAATCAAATACATTAGATGACAATATAGATTTACAAAAACTTAAAGTGGGATATGTAAGAAGATTTTTTGCATTCTATATAGATTGGTTTATATTGGGCTTTATTCCTAATATTAATTCCAATTTGTTTGTAAAATCTTTAATAGTATTTATTTACTTTATTGTACTTGTCTATTTAACTAATGGTCAAACTCTTGGAAAATATTTGTTTAAAATAAGAATTAAAGGAAAACATGAAAAGCTATCATTTAAAGAAATTTTTATACGATATGGAATTCTTTATTATGGAGTTTTTGGTGTAAATAAAATCTTATTTACTGCTATTGACTTAAATAAAATTGACTATGCTAATTATATTATTGTCATCATGCTTATAGCTATAGTAATTAACTTATTAATATTTGTACACCTTTTACTAAGTATAATAAAGAAAGATAATATGCTGTTTTATGAAAAATTGAGTAATACAAAAAATATTATTATATAATATTAAAATAAGAAAGACTTAGTATAATAATACATCTAAGCCTTTCTTATTTATAAATTTTAATACGATATTAATTAAAGACCCTGTAATCTAATACTTCTTTCCGTATAACCCCTAAGTGAAGTTCATCTTTTTATTCCGCTGTAAACTCTAAGTTACTATAATATTTACTTATCATAATAATATATGATTTACAGTATCTCCAATTTCATTGTTTATATTCCATAATATCTATAATCTATTTCCTATATAATCTTTTTTAAATCATCTAAAAATTTTAAAATAGTAGTTATTTCTTCATCCTTATACTTATTCAAAATTTCCATTAACTTTTCTTGTTCTTTTTTATGAAAATATTCATGTAATTTAAACAAGGCCATACCTTTCACTGTTAGGCTATAATAAATTTCTTTTTTATTATTTTCTATCTTATCTGCATTAATAATCTCCTTTGAAAGAAGCTTTGAATTTATTTTTGATATACCACCTTTAGTCATATAAAGCTCTTTTGCTATGAATATATTATTAGCCATATTATTTTTACCTATACATTCAATAACATGAAACTCTGATAATGATATATCTCTTATATCATCTTCTGATATTTTACTAAGTTCCTTCCTAACCTCTTCTTCATCTTCTTTTATGTTTAAAATTGCTTGAATTAAATTTTTCTCTTGGTTTTTGTTTGAATCACTTACATGATTTATAAAAGAAATCACTTTTTCAAATAATGCCCCTGACTTATCATCTATTATCATAAATCTGCCCCCATTTAGTTTCTTAGTTAACAATATATATTATAATTCAAAAATTTTTTTATTCAATACTATCAAAATTGTTTACAAGGAAACCTTCTTTATGATATTATTAAAATAGTTTCCAAGGAAACGTTTTTAATTTAATGGAGGTTTTAAAAATGAAAATTGATTTAACATTAGAAATTAGCAAGGAAGTACTTTCCTCAACTCTTAAGAAGGCAATAAATGAGGATAAAGCCTTCGGATCTATAGGTCATATAGGAACTCATTTTGATATTATGAATAAAGAGTTTCCTCTTGATTATATAAATAGAATTGGAAAAATATTTAATGTATCTCACATAAGAAATAGTGAGATTTCATTAAAGGATATTAACCTAAACGAAATTAAGGAAAATCACTTTATTATTTTTTATACTGGCTACTTAAAAGAGATGGGCTATGGAACAGCTGAATACTTAACAGATTATCCTGAGCTTTCTAAGGAATTAATTGATTATTTAATAAATAGAAAAGTTAGTCTAATAGGAATAGATTCACCTTGAATAAAAAAAAGTTCTGAACACAGATATATAGATCAGTATTGTGCAGATAGAAATATATTTATTGTTGAGAATATAAATAATCTTGATCTATTATGGTCAGAGGCCAAGAATAATTCTTTTACTATGCACACTTTTCCTCTTAATATAAGAGGTGCAACAGGTCTTACATCTAGGGTAATAGCCGAACTATAAAATCATGTGATTCTTTATAAATAATTTTGTACAAACTACGTATTAGACACTATTTATTGATAATAATTTTTATAAAAATATATAATTAGGAAATATTATAAACTAAAAAATGATATGCTCCCTTTATAGTAGACAGTTAAAATAATAAAACTGTTTTTATAAAGGGGGTATTTTTTATGTCAAGAAAAGCCAAATGTTCTCTTGATGAATATATAGATTTTTATAATCAAAAAGATTACAGAAAAAGTTAAAAAGTATGACTCCAATAGAATATCGAAGTCATACTTTAAGTAGCATACTTTTTTACTTAAACTCCCTAAGCTTTTTTAGTTTTAATTCCAAATTTCATTTGCCCATTCTGGATGATCAATAAAAGGATTTCTATTGTGCTGATATTTTTTGTATATTATATCATTTCTCCTTTTTTCAAGTTCATCAACAGGGTCTTGGTTATTCCATTGAAGCAATGTGCTTAATTTTCCCATGTATGGATTAGCCCCATTATTAACTTTATTATTCAATTCTAGATCTACTTCTCCTCTATCACCTTCATATCTTACATCCATGTAAAATAACATTCTAGCGATATCACCTTTTACACTCTCTCTTGGTTCCCATGAATCATTATCATATTTACATAAAGTAGCTTCACTATGTGGAACTCCACCATTATCAAAATCTAAATTTCCTCTTGAACTGTTTACAGATACATCTGCTGGTCTTAAATGATGTAAATCTGTTCCTGGACCTGCTTTAGTTCCAAAATTACCATGTGACTTTGCCCAAACATGCTCTCTATTCCAATTATTCACGCCTGCTCCTTTTGTGTTTTTTCCTTGAGAACGACCTGTATATAATAATATTACGTTATTTGTATTATTAGGATCTTCATCTGTATCCATCAATGCTTCCCAAACAGCAGCGTATGATAACTTTTTATTATCATCAATTATTTCATGAAGTGATGATTTTAAAGCTTTTCCACTCTTTCCAATAGCATCTGTATAATAGGTATCATCATATGAAGTTGCTGTATCAGTAATTATTGTATCATTACTACTTACCTCGTCATTTCCACTAACATCATCCTCAATGATTACATCTGAATTATTTTCACCTGCTGATGTATTTCCACTTAAATCAGTATCAGAAGTACTTACCTCTGAAGAAGTTACTTTTGTTATACTAGTAATATTTTTTAATCCATCATGTGAAAAATATGAAGTTAAATAACCGGTAACATTAACTTGACTCCCTTGTAAATCTGGGTTTGTTTTTAGTCCAAAAGAATTTCTATATGTTGCAGGAATTTTAACATAAATCATATTTAATGTATTTGTTTCTGTTGCGCTATCTGCAATTGCAATAGCAGTATCTCCAGTATATACACTTGTTAAAACTCTATCAGTAGCTATTGGCTGTCCAATTATATATCCCTGAACAGTTTTTAATGTATTGTTTTGATTTTCTATAGCTTCAGTTACTGAATATGGCTCTGTGCTTGTTCCATTTCCAATCATAGCATATGTTGTGTTAGGTATAGAAAAAGAAAAAACTAAGACTAAACTAAGTATAAATGACAATGTAAACCTTTTGATTTTAAACTTTGCATTATTCAATATTATGCCTCCTGAAATATTTATTAATAATCCGTTTTAATGCATAGCTTCCCCCTCTTTATAGCAATGCATTTAAATATACCAGATTATTATGTTTTAATATATTCTAAATATTTAGGATATATTAATGAAAATGAAAATTTTTATATTTACATAATTCACTAAATTTTTATTTAGATAAAAGAAGAAAGAAAGCCTATTGTCATATTAAATATATCAAACTTCTTTGACCCTCTTTTATATATGATTAAAAATATGTTATTATTATTAAAAGACTTTTTATTAATATAGAGTGAATAAAATCAACTTTAAAAATCACAGGAGATTTGTATGGAAAAACTTACTTTTGTAATGGAAAATTATTTAGAAGCTATCTATGAGTTATCAGAAGAAGGCAACGGAGTTAAAATGACTCGTATAGCAGAAAAGCTTGGAGTAACTAAAGCAAGCACTAATAGCGCTATGGTAACTTTAGCTGAAAAGGGACTTATAACTAATGAAAGATATAAGGAAATATTTTTAACTCCTTTAGGCTTAGAAATAGCTAGATTTACATCTAAAAAGCATCACATTATTAAAGATTTCTTTATAAAAATTCTAAACATCGATATCTCTATTGCAGATGAAGACGCTTGTGCTATAGAACATGTTATTAGTTCAGATTCTGTTTATGCTATGCAAAAATTTCTTTCAGAACATGAGAATAAATAAAAAAATCAACGACTCAAAATTGCTTTGGCGATTTTAAGCAGTTAATTTTTTTACCTTTAAGATACCTGACTTCTATAGAGCATAGCATAAGTTCCTCCAGAACGAATCAGTTCATCATGGGTTCCCGTTTCTTTAATGCCTGTTCCTTCTAAAACTACAATTTTATCTGCATTAAGGATAGTTGATAATCTATGAGCAATTACTATAGTTGTTCGATCTTTTGAAATTTCATCTAATGCAGCTTGAATTTCTTTCTCTGTTTTTGTATCAAGAGCTGACGTTGCTTCATCTAAAATAAGAATAGGTGAATTTCTAAGAATTGCTCTAGCTATGGAAATTCTCTGTTTCTGTCCTCCAGAAAGACGTACTCCACGCTCACCTATTATGGTATCATAACCATTTTCTAAATTCTCAATAAAATCATGAGCATTAGCTGCTTTTGAAGCCTCAAGAACCTGCTCCCTAGTAGCTTCTTTCCAGCCATAAACAATATTTTCATAAATTGTTCCGTTAAATAAAAAGGTGTCCTGCAAAACCATGCTTATATTGTCCCTAAGACTCTTTAAAGTTACATCTTTAATATCTATTCCATCGATTAAAATGCTTCCATTCTGAGGATCATAAAAGCGATTTAAAAGGCTAGCTATTGTGGTTTTACCAACTCCAGTTGCCCCAACGAAAGCTACAGTTTCTCCCGGATTTACTTTTAAATTTATATTTTTCAAAACGTTTATCTCATCATTGTAGGAGAAAGAAATTCCCTTAAACTCAACTTCTCCTTTAACCCTAGGTATTTTCTTTGCATTAACTTTTTCTTTAACATCTGTAACTTCATCCATAACCTCAAAGACACGCCTACATCCTGCAACTGCGTTACCTGACATTTCCATAAGCCTTGAAAAACTCTTTATAGGTCCATAAAACATACCAAGATACATAGAAAATCCTACAATATCCCCAATATTAACTTCTCCTCTTGAAACCATAAATCCGCCAAATATTATAACTATAACAGAACCTAGAGCCGTGAAAAATGTAAGAAGTGGAAAAGTGGTTTCAAAAAAGAAGCTTGCCCTTAAGTATGTCTTACTATGTTTCATAGAAAGGTTCTTAATCCTTTTTTCTTCTCTTTCCTGTTGATTGAATATCTGTATTTCTTTAATTCCAGAAAAATTATCTTGCACAGTACCAGAAAGTTCTCCTCTAACCATAGAATTCTGCTTCCATATAGGAGAAAGATACTTACTCTGCCAAAGAGTAATTATAATAAGAAAAGGAATAGCAACAAGACTTATAAAAGCTAACTTTACATTAATAGAAAATAATAATATCCCTACACCTACGAAAGTCAATATATTAACAACAAAATCAGGAATTACGTGAGCTAAAAGAATCTCTACCTCCATAACATCATTAATAACTCTGCTAGTTAAATCTCCTGTACGACTTTTATTAAAATACTTAAGCCCCATATGTTGAAGCTTAGAGTAAAGTTCTGTTCTCATATCTGCAACATAATGCAAAGCTGCATGATGGTTTAAATATCCTGAAATAGAGCTTCCAGCTGATTGAAGTATAGTTGCAACTAAAAGCATCAATCCTATTCGTAAAGATTGAGCTCCAAAATCAGAGCTTCCTTCTGTTGCTATACTTGTAAGCTCTCTTAAGGCCCAGGGATTATAAAATCCTGCTATAGTAGAAATAATAACAGCTATTAATGCTAATATTAAATAAATCCAATATCTTCTGGCTCCTATAAAAATACGTAAAGTGGTCCTCATATACCTACCGCCTCCTTTTCCTTCAATTGCACATCCTCATTTTCATCTATAATATCATAGGTAATGCATACTGGACGATTGCTCTTAGGCTCAATAACAACATCAGCATTAATATTGAAGGTTTTTCTAAGAACCTCTGGAGTCATAACTTCTTCAGGAGTTCCATGTTTTATGATGGCTCCTTTTTGAATAGCAATAATATAGTCAGAAAATCTTGCAGCAAGATTTAAATCATGAAGTACCATAACAATAGTACACTTTTGATTACGGTTAAGCTCATATAAAAGCTTTAAAACCTCTAATTGGTGAGCAAGGTCAAGATAAGTAGTAGGTTCATCTAATAAAATTAAATCAGTTTGCTGTGCTAGAGCCATAGCAATCCAAACTCTCTGTCTTTGCCCTCCTGATAAAGTATCAACTTCTCTTCTCTCAAATTCACTTAACTTAGTTGCAGCTAAAGCCCATTTAACAATTTTTTTATCTTCCTCCGTGAGATTTCCAAAACCTTTTTGATGAGGGAAACGTCCATATGCAACTAGCTCACTTACAGTAAGTCCACTTGGTGCATTAGGAGTTTGAGGAAGTATGGCCATCTTTTTAGCTATTTCTTTTGTAGGTAATTTACTTATATCTTGTCCACTTAGATGTACTATACCCTTCTTAGGCTTTAATATACGTCCAACAGCTTTCAAGATAGTTGATTTACCGCAGCCATTTGCTCCTATAATAGAAGTTATCTTTCCCTTTGGTATCTGCATATTTAATTCTTTTACAATAAGAGTATCCTCATAAGCTATATCTAAATTTTTAGTTTCAATACTTTTCATACAAACCTCCTTAATTTGACTTTACTAATAGGTATAAGAAGTAAGGTGTACTTAATACAGTAATAACAATTCCTGTAGGAACATCGGTTCCAAGACTTATAGTTCTAGTAATAGTGTCTGATAATAGAATAATTATTGATCCTACTAAAGATGCCGTAGGAATCAATAGTTTATGATTTGAGCCTACAAACTTCCTTGCCATATGTGGTGAAATCATTCCAACAAAAAAGAAGTTTCCACCTAAGGCTACACTACCTGATGATAAAGCAACAGCTGCTACAGCTAGACCTATGAATTCACTCTTTACTGCTACTCCTAAGCCTGTTGCAGTTTGATTACCAAGGTTTAAAGTATTCAAAATACGAGATTTATAAAATACATATAAAAACAGAATCAATACCCAAGGTGCAAGAATAGAAATATACGTCCAATTGTCTCCCCAAAGACTTCCTGCACTCCATCTTTGAACAAAATCCATCTGATTTTCATCTAGCTTTAAAGTAAGCATCATAGTAACAGCACTATATCCACTTCCAACAGCTACCCCTGTCAAAATTAATCCTGTAGGTGATATATTTTTTCCTCTTCTATAGGAAAGTAAAAATATAAGCACTGCTGCTGTCATTCCACCTACAAAAGCTAGAAGTGGGAGAGCAATAGCCGAAGGTACACTATCTACCTTAAAAATAACTATAAACAATAATACAAATAACCCTGACCCAGAACTTATTCCCAAAGTTCCAGGACTAGCCATATCATTGCGAAGTAAACTCTGCATTACACATCCAGCTGTTCCCATACCAATACCTACAAGCATAGTTAATACAATACGAGGAAGACGAAAATCATATACTATAAGATTTTGTTTAGCTGTGCCTTTCCCAAGAAGAACATTAAAAACTTCCGAAGGAGAGAGATTCATTTTACCTGAATTCACACTTATTACTGCCACAACTAACATAGCAATGGTAAGTACCAAAATAATAGTTATACCACGTGAAACTGAATAACCCTTTTTCTTCATTCAAATTCCCTCCTTTGCATCCTTGTAAGATAAAGAAAATATGGAACACCTATTACAGCAAAAATAATTCCAATTGGAGTTTCATAAGGCTTATTAATAAGCCTTCCAACTAAATCTGCTACCACAGTAATCAAAGCTCCATATAATCCCGAAGCTGGAACAATGTATCTATAATCTACCCCTATAAGGTAGCGGACAATATGAGGTACTATTAATCCTATAAAGCCAACAGGTCCAACAACAATTACAGAAAGTCCTGTAAGTATTAAAACAACTACAGTAGAAATCCCTTTAACCTTCTTAGTATTAAGTCCAAGACCTATAGCTGCATCATCTCCAAGATTTAAAACCGTAATTGAAGGCGATATAACAAGGGCTACAATAATACCTACAATAAAGAATGGGAAAACTATAGCAAGTTCACTCCATTTAGCACCTGCTGTTCCTCCAGCAGTCCAATAAGCTAAAGCATATCCGAGTCTATATTTAATAGAAAGATATTGGCTAAAAGCACCAAATAACATTGATATAGAAATACCTGCTAAGACAAGTCTCTGTGGTTTCATCCCTCCTCTACCGATAGATGCAATAAAATAAGTCATACTTGTAGTAACAGCTGCACCAATGCAGGCAAAAAGCATCATCTGTCCATAACTTCCACCAGGTAAAAATGCCATACAAAAAGCTATAGCAAAAGTAGCACCGCTACTTATACCCATAAGCCCAGAATCAGCAAGAGGGTTTCTTGTAGTTCCCTGCATTATAGCACCACATATGGCAAGGCTTGACCCAACAATTATATTAGCTACTATACGAGGAAGTCTTAGAGTTTGAATAATCTGGTGTTCAGTTAAAGAAGAGTCAAAATTAAAAATGGCTCCCCAAGCTGTAGACAAATTCATATCGGCAGCGCCAAAAGAAATTGACGCCGCTGACATAATCACCAACACAACCACCCCTGCAATCATATAGATTGTAAAATTCAAAGCTCCTAATTGTCGCTTTTTATTATAGGTCTTTTGCATATTTATTTTCCTTTCTTAATTAAAATTATTTAGCTAATGGATTTATTGCATTAATCATATAGTCAAGTTGTTCAGTAAGACTTGTAATATCAGAATAATAGAAAAGACCTAAGTAATTCCCTGGTATTTCTACAACTCTGCCTGCTGCAACCGCAGGAATGCTCTTCCAAATATCTGTTTTTGCATATTCAGATTCTTTACCTTCTTGTTTGAACCACAATATATAGTCTCCAAAATACTCATGAGCCACTTCATAACTTATAGATCCACGGCCTTTTCCGGATTTCTCTATAAGTTCTTTAAGCTTGGCTGGATATTTAAGGCCAAGATAGTCATATACTAAAGTACCACCTCTAGAGCCTGTCTCATAATATATACCACTCCATTCTCCAGAAGGACCCCAATCTTCCATAATGCTGAAAGTTTTTCCTGTAAACGCATCTCCTTTAAGAGTTTTCTTCGCAACATCAAGTTTTTCTTCAAATTTCTCAACAGCTTCTTTTGCTTCAGTAGTACGTCCTGTAGCTTCTCCAATGAACTTTATTCTATCAATAGAACTTTGAGATTCTGGAATAACAAGAACTGGAGCTATTTTGCTGAATTTATCAAAGTCTGCCTCATCATATGTAATGATAAGATCTGGTTCTAAAGCCATAACTTCTTCTGCTTCCCACTTTTCTATTTTTGTTGTAGCCTTAAGTTTATTATAAAAAGGCATAGTTTCTTGTTCCCAAGCATTATATCCAACTAGATTTAACCCTAAAGTAATAACATCTCCAACATACCAGTTTGCAACCACACGCTCAGGTTTAGCAGGAACTGTAATATCTCCTTTTACAGTAGTTACAGTACGAACAGTTGATTCTTTTTTCTCTGCATTTTTAGATGAAGAGCAACCATATAAAATTGCTGTAGTCATAAATATTGCACAAAATAATGACAATAATTTTTTCATTTTATATCTCTCCTTTATAAATATCTTATATTAATCTGATAACGCCGGCACCTGCGTTATATACGAATGTAAGACTAGTCTAACTTTAAAAATCGTAGCATTTATAACTTCTCCTGTCAATCGCTTAAGAAGCTCATTTTCAGAAGTCATTTTCTATTAAAATGATGGTAATTTATTGTTTTATAAGAGTTAAATGAAAATAGTTCTCTTCGTTATGGATTGCAATTTAAATAAAACGGATTATATTTATATTGAAAATCATTCTCAAATAATGATATAATTTTCTTACTTTAAATCAAAGAAAAGAGAGGTGTGAAAGTTTTATGTATGAATATAAAGATTCTTCTTGGAAAGCTTTAGCGGATAAATATAATCTTACTAAAAGACCCTATGGCAAAGGGCAAATTTATGATTTTCCACATCATTGGTCAAATGGATGGATTGCAGAAATAAACCCTGCTAAAGGATTATTTGTTTCAAGTGCTTGGCTTACTCCAAGTGAACAGATAGTACATACAATAAATTCTAGTGATCCTTTTATGCTGCTTTTTTGTATTGACTGCGGAGAAATAGTCTATTCACAGCAAGGAAAGAAGAAGCAAGCTTTATCCCCTATCACTCATCTAATTATTAATCCTCAAAAACAATTTACCTTTACTTTCTCTAAAGACGTACACTATTGTTTTACCAGTGTTTTAATTTTTGATGACTTTATAAAACCTTTTCTCAAAGATCGCACCAATGCACCTAAAATCAGTGTTGAGGATGCGAAGCTTTGGAAAACACAACATTACAATACCCCTGATATAATGCTTATTTTGGAACAAATTAGATGGGCTGTACGAAATACAGACATGCCTTTACTTGCTTTTGAGGGTATGACTTTGCATCTATTATCTGCAATCACTAGAAATTTCCCTGATATACCTAAAATAAGAAGCAGCCGCCGTCACTATGTTACTTGGGAAAATGAGCAAAAGATTTATGAAGTGAAAACTAAAATTGATGAGGATATTTTGAACCCTCCAGCTATAATTGAACTATGCAGAATAGCTGAAATGAGCGAAAGCAAGCTTCGTGAATCTTTTAAAAACCACTATGGAATTCCCCTTTATAAATATATTCGCATAGAAACCATGAAAAGAGCCATGCAGCTTTTATCTGCTGACCATCTAAGTATTCGTAACATATCTGAACTATGCGGCTATAAAAATCCAGCAAAATTTGCTGCTGCCTTTAAAGATGTACATGGAATTACTCCTAGTTATTTTAGAAAATCTTTTAATTTATAAAAAAATTTAAGATACTTATATCACATAAGTATCTTAATCTTTCTTACTAACTTTCTAGTAATTTATTCATAATATAATCTAACTGTACATTAGATGAGTAAATATCTATATCATAAAATAATGTAAAATCAATTGGTATAACATGTCCTTCTTTAACTGCCGGAATTGACTGCCAAACTGGATTGTTCGCTAGTTTCCCAATCTCTCCACTAAATATTATGTAATCTCCAGCATAATCCTTAATTGTTTCAAGAGAAATCTCTCGATGCTGATCTTTACCAATAACTTCATTCTGTATAACATCTGGTGCTTTGAATCCTAATTGACTATAAATTAGGTCGCCTCCACGGCCCCATTTATCACCATACACCCAAACTCCTCCATTTTGGTTGCTTTCAAAAATACTGAATTTCTTATCCATAATTTTTTTAGAATCCAATTCTTTCTTTGCATTATTTATCTTTTCTTTAAAATCAGACTGTGCCTTTTCTGCCTCTTCCTTTTTATTTAAAACCTCCCCTAAAAAGGCTATTCTCTCCTCCATATTAAGAGTAGTAAAAGGAATATAAACTGTAGGAGCAATCTTAGAAAATTCATCAATCTTTTCTTCGCTTACAACAAGAATAAGGTCTGGATCATATTTCATTATCTCTTCTGGTTCAAACTTTTCCCATACAGGTAAACCCTCTACCTCTTTTTCATAAGCACTACCTTTTGCATCATATGTAGCTACTGGTTTAACTCCTAAAGCCAAAACATCACCCATTCCATAAGTAGCAATAACTCTTTTAGGATTAGCAGGAACATTAACATCACCTCTTACAGTACTTACAGTACGAACAGCTTCTTCTTTTTTAGTAGTATCCTTAGCTGAAGAACAACCAACTAAAATTAAAGTAGTCATAAATATTGTACAAAATAATGACAATAATTTTTTCATTTTATATCTCTCCCTTATAAACATCTTATTTTTAACCTGAATAACACCTATGCCCGTGCTATACAAAAATGTAAGACTAGTCTAACTTTTAAAAGCGTAGCATTTATATTTTCCTCTGTCAATTGTCAAGGAAGCTCCTTTCCAAAAGTTACTTTTTCTTAAAATAAGGGCTATTTATTGTCTTATAATAGTTAAATGAAAATTCTTCTCTTTATTATGGAGTGTAACTTAATTAAAATGGATTATGCAATATACATATCTTAAAGAGCTTCTTTTTTGTATAATTTTACTAACCCACTAATTTAAAATTCTATAAGATAAATACATAAAAAATTAGCTAGTAAAATCTACTTTTACTAGCTAATACTTTTAATCTCCAACACCAAAATCAGTATTTTCAAATAATATTTCTAATTTTTCAACATCTTTTAAGAATTGATATTCTTTTTCAAACCATTTTATTAATTCTTCATCCCTTTTTATTTCAGTAGTATTTTCAGTAAATATATTTACTGTTCCATAGTCAAAATGATGTAATACTATATCTATATCTCTTTTTATAATTTCTTTAGTTTGTCCTTTTATCCCAACCAAAAGACAAACTGATTGAAAATGCTCTTTTACTTCTTCATATGTTTTAAAGTTAGCATTTTTATTTAAGAATTTGTTTCTAAAATCATTATCGAAAGTCTCAACTCCAATTTTAAAAACTATTTCTATTCCAAAAAAATCTCTCATTTCTTGTAGTCTATTTTTATAACACCAATGACTTTCTAAAAATATTTTTTTTATACCGTTCTTATCTATTACTTCTTTTATCTTATTTAATGTTTCTTTTGGTAATTCAAAACAGCTCCCAGAATTTATTACTTCTAAAGTCTTATAGACACCTTTTACATTATCAAGAACTTCAAAATTCAATTTATTTATTTCTTCCTCTTTTGTTGAGTTATCATCTATATAATCACAAAATGTACATTTTCCCCAAATACATGGAAATCCTTTTAATAAAACAATTTCTCTCTTATTTTTTTCTTTTATAATATTATATCTGTCCATTAACTTCATTCCTAACTAAATTCATAATAAATTTCATTGGCATCGCTTTTATTACTGAAAATACTAATGCAAAACTAACGGCTTTATCTAATAAATCAGTAAATATTTGAGTAGAAAATACTGCTGTAATTGTACTTATTCCTAAATTTTTAAATATAGCAACAATTATGCTAGAACCTGATGACGTTACTCCATTAAACACAAATGCTGCTACTATTGATGCCGTTATTGATCCTAAAACAGTAATTAATATAATTGATAATACAGATCTAATACCTTCAAATTTAGAATTTTTAAAACATGCTCCCGTACTTAAACCTACAATTATTTGAACAGGCATAAAGTAAAATGAAATTGGATCAAAAGTTGCTCCATTTACTATTGAAGTTAATCCACCAACTATTCCGCCATTAATTGGACCTAGTAAAACTGCACTTAATAAAGTTCCTATTGTATCAATATATATTGGTAATTTAAAACTTAGCGCTATAAATCCCCCTACAAGATTTATAACTATACATAAAGACATAAATGTCATTACATTTAAATTTATTTTTTTCATATTTTAATTCCCCCTTTTATTGCTTAATTGCCGTACTTTGAATTATTTAATATATTAAAAATATCTTTCTTATGCTCTGGAAGTAACCTTGTTAAAAACATTTCCATGAATGCTTTTGAATTTACTTCTGTTAATACCAGGCAATTTGGTTCTTTTCTATAAAAATCCCCTTCATCTACTAAGCTCATACCAATTGCTTTTCCTTCTGTAACTATATCCACGTAATATTCTTTTCCACTACAAAGACTTGGATCTATAAAATAAGCTATTGCTAATGGATCATTTATCACGCACCCCAAAGTTCTTTCTTGCTCCCAATGAAAATCCACATAAAATCTTGTTATTTTAACTATTAAATCTGCTAATGGATTCTTAAATTGTTTTAACATCTCTATATAGTTAGGCGTTAATACAATTTCTCTTGTTACATCTAATCCAACCATGGTAATTTTTCTATTAAGTTCATTAAAAACTTTTTCTGCGCCATGTGGATCTACCCAAAAATTAAATTCAGCAACTTGCGAACAATTTCCAAAGCTCTTAAATGCTCCCCCCATTAAAATTAATTCTTTCATCTTTCTCGTTGTTTCTTTATCTTTATCTAAAGCTTTTGCAATATTAGTTAAGGGACCTATTGCTATTATTGATAATTCATCCTCTTCTTTTAAAGAATCTAAAATGAAATCTACTGCGCCTTCTTTATAATTAGCTTCTTCTACTTTCGGTAAAAATGTTTCTCCAAGTCCATCTTCACCATGAGTATCTTCTGCTGTAATTAGCTCTCTTGTTAGTGGTTCCCCATCCCCTATATATACAGGAATATCTAACCTTCCAAGTTCTTTTAATATTTTAAGAGCATTTTCTGCACCTTTTTTAGCATGTACATTACCAGAAACAATAGTTATACCTTTTACTTCTAATTCCTCAGACTTTAATGCAAACATGATTGCTAATGAATCATCAATTCCAGGATCACAATCTATTATTATTTTTTTCTTATTCATTACTACTTCTCCTTACCTTTTGTGTTTAGAACACAAATACAACGCTTACTCTTCATATCTAATTCTCCACTATTATTCTCTCTAAACACATATATTATTAGATTTTTTTAATTTAAGGCTATGTTTTAAAATACATTATTTTAAAAGTTATCCACAAATTTTTTAATAATATAAATTCCTAAAGAATAAAAAATGCCTTGAGAATAACCATCTCAAAGCATGAAAAATAAAAAAAGTCGCAATTAACCATGCGACTTATTAAATCTTATTTAATTGCCTAGTTTTTTATAGAGGGATGGTCTTCGAACCTCTCCCACTTTTTAACAAAGTGGATTTTTATTAAATTTTCTTATTGAGTATATCAAATATTATAATTATTTTCAAGTAACATTTACTTACTTTGAACCTTGTCTAATTTTTTATTGTATAGAAACATATATAATGAAGCTGTAAATATTATTAAATATCCTATAATACTTAAGTGATCTGGTAATGCTCCAAATATAACTAAACTTATTATAGCTGAGAATAATATGTTAGAATAATCAAAGATTGATATTTCCTTAGCTGGTGCATACTTATAAGCTAAAGTTACTCCAAATTGACCTACACTTGCAAAAACACCTGCTAATATCAAATAAATTAATTGCATCATAGTCATAGATTTATAGGATAGCATCATAAATGGAAATAATACTATTGATGAAAAAGTTGAAAAATAAAATACTATCGTATAATGTTTTTCTTTTCCCCCCAATTCTCTTACACAAGTATAAGCTGCTGCTGCAAATATAGCACCACCAACTCCTGCTAAAGCCGATATTACTTCAAGATTGAATGATGGCTTTATAATGAATAATGCTCCTAAAAATGCAATTATTAAAGATATGATTTGTTTTGTATTTATTTTTTCTTTTAAAAATAAAGCTGAAAAAATAATCACAAAAAATGGGCTCAATTTATTTAGCATATTAGCATCTGATAAAACTAATTTATCTATTGTATAAAAATTCAATACAATTCCCAGTGTTCCAAATAAAGATCTTAATACAAGAATCTTTTGATTTTCTCTTTTTCCAAAAAAGCTTTCTTTATGTTTAATTATTAAACTTAAAGCAATTAAACTTGCTACTAAATTTCTAAAAAATGATTTTTGTAAAGATGGTAAATCTCCTGAAAGCTTAACAAAAGCTGACATCATTGCAAATCCAAATGCTGATAATATTATAAATATTATTCCTTTACTTCTATTACTAAAATTATCTAAATTCATGATTTCCTCACTTTCTTAATTAAATAAAGTTCTATATATAATTTATATATTTTTTAAAACTTTGCTTCAATAACTTATTCATATAAAATTCTTTCCATTAACTATAATAACATATTACTCTTAGTTCTTTAAAATTTAATGTTAAATAATATATAAACATTTATTCAAAATATGGATAAAATAAAAACTGCTGATAACAATTTTATCAGCAGTTTCTATTTTAATACGTATGATTAATTATAATATATAATTTGATGAAATGTACTTTTTCTTAGGGAGAACAGAAAAAATCCAAACTAAATAATAAGGTCACGCAATTATTTATTTAGTAAATTAGTATTTTGAGTGTGTGCTTTCAATACTTGCTAATTTATTTTTTCATAGTACACTTCATAAAATCTTTGCTTTGGTAAAATTTTTATTGTGTATAGCAATAATTTGTCTCATTTGTCATTGAATGAGTTATGTTTGCTTTGAGATTGATTCTCATTTACAATATTATAATATCTCTATTTTGTACTATTGTCAATACTTTATTAGAAAAATTTAAAATTTATTTTTTAATTGTTTATAATATAAAATTTCTATTAAAATTCTATGTCTTTAACTTGCTTATATAATTTACTAAAACAGAATCTTGTTTAATTTATGAATATATAAATTTTCTGCTAAGTTGATAGGTCTTAAATCAAAAATTGATATTATAATGTAAGATTTAATTTATAGTAATTAAGCTTACATTTATAATATCAATTTTATTTTAATCTAGAATACTTAAATTTTTCATACTTAAGTCTAATATTTTAGCTGAATGAGTTAACGCCCCCACTGATATATAGTCAACTCCTATTTCTGCTATTTCTTTTATGTTATCTATATTTACATTACCTGAAAATTCTATTAAAACCCTATTATTAATTATTCTTACTGCTTCCTTTGCTGTTTTCAAATTCATATTATCAAGCATTATTATATCCACTTTAGCTTCTAATGCTTCATTAACCATATCTAATGTTTCTGCCTCCACTTCTATTTTTCTAACAAATGATGAATTCTTTTTACACATCTCAACTGCCTTTTTTATTCCACCAGCTGCACTTATATGATTATCTTTAAGCATAATTCCATCAGATAAATTAAACCTATGGTTATCTCCCCCACCAATTTTTACTGAATACTTTTCTAAAATTCTTAAATTAGGAGTTGTCTTTCTAGTATCTAATAACTTAGCCCTTGTATGCTCTATTTTGTTAACAAATTTATTTGTAAGAGTTGCTATACCACTCATTCTTTGTAGTAAATTTAATGCTACTCTTTCGCCTAATAATACATTACGTGTATCACCTTTCAATAAAGCAATTTTTTCACCAGGACATATTTTATCACCATCTTTTTTATTAAATCCAATCTGAACATTTCCTAAAATATCAAATACTCTTTTAAATACTTCTAATCCTGAAAGTATTCCCTCCTCTTTACATAATAGGTCTACTGTGCATATGCTACTTTCTTTTATTATTGAATTTGTTGTTATATCTTCATTTGGAATATCCTCTAATAATGCTTCTTTTATTATTTTATCTACAACTAAATAATTCATTTGTTACCATTCCCCCATTTAAAACAAGCAATTCTTTAACTATCTGTTCTTTTTCTTCACTTAATTCTTCTATTGATTTATTTATATTTTTTACTGATATAATATTAGAATTGATATATTTTTCTGTTGAATTAATCAAATTTGCACACCTTTTTGAAAATACAAGTCCCTCTAATAGTGAATTGCTTGCAAGGCGATTAGCTCCATGAATTCCAGTGCAACTTGTCTCTCCAACAGCATATAAATTTTTCATTGAAGTTACTGCATTAATATCCACTTCTACTCCTCCCATAAAAAAATGTTGTGCTGGTGAAACTTTAATATAGTCTTTAGTTATATCAGTTCCTCTTTTTAGACATTCTTTATATATTGATGAAAATCTATTCATAATATAATCTTTATCTAAAAATGTTATATCTAAATATACGTATTCACTGTCTGTTTTTTTCATTTCTTCATACACAGCTTTAGAAACCACATCTCTTGGCAAAAGTTCATTAATAAATCTTTCACCATTAATATTTAAAAGTTTTCCTCCTTCTCCCCTTAAAGACTCTGATATAAGAAATCTTCTCTCAAAATTACCTTCGTCATAAAATACTGTTGGGTGAATTTGAATATAATTAATATCCTTCACTTTTATATCATGCTTCTTAGCAATAGCTAATGAGTCACCTTTTAATATTCTTTTGTTTGTTGAATCACTAAATAATCCACCTATTCCTCCAGTGGCTAATACTACATTTTTAGCATAAACATTTATTTGATCATTATCTTTTAATAATATTCCACCAATACATTTATTTTCATTTTCTATAATGTCAACAAAATAAGTATTTTCATAAATCATTATATTTTCTTTTTCTTTTGCTTGTTCAATAAGTACTTTTGCTACATTTTCACCAGTGTTATCTTTTGTGTGAACAATTCTATTTACTGAATGTGCTCCTTCTTTAGTATAATTTAAAGTTCCATCATCGTTCTTATCAAAATTTACACCAAGAGATATTAAATTTTTTATATTACTCATTGATTCATTAGCTAAAACCTCTACTGCTTTTAAATCATTTTTGTATTGTCCAGCTTTTAAAGTGTCTTCTATAAAAATAGGTATGTCCTCTTTACTTATTGATGTAGATATACCTCCTTGTGCCAAATAAGTATTCGTACATGTAACACTAGATTTGCATACTACTAAAACATTTAAGTTTTCGTTTAAATTTAATGCACAGTATAGTCCTGATACGCCTGAACCTATTACTAAAACATCTACAAATTTATTTCTAACCATATTTATTACTCCCCTAACTTATGCATATTTTCTAATGAAACTAATGCTCTCTTTCTAATATCTTCATCTAGTGTTATTTCATTTTTCATATTTAGCAAAGTATAATATAAATTTTCTAAGCTTGTCTTCTTCATATTCCCACAGCATATACTTTTTCCTGGAATATAAAACTTTTTATTAGGATTTTTATTTTTTAATTCATACAAAATCCCTTCTTCGGTACAAATAATAAATTCACTGCCTTTATCCTCCGTTGCGTAATTTATTATTTCACTTGTACTTCCGATATAATCTCCTAAACCTCTTATTTCCTTTGTACATTCTGGATGAACTAATATTTTTGCTTCCGTATATTGTTCCTTTAACATTAATATATCTTCTTTTAAAATTTTATTGTGACATGGACAGAATCCATCCCATAATATAAAATCCTTCTCTTTAAAAAATTCTGATATATATTGACCTAAATTTTTATCTGGTAAAAATATTATTTGTTTATTAGGCACATTCTTTATTATTTTTAATGCACTTGAAGAGGTAACTGAAACATCACTACATGCTTTAACTTTATATGTAGAATTTATATAACATACTACATAAGCATTAGGATATTTTTCTTTTAAAGTTAATAATTCTTTTTCTTTTGCCATATCTGCCATTAAACAACCTGCATCAATACATGGCATTAATACTTTTTTGTTAGGAGATAATATCTTTGCACTTTCTCCCATAAATTTAACTCCACAAAACACTATTACCTCTTCTTTACAACTTCTAGCTATCTTACTTAAATAATACGAATCTCCAACATAGTCTGCTAATTCTTGTATTATATCTGGCTGATAATAATGAGCTAATATTATTGCATTTTTTTCATTTTTTAACTTTAATATTTTATCTATTAAATCTATAGACATAGTTACACCACTTTCAATTTTATTTTACATCTGTATATACACTTATGTAATGATTATATCACCACCATTTTTTATCTTCAATATATAAATAATCCAAATTATAATAAACAGAATTAATATAATAAATAAATATTTTTGTTTTTTGAGGGAATACTTTTATTGTGTGCTAATAATAGGTTAAAACGTACTTTAAATAGATTACGTTGAATTTACAAATTTAAATTCTAATTTAGATTAAAATTTATACTAAATTATAATATGAAATTCAGTATAAATTTTCCTTATTTTAGAATGAATAAATTTTAGGAGGAACATATAATGAAAAAGTTTGTTTGTACAGTATGTGGTTATATTCATGAAGGAGATACCCCACCTGAAATTTGCCCTGTTTGTAAAGTAGGTGCAGATAAATTTATTGAAATGAAGGATGATATGGCTTGGGCTGATGAGCATAAAATAGGAATAGCAAGCGGCATCCCTAGTGAACTTATAGAAGACTTAAGAGCTAACTTTACAGGAGAATGTACTGAAGTTGGAATGTATTTAGCTATGTCTCGTCAAGCTGATAGAGAAGGTTATCCTGAAGTTGCAGAAGCATATAAAAGAATTGCATTTGAAGAAGCAGAACATGCTGCTAAATTCGCTGAAATTTTAGGTGAAGTAGTAGTTCCTGATACAAAAGCTAATTTAAAAGCTAGAGTTGAAGCTGAATTTGGTGCTTGTGATGGTAAAAAGAAATTAGCTACATTAGCAAAAAAGGAGAATTTAGATGCTATACATGATACAGTTCATGAAATGTGTAAAGATGAAGCTAGACATGGTAGAGCATTCAAGGGACTACTAGATAGATATTTTAAGTAGAAATATCTATCTAAAATTATTTTAAATATAATACTAAAACATAGCATAAATATAAAATTTTATTTTAAGAGGAGTGTCTTTAATGCAAAAAATTAATTGTGACGTAAATAATTGTTCTCATAACTGTTCTGGTGTTTGTTACGCTAATCGTGTTGATATAGGTGGAGATTCTGCACAAAAAGATTGTGATACTTGCTGCGGATCTTTTTTAGATAAAAAAAATTATAGTGATTTAACTAATAATTCAAATAGTTCTGGTGAATGTGATTGTCTAGTTTGTACTGTTAAAACTTGTACTCACAATTGCAATAACCTTTGTGATCTTTCATCAATAAATGTTAGTGGAGCAAATCCAAACATGTATATAGAAACTAATTGCCAAAGTTTTGAAGCTAAATAAACTATTCTAATCAAATTAAAAACTTTTGAATTCATTTATATGCTGAATTTAAAAGTTTTTATTTTTATTTAATTTCTTTAATACACATCTTGTATTTGCACCTTACTCTGTTATACTTGTTATTGTCATGTAAGATTGAAAGAGGTGTTCATTATAAAAACAAATTATAAAAATGTAGAAAATAACTATGAAATTAATAACAAAATTGCTTTTATTACAATTTTAAAGAAAAATGGTGAAGAACTTACAACTAAAATAGATGTTGAAGATCTTAATAAAGTTAAAGAACTAGGTAATTGGTTCGCTGAATGGAACAAAGATCTTAATAGCTATATAGTACAAAATATAAGCTTAACTAAAATGAATAAAAAGTCTAAACCACTAAAGCAAAGTTTACAATCTATAATTTTAGATACTAATCCAAAGACTCCTATTAGACATATTAATGGAGATACTTTAGATAATAGAAGATCTAATTTAGAAATAGTTGAACGTAACATAAGAAATGATTATGAAGTGGTTAATGATGATACTATAGCTATACTTTTAAGAGATAAATATGGTAAGGTACAAAATAAAGCATTAATATCTAAAGAAGATTTAAGAAAAGTAGTAACTGATACATATACTTGGGTGCTTCACAAAAATTATGATAATTTATGTGTTATTGCAAATACACCTAATGGTAGAATACATTTAGATAGGGTACTTATGAATCCTGATGAAAACCAAACAGTTCATCATATTAATCTTAATCCATTAGATAATAGAAGAAGCAATTTAGAAACAGCAAGCATTTAATTCTATTATTCTCATAAAAATTTAGCCTATGTTTTACTAAAGTGTTAATACACTTAAAACATAGGCTAAATTTAAAATAAGCTATAAGTATACTTTTTTATACTTATAGCTTATTTTTTATATTAATATTATTTTAAAGTTATTCCTTGATTATCTTTTCCATGACAAATTGCTGCTGATGAACACCCAGAACACCCACAACCACAACCGCCTTCTCCATTTTTAGCTTTCTTTACTCTTTTGAACACTACTAATCCCATCATGAAAAATATAATACTAGCTATTATTATTGTAGCTAACATAAGTATCACCACCCCTTATAAAATTTATTAGTAGATAATTTTAAATAATTACCTACTAATATTTAACATACTATTTTATATAACTTAATTTAACATTACTATTTATATTTACTGATTTTTTATTTGATAATAGAATTCCAGCTATTATTGCTACTACTATAGCGATAGATATAAGTGCGCCTATTATATTTCCACCATAGAATAAAGCATTACCAACTTGATTTATTAATAATGCAACAAGATATGCTGTACCTGTTTGGAATCCTAATGTAATCCAAGTCCATTTCCATGAACCCATTTCTCTTTTTATTGCACCTATTGCTGCAAAACAAGGAGCACAAAGCATATTAAATGCTATGAATGAAAATGCACTTACTGCTGTAAACATTCCTGCTACATTCATAAGAAGTGTTGGATCTTCTTCTGTTGCTTCTGCAATACCAAACAGTATACCAAATGTTGCTACAACATTTTCTTTTGCTACAAGTCCAGTGATTGTTGCAACCGCAGACTGCCAATTACCAAAACCTAATGGTGCAAAAATTGGTGCAAAAACATTTCCTATACTTGCTAGTATACTGTCACCAGCATCTACCATTTCTAATGACCAATTAAATGATTGCATAAACCAAATTGCTCCACAAGCAACAAATATAATTGTACCAGCTTTTATAATAAATGCCTTTCCTCTATCCCACATATGCATAAGAACGCCTTTTAAACTTGGTATATGATATTGTGGAAGTTCCATAACAAATGGAGCTGGCTCTCCTTGAAATAGTTTAGTCTTCTTTAAAAGAATTCCACAAATAATTATCATTATAATTCCTAAAAAATATACTGATGGTGCTACCCATGATGCTCCACCAAATATTGCTCCTGCAAGCAATGCTATTATAGGAACCTTAGCACCACATGGAATAAATGTAGTTAACATAATTGTCATTTTTCTATCTCTATCATTTTCCATAGTACGAGTTGCCATAATTCCTGGAACTCCACAACCTGAACTGATAAGCATAGGTATAAATGATTTTCCTGAAAGTCCAAACTTACGGAATATTCTATCCATTATAAACGCAACACGTGACATATACCCACAATCTTCAAGTATTGATAATAGGAAGAATAATATCATAATTTGAGGTACGAATCCTAATACTGCTCCTACTCCACCAATTAAACCATCAACTACTAATCCTTGTAACCATTCTGCTACGCCTAACCCTTCAAGCCAAGTTGAAACATTTCCACTTATAATTTCTCCAAATAATGTATCATTTGTCCAATCTGTAGCTATAGTTCCAAGTGAACTTACAGCTATGTAATATACTCCCCACATAATTAATGCAAAAATAGGAAGCGCTAAAAAACGGTTTGTTACAATCTTATCAATTTTGTCTGATGTAGTTTCATCATTTTTATTATTCTTTCTTACTGCTTTAGAAACTACTTTTCCAATAAAATCATAACGTTCTCCCGTAATTATACTTTCACTATCATCATCAAGTTCATTTTCACATTTATTTATTATTTCTTCTACTTTATCTAACACATTTTTCGAAAATTTATTATTACTTAAAATATTTTTATCACGCTCAAAAAGTTTAATAGACAACCATCTAGTATCTATTTCATTCGTAAAACTGCTGTTATCTAAAGCTTGTTCAATATCTTTTATAGAACTTTCTACTTCTTGTGATAGCTCTAGCTTAAAGTTATTAGCATTTTCTTTTTTTGAAAGTTCAATTGCTTTTTCAACAACTTCTTTAATACCTTTTCCTTTTATAGCTGAAGTTTCAACAATTGGACAGCCTAATAGTTCTGAAAGCTTTTCTATCTTTAGCTTGTCACCATTTTTTTCAACAATGTCCATCATATTAAGTGCTAAAACTGTTGGAATTCCAAGTTCTAAAATTTGAGTAGTTAAATATAAGTTTCTTTCAATATTAGATGCATCAATTATATTAATTATTACATCTGGTTTATCATTCATCATAAAATCACGTGTCACAACTTCTTCAAGCGTATACGGTGAAAGTGAATATATACCTGGTAAATCTACAATTTCAACATCCTTATTCCATTTTAATTTACCACCCTTTTTTTCTACTGTTACCCCTGGCCAGTTACCTACATATTGTGTTGATCCTGTAAGGTCATTAAACATAGTTGTCTTTCCACAATTGGGATTACCTGCAAGACCTATCTTTATTGACATTTGTCTTCCCCCTTAATTTATATAGATTATCATTATCATTAAATGATTATAAAACAAAATCGCTAAAGCGACTTTAGATCTGTATCGATTTTTTACGCATCTGCCTTTTTGAACGTATGTGAGAAAAATATGGCAGGTGACTACAATTATCTTTTTTATTCTTCATGGTTCATTTGTTAACCTTTAGCTAAATTTATCTTTCAGTTATCCACAATTTTTCCAAGAATACAATTTTCTAAAGAATAAAAAAATACATTAATTTAATACTTACCCAACAATTATCATTTCTGCATCAGCTTTACGAAGTGATAATTCATAATTTCTAACTTTTATTTCAATTGGATCTCCAAGTGGTGCTACTTTACGTACAAATATCTCGCAGCCCTTAGTTATTCCCATATCCATAATACGCCTTTTAATAGGACCTACTCCTTGTATCTTAAGAACATTAACTGTTTGTCCACATTTAATATCTTTTAATGTATTCATTAATAATTCCTCCTTAAACTATTATTCTACTAGCCATAGCTTTATCTAATGCTATTCTACTTCCCTTTACTTTTATTATTAAACTTCCTGCAATTTCAGAAATAATGCTTACAGTTTCTCCTGCAATAAATCCTAAACTTGATAGGAACTTTTTAGTCTCATCATTACCTCTAATTTTTTTAATTGGCATACTTTGTCCTGTATTTGCTAATATTAATGGCATATTTTCTCCTCCTCATATTATGTACTTATACAAATATATATAGTACACCTTTTATGAAAATGAATAATCTTTTCTGTTGATAATTATTATCATGATGATATTATAACACTTTTATCCAAACTTGAAAATGATTTTCATTAATTTTGTCCTATTTTTAATTTATATTTAAAATAAAACGTTTTCTGATGATGATTTATTATGTTTTTCTTTGTTAATATATAATATCTTTATTATTTTCTAATTTTAATCTTTTATATAATTTTCTCTACATAAAAAGGATATTAACTAGATTCATTAGTTAATATCCCTAAACTTTAAACTTATCACTTTATTTTACTTGCATATATTTCCTGCTACATTTAATACATCCCAAGTTCTTGAAAATGGTGGTGAATAACATAAATCTAGCATTCCAAGTTCTTTAGTTGTTAATTTTCCAAATATGCATGCAGCAATAACATTAACTCTCTGTACAGCATCTTTATATCCTGCAACCTGTCCTCCTAATATTCTTTTACTTTTAGCTTCATAAATCAACTTAACATAGATCTTATTTTGACCTGGATAATAGTTAGTTTGATTCATATCTGTTATAAATTTAGTCTTATAATCTAATCCCATTTGTTTAGCCTTTTCTTCTGTAATACCAGTTCTTCCAGCTTCAATATCTAAAACTTTTATGCAACTAGATGATAATGAACCTTGAAATGGTAAATTAGTTCCCCCTAGATTTTCTCCAACAATACGTCCAAGTTTATTGGCACCTGTAGCAAGAGGTACATAACTTTTTTCATTTGTAACTATTTGATTTATTGTTGCACAATCTCCAGCTGAATAAACATCTTCAATTGATGTTTTGCCATATTCATCTACAATAATTGCGCCATTAGATAACATCTCTATTCCACTATCTTTAATAAATTCTGTATTAGGTTTAACTCCAGTAGCTATAATTACTATATCAGCATTTATTTCTCTTTTATTAGTACGTATCTTACTGACTTTATCATTTCCTATAAATTCAGTAACAGTTTCTTGTAAATATAAATTTACACCTTTATCTCTTAATTCCTGTTCTAATACTTCAGTAATTTCTTTATCAAAAACATCCTTTAATATTCGATCCTCCAATTGAAATACTGAAACTTCTTTCCCATTGCTTTTAGCTGCTTCTACTGCTTCTAATCCAATAAATCCTGCACCTACTATTGCTATACTCTTATTATTTTTCTCCATTAAAAGTCTTTTTAAAATCTTTCCATCATCCATACTTTTTAATGTGTACACATTTTTTAAATTAACATTTTTAATTGGAGGTATTATACTCCTTGCACCTGTCGCTATCATTAATTTGTCATATTTATCATTAAATTGAGAACCCGCCTTCAGATTCTTTACTGTAACCAATTTATTTTTAAAATCTATATTAACAACTTCATGATTAGTTTTAACATCTACTCCACTTTTTATAAATTCTTCAGGAGTTCTTGCAATCATATTTTGTGAGTCTTCAAAAAAATTTCCTACGAAGTAAGGTAATCCACAAGCACCAAATGATACTATATCTGATTTCTCATAGATTACTATTTCAGCTTCAGGATTTACTCTTCTTAATTTTGCAGCTGCACTTGTACCTGCTGCTATTCCACCAACAATTACTACTCTCATTTTTTTCCTCCTACTCTATATTAAACATTATATTTTCTACTTACTTTAACTCTTTATTACATAATAATATCTTTCTTTTAATTGGTCAATATTCTTATCTGATTACTCTTATTTACCTTAAATACTACACATACTTTAAAGTAGTGTTTATATTTTATCTTCTTTTCATTTAATTATTATGTTAAAATAATTTATATAGTAAATATTTCAAAAAGAGGTGTTAATTATGGATCGTATGAAATCAATGTTACTTACAGTCGGTATTATATTGGTATATTCAGTTGCCGTTGCACTAATCTATAAACTATATAAGAAATTCTCTGCTAAAAGAAAAAGTAGATAAGTTTTACTATAAATATCTTCAATTTAAGAAAGATATAAAATTAATGAAATCGATTAATTTTATATCTTTTTTTGCAATGTAAAAAAAATCATTGATATATATAAGTAAATTAGACTGAATTATTAAACTTAGGAATACTAAAAATGAATATAATCCAATTATGATGCACTTTATCTATTAAATATATCACTGTAACCTAAAATATAGCCCTTGTAATATCTTACTAACATTTTATATTATTAATATTTAATAACTCTTTTAAATTATTTATCTTATAATCATATTTATCTAAATCACCAAATCCATAGCTAGCATATATAAATGGCACTCCTGCTTTCTCACTTGCTATTGCATCCCATTTAGTATCCCCTACATATGCTGGATTATTTAATTTATTTCTTTGCATTACTATTTTTATATTTTCAGCTTTTTCTAATCCTGTTCTACTTGGATCTTCAAAATCCAGAAAATATTTTTTTAAATTATGCGCCTCTAAAAAACATTGTATGTAGCCATCCACACAATTGCTAACTATAAATAATTTATATTTTTTATATAATTCTTTTATTGTATCTTGCAACTCTGGATATAATTTACCCCCATTTTTTAATAAATACTTTAATTCAATTTTAGTGCATTCATCTATTACATCTTTTCTCGATTTTTCACTTAACTGTGGGAAAAACTTTTCTAATATATCATCCATTGTCATTCCCATCACACTTTGAATTTCTTCAAGAGACATTCCTTTCTTAGTTTCATCGTATTTTGAAAAAACTTCATTCCAGCATATATAAAATGCTTCTGTAGCATCCCATAAAGTTCCGTCTAAATCAAATATAAGACTATCCATATAAATTCTCCTATCTATAAAATTCTTAATATTATTTATTTTCTCTAATTAAATATTTCTTTCCTTCTTAATTTTAAAATATAATTTTTATATTTCAAATACATGGATTTTTTAATATACATAATTAAAATTTAGTTTCTTTTATGGTATGAATTTATTTAAGATTTTATTCTAAAAATAAAGTTATATATTTATTTATATAATAGTACAAAACACACATTTTTTTCCTAAAATACACTAATTCAAAACCCTTGTATGGGAACATATGTTTGTGTATAATATTATTAAGGATATATGTTTAGATTAATATATAAGGATGTGTACACAAATGGAATTAATGGAAAAGCTAAAAATTCTTTCTGGAGCAGCAAAATATGATGTCTCTTGCTCATCATCAGGTTCTAAAAGAAAAAATAAAAACAATGGACTTGGAGATGCTTCTAGTAGTGGAATATGTCACAGTTTTACTTCAGATGGACGTTGTATCTCATTGCTTAAAATATTATTTTCAAATGATTGTGTTTTTGATTGTAAATATTGCATAAATGGTTCATCTAAAGATTTTTTAAGAGTTAGTTTTACTCCTGAAGAAGTATGTAACCTTACTATTAATTTTTATAAGCGTAATTATATAGAGGGGTTATTCTTAAGTTCTGCTATTATAAAAAATCCTAATTATACTATGGAACTTTTACTTAAAACTGTGAAAAAATTAAGACTAGAAGAGAAGTTTAATGGATATATTCATTTGAAAGCGATTCCTGGCGCTGATCAAAAATTAATAAATGAAGCTGGAAAATATGCTGATAGAATGAGTGTAAATATAGAATTACCTTCAAATGATAGTTTAAAATTATTAGCTCCTCAAAAAAATAAAGATAGTATATTAAAACCTATGAATACTATAAAAAATTCTATAATTAATTATAAAGAAATGAAAAAAAACATAAAAAGTACACCTTTATTTGTTCCTGGTGGGCAAAGCACTCAATTAATTGTTGGTGCTACCCCTGAAAGCGATGCTAAAATATTAAATTTATCGCAAGCATTATATGATAACTATAATTTGAAAAGAGTTTATTATTCTGCATATGTTCCTGTTGTAAAAGATAATCCCCTTCTACCTGTGATAAGTCATCCTCCTGTTCTTAGAGAGCATAGACTTTATCAAGCTGATTGGTTAATTAGGTTTTATGGATTTAGGGCAAATGAATTATTAAAAAATAGTACAGATAATTTTGATTTAAATTTTGATCCTAAAACTTCTTGGGCTTTATCTAATTTAAATGATTTTCCTGTAGAAATAAATACTGCATCATATGAAAAATTATTAAGAATTCCTGGTATTGGTGTTACTTCTGCTAAAAAAATATTAAAGATCAGAAGAGTTCATAGATTAACTTTTGAAGACTTGAAGAAATTAAGAGTTATTTTAAAAAGATCTAAATATTTTATAACTTGTGACGGTAAATATTATGGAAATATTTCTTTTGATGATTTAATAATAAAAAATAAATTATTAGAAGATTCCTATAAACCATCTTCCAAAATAAATATTAATCAAATATCATTTTTTGATTCTTTTGAAATGAACACTAAGACCTTAAGTGATAAAATAACTTCTATAAATGGAGATTTTTAATTATGAAAATACTAATATATGATGATACTTTCTTTGGGCTTTTAAATGCTTTATATAAAAGTTTTAATTATGATCAGACAAATTTATTTATATGTAGTAAAAAAAATAATATACCCTTGCTTGGAAGCGAAATTATTAATATAAATACTAATTCTCATATTGCTGAGAAAGTTCAAAATACTATAATTTATAAAATAGACAAATTAGCTCTAAAAAAAATCTATATTGTATATTTAAGCAATTACGAAAATAAAGAAATGCTCTTACTTAAATATTTAAAAATTGCTTTTAAATTAAACAAGGATGTTCATTCTTTTTTAAATATTGATGAAATTAGGCTTATAGATACCATTAATAAAAAAGTAACTTATGAAAGTCATAGATTTAAAGGATTTATTAGATTCAACCTTATAAATAATAAATTTTTCTATTCTTCTATTGAACCTGATAATGATATATTAGAACTTATAGCTGACCATTTTAAGAAAAGATTTAAAAATGAATACTTTATAATTCATGATTTGAATAGGGAAAAAGCAATAATTTATAATAAAATAAATTATGAAATAATTCCTCTTGATTTAAGAGATTATGAAAAATTGAAAACACATTCTGATAACTACGGTACACTTTGGAGCACATATTTCAAATCTACAGCTATAGTTGAAAGAAAAAATCTAAAATTACAAAGTAGAATGATGCCAAAAAGATATTGGAAGCACATAATAGAGGTTAATGACTAAAATTTATATTCTAATCATTAACCTCTCTAGACATTAGATAATTTTGTATTTACACAGAATTATCTATACTCTCACTTCTCTAGTATATCTATAAGTAAAACTTATCATAGTAATTAAACTTAACCTACTAAAATTCTATTCTACCAAATAGATAATCTATCTTTTACTTTTATATACATATCATCATTTTCAGTTACATTATAAATTTCATAGAATTTTTCAAATTGTTGTAATACTGTATTTACTCTAATATCACTAGGTGAATGGCTGTCTATTTTTAATAATAATACTTTATATTCTTCAGTAGTTACATCTCTCCATACTCTAGCAAAATTTCTAAAAAACTCATCATAATTTACATTAGGTATTTTATCTAAAATATCTAACATACAAGTCATAGATCCAATATCCGCAATATTTTCACCTAAAGTAATTTCCCCATTCACTTTTATCCCAGGTAATGCTTCTATATTTCCATAAACCTCTTCTATTCTTTTAATTTTATCTTCATATTTTTTATAATCTTCATCATTCCACCAATTTTTTATTTTTCCATTTTCATCAAACTTAGATCCATTATTATCAAAAGCATGAGTAATTTCATGTCCAATAATAACTCCTAATCCACCTAAATTTTTTTCTTTACTTTCATTTATATCATAGAACGGTTTTTGCAATATAGCTGCTGGAATTGTAATTTCATTAGACTCAGCATCATAATATGCATTAACATCTTCTGGTGATATTTTGTTAAATGATTCTCTAGAACTTATAGGTTGTTTATATGAAAATTTCTCTAAATTTATTATATTTTCAAGAAGTGATCCATCTTCTTTATATGACTTTATTTCTAAATTTGAATAATCTGTCCATTCTTCTGGATAGCCTATATTTACTTTTATATTCTTTAACTTTTTAATAGCGTTATCTTTAGTGGAAGCACTCATCCAATCAAGATTTTTAATTCTATTTGAATAAGTATTTATAATTTCTTCAGTAATATTTTTCACATCATTTTTTATCTCTTCACTAAAGACCTCTTCTACATATAATTTACTTAAAGCTGAATTGAAATTCTTTTTTACAAGTTCTTTAGTTTCATCTTCTAATGATATACTATCTATATCATATAATGATTTTTGTAAAGCTAAATATTCATTTCTAAAATTTTCACTTAGATATTTACTTGCAGCAGAAATCATACAAACTTCAGTATAATCTTTTATTACTTGCAAATTTTCTTCACTATATAACTCATTTAATTTATTTAACCATTTAGGTTCAAATAAAATTACTTTGTCTACATTTTCATATCCAAGGTTTTTTATTATATATGATAAATCTAAATTACTTGAAAGTTCATTAACATCACTGATTTTATAAGTTTTATAGTTATTTTTTTGGTTATTATAATACTCTGCAAATTCATTAACACCTATAATAGATGGTGCTAATTGATTTTCAAAATAAAATAAATTATTAACTTTTATTATCGATTCTTCTCTAGAATATCCACTTAACATTAATATATTGACTAAGTATTTTTCCATATTTTCTCTATTATCTTTAGTTTTATCTGTTTCATTTCTATATTGATCTGAATCTCCTAAAACTAATCTTGTTGATGAAATATATAGTGCATTGTTTTTCTCATCATAAATATCGCTTCCAACACTAAAATTAATTAAATTACTAAATATATTTATCGTTGGATCGCCTAATAATTTTGTAAGCTCATTTATATTTTTAGCTTCCTTTATTTTATTTGTATATTTCTTTATAGGTTCTGCACCTTGATTATTTCTTTCTGAAATATTAATAGAATTATTATATAAATTTATTATCTTCTTTTCGTCTGTATTACTTAAATATTTATCTTCATGAATTAATAAATCATTAAATATTCTTTTTGCGTCATTATTAACCTTATCCTTTGTTTCAGTAAAAGTACTTTTAGCTTCTTCATCTTGTTTAAGTATTGATTTTTTTAGCCATTCCTTATTAACAGCTTCATAGAAGTTGTCTTGTAGCCTTATTTCATTATTGCTCTGCTTAATTACTTCACTTGCAAATACATTATAATTTATAAATGAATTTATAATAAACACAGATAATATTAAAGCTAATGTACGTGCTGTTTTTTTATACTTTATCATATTAGTCCCCTTCACATTTTATATTATATGTTAATTATATAAAAAACATCTACTTAATAATAGCATTATTAAACAGATGTTCTTTATTTAAGTATAATTTAAGATAAAATTAATATTTATTTGCATACATTTTAGACTTAAAAATATATGTTTTTCACAAGAATCACTTTATCTCTCTATATGCATATTATATTTATTAAGCAATCAAAATGAAGGGATGAAAAAATTTTATGTACAAAAATGATAATTGTACCTATAAATTAAAAGAATATGCACGTGCATATATAATGCCTCAACCTTATGAAAATCTATTCACATGTAAAGAAGGCTTTGTTAAAGGAACTATTTTTAAAGACCTTTACGAACCTTATAATGAAAAGAAAAAAAGTAAATGTTAATGTGGGGTGATATATTATGTATGAAAAAGATTTATTAGATAGTATAAGAATTTATCAATTTTCAGCTGTTGATCTAAATTTATTCCTTGATAATTTTCCTGATAATGAAAATGCAAAAAAAGACTATGATATAGTATCAGCTAAATTAACTTGTTTAACTAATGAATACGAAAAAAATTTCGGTCCTTTAACTAATTTTGGTACTTCTTTTAAAGAAGATCCACGTTATTGGATAGAAAAATCTTGGCCTTGGGAAAAAGAAAATTAGGAGGAATAAAAGATTATGTGGTATTATGTTAAAACATTAGAATATCCAATAAACTTAAAGTGTAAAGATCTTGCAATGGCAAAATATCTTATGTCTCAATATGGAGGACCTGATGGAGAATTAGGTGCCGCACTTAGATATTTAAATCAACGTTATACAATGCCTACTGGAAAATCCAAAGGATTACTTACTGATATAGGTACAGAGGAAATGGCGCATGTAGAAATGCTTGCTACTATGATTTATCAACTTATGGAGAATGCAACATTAGATGAACTTAAAGAAGCAGGTCTTGGTGGACATTATGTTGATCATGGAAAAGCATTATTCTATACTGATGCTACTGGAAACCCTTGGACAGCAACTTATATCCAAGCAAAAGGAGATGTAATTGCAGATTTACATGAAGATATGGCAGCAGAACAAAAGGCTAGAGCAACTTATGAACATTTAATTCAATTAACTGATGAACAAGATATTAAAGACGTCTTAAAATTCTTAAGAGAAAGAGAAGTTGTACACTATCAAAGATTTGGTGAAGCTTTAATGAACGTCCAAGATCATTTATGTAATAAATGATATTTCTTCAAATTTTGTGCTCTATTTTAAATTAATGTTTGCATTACAATATCAACACACATTTAAAATAATGCAAAATTTTTAAAACTTTCATAATTAAAATGAAGTTTAAAAAATCTCTACAGTTTTATTTCTGTAGAGATTTTTAAGTTGTTTAATTAAAAATGTACTCCATTCCAATAAACACATTGCTTTACTATTGTTTTTTCTGGGAATTCTATTCCGTCTAGTGCCCACTTTTTATATTCTTCAAATCCTACTCTATCGATGATATATCCTATATGTTCTTTGCCACCTGGAGCACTTTTATCTATATACTTAGCCACAAATTTATAAGTGTTCAATATTATCTTAATTATACTTTGTTCATCTGACCAAATTAAGAAATCTTCAGCAAGACGTGGGTTTCTTTTACCGCTTCTACCCATTATAACTAATTTATAATATTTTTCTTTACTTCTTGTCCACGCACCAGTAGGACAATTTATAACACATTCCCCACATCCAATACATTTTTCTTCATTTCTTACCACTTTATAATTTACTGCTTTAAGTGCATCTACTGACTTCTTCTTACAAGCTCTTACACATGCCCCACAGCTTACACATCTCTCTTTATCATACTGTGGTTCAGTCATTCCTATTATCCCAAAATCATGCATTCTAGCTTTTACACAATCGTTTGGGCACCCGGTAAGTGCTATCTTAAAGTGTAGATCATTGGGAAATATAGCTTTTTCTATTCTTTTAGCAAAATTAGTTGTATTATAATTTGCAAATGGGCAAACATTATTACCAATACATGCTGATACATTTCTAGTTCCAGCAGATGTATATCCCTTTCCTGGTATTTCTTGATTTATACCTAAACTTTCTATAATTGGCTGTAATAATTCATTTACCTTATTAATATCTTCATATTTTATTCCTGGTATTTCAAATCCTTGACGTGTTGTTATATGCACACTTCCATTACCATACATTTGCGATATTTCTTGTATCTTGCCTAATAAATCTGCTTGTAAATGTCCTCCTGGAACTCTAACTCTAGAAGCAGTTAATCCCCTTACTTTAGTAACTCTAAAAGCATTTTTCTTGATTTTTTTTGTATTTAAATCCATAATTAACTCCTCCTAGTCTAGTAAAGACTTACCTTTTGAATAATTAAAAACAGGTCCATCTAAACAAATATAAGTATCATCTATTTTACAGTGTCCACATTTTCCTATTCCACAGCACATTTTTCTTTCTTGAGAAATCCATATATTTTTTTCTTCTATTCCAAGTTTTAAAAATTCTGCAACTGTGAACTTCATCATCATAGGAGGTCCAACTACAATAACAGCAACATTATTTAAATCTTTTATATCAAGTTCTGGTATATATTTAGTAACCAATCCTACTTTTCCATCATAGCTTTCATCAGCATTATCTACTGTAATAATAGCATTTATTTTATCGTTCCAATCTTTTATATCTGATTTAAATAAAATGTCATTAGGAGATTTAAAACCTGCTATTAATGTAAAACTGTTAATTTTATCTATATTATTTGCAAAATAATCAACTACACCTTTAACTGGAGATAAACCTGTCCCACCTGCTACAATAATTAAATCTTTTCCCTTATATTCATTTACATCAAATCCATTTCCATAAGGACCTCTTAGATATAATTTATCACCTACATAATTATTGAATATTTCATTAGTAACTTTTCCAACTCTTCTTATTGTTAAGTCAACAGTATTTTCTTCAATACCACTTACTGAAATAGGTGCTTCTCCAAACTTAGGCAATGATACTTCAAAAAATTGTCCTGGTTTTACATCGCCTGAAAATTCCATTCTGAAAGTATATTCAATATCTGTATGTTTAATAACTTCCTTAATTTCTGATAAAAAAGGAATATATTCATTTCTACTCATTAGAAGACACCTCTTTCATTCCATTTTCTAATTTATTTACGCAATTAGAGAAAGATATATATTCTGGACAAATATCATCACATCTACCGCATCCAACACACATGTGATATCCCCATTTCTTTTTATAATCATATACTTTGTGCATAACTTTAAATCTCATACGTTGTCCTTTGTCAGCTCTAAAAGTATGTCCACCAGCCATCTCAGTAAATCCATCTACTTGACATGAAGCCCATACCCTACGTCTTTCACCTGCTTTTCCATTATCAGTGTAGAATATATCTTGCATTGTAAAGCAAGTACAAGTTGGACAAACAAAATTACATCTACCACATGCAATACAACGTGCACTATAATCTTCCCACATTTTTGAATTTATAATATCTAATGAAAGATTATCTGGCACTGAAACCTTTTTATTGTTTTCACTTACAAAGTCAGGCTTCACTTCTATATTTTCACCAATTGAAAATAGTTTTATGAATTCTTCTTCTTTAGCATCTATATATACTTCGTCACCTATAACTTTTAAATATGCCGCATATTCATCAGTTTTATTAGTTTCCATACTTACACAAAAACATTTTTCAAATGATTTTTCACATCCAATTAAAATGAACTTAGTTTTTTCTCTTAATCTCTTATAATAAAAATCTTCATGTCCATTTTTTAAATAAATATCATCCATACGTTTTATAGCATGTAAATCACAACTTCTTAAGAATACTAGTGCACCTTTTTTAGAAGTCTTAGCTTCTTTTATCTCATCCTCTGTAAAGAAGAACAATGTTTCAGATATTGGTAATAAAATTTCTTTAGATGAATATTCAGCTTTTTTATCAAAAACTATTTCATCTATATTTTCTACCTTTCCATACCTAATTCTATCTGTATCAGAATAAGTTCCTTCTCCTAGAAATAGCTTAGGCGCATATATATCATATTCTCTTGATAAATTATCAAAAATATTATTTACATCAGTTTTATTTAATTTATATCCCATAATGATATCCCCTTACTTCTTTTTTGATATTAAATAGTATGGAACTGCTAAAAATATAGCTCCTCCAATGATATTTCCAAGTGTTACAACTATGATGTTATATAAATATCCCATTACACTTACATCTGCTGCACCTGGTGAAAGTAATCCTACTGTTAAAAGTGTCATATTAGCTACACTATGTTCAAATCCAGCTGTTATAAACACAAATAAACACCAAAATATCATAATTAACTTAGCGACTTCATTCTTACAACGAAAACTACACCATACAGCTAAGCAAACTAGTATATTACAAAGTACACCTCTCATTAATAATGGTAAAAAAGGCACACTCATTTTCACCGCTGAAGTACTAGCAATAAACTCTCCTACTGGACCTGTTGCAAGACCTGTTAAATAAAACATAGCTCCTGTAATTATAGATCCAACTAAATTTCCTAAAAAACAAAGCCCCCAAACTTTAAGTGTATCACTCCAAGTTACTTCACCACTTAAGGATCCTGCTGTCATAACAAAATTATTTCCTGTAAAAAGTTCTGATCCTGCCATTACTACTAAACTAAGTGCTACTCCAAAAGATGCTCCCATAATTACTTTAGTAAATGGTGATCCTGCACTACTTAAAAGTCCACCTATTGTAAATATAAGTATTATTCCCATTCCTACATAAGCACCTGCAAGCATTGAGCTAATAAAATAACCTAATTTATTATTTTTTAGTAAATTAACCTTTGCTTTTGCAGCTACTACTACACTGTTAAATTCTTCACAAAACACCGTATTAAATCTCCCTTCATAATTGCGATTTTAAATTATGCTTTCCATTAATCTAAGTATATATTCTAAAGAATTAAAGCACCGTGATATTAATCACGGTGCTTTAAAAAACTGCGATAATTTTTCCTGATTCCTTACTATTATCTGCTTATTTTTATATTCAATTAAATTTTCATTACATAATATTTTTAATGCCCTAGATATTGTTTCCCTTTTCGAACCTAATAAATCTGCTAAATAGGTAATAGTTATCTTTTTATCAACTACTACTTCACCGTTTTTTTCAATTCCATAATCCTTGCTTAATTTCCACAGTTTTGCACATAATCGTTTTTCCATTTTTATAACGCCTGTTGAATTTTTAATCTGCCTATATAACCTTCTTACTTTCATTGATAATGAGCACATTACATTTTTGGTTAATGTAAAATCCACTTCCATAAGTTTCAAGAATTCCTCTTTATTGAAACTTAAAATTTCTGCTTCTTCGAAAACTTCACAATTAATGGATGATGGTAATTCCTGTATTATAACATCATTAATCATCTTACCTTTTCCTAAAATAAAGATGGCTCTCTTATGTCCACATTCATTTGATTTATACAATGATACTGTACCACTTAATACTACATATAAATTTTTCACATCTTCTTTATCTCTAAAAATATGCCTCCCTGAAGGGTATTTAATTAAAATTCCCATTTCAATAATTTTATTCAAAGAATCATCACATATATTTTTAAAAATTTCTAAATTTCTAAGTTCCTGTATGGTAACATTATTCATAATTCCTCCAAAATATATATTCTAATAATATTTAATATATTTTTTAACTTAATGCTAGCTTTTAAGTTTCGGCAAGAATCTTACCTATATCTCTTAAATCATATTCACCCAATCCTTTGATTTCTTTTTTGAATTTTTTAGATTGAATTATCTCAATTATTAACTTATAAAGTGGATATTTTAAAGAGGATTTTTTTATAATCAAATCATATCGTTCTTCTTGTATAGGTACAAAATCAATCTCACTCACTTGATGGGCAACCTTTTCTATTCCTATCCCTAAGTCTCCATCCCCCACAGCTATACTGCTTGCTACTGCTAAATGAGAAGATTGTTCAAAGTTATAACCTTTAATAGACTCGCCTTCAACATTGTATAATCTTAACTTCTCATCTAACAATACTCTAGTACCTGATCCTTTTTCTCTATTCACTATACTTATATCATTTTTTATTAAATCATTCCATGTTGTTATGTTATGTGGATTTCCCTTAGCTACATAAAAACCTTGTCTTCTATAAGCTAAATTAATTATTATGCAGGGAATTCCTGGGATTAATCGTCTTACATAAGCTGTATTATATTCATTTGTATCACCATCCCAAAGATGTGATGACGATATTGATATCTTATCATTATATAAATCACACAAGCTCGTGTAACTACCAACATTTGAACGTAAAACTCTAATATTATCAGTTTTTTCTTCAATATGACGAGCTAAAACATCTAAAATAATATCTTGTCCTGAAATTATGATATCATTTTCTACTTTAAATTCAGAATTTATATTCACATTATTATTTAAATAGTTGTTTGTGATATTCTTACTATTTCTTGAAGAAGATTTTTGATCATTTATATATTCAAAAACATCTTTTTCATCTATCCTTAATTTTTTTCCTATCTTATATCCAGGTAATTCGCCTCTCTTTACAAGTTCATAAACTGTATTTTTATTTATTTTTAATAATTCTGATACTTCAAGTGCAGTCAATGATCTTTCTGAGTCCACAATTAATCTCCCCCTTATATAATCTAGTTGTAACATTTCATAGAAAGCTATTTATCTTTCTAACGAATATTTCACTTCTTATTAATTTTATCATTAAGAAATAATAGTTGCTATAAAATATTATGTTTACCAAGGAAAATTTTGTTATTTTAGCAATTATGTTGTTGAATCAATTCTTAAATAATGGTAAAATTATTAAAAATATACAAAACAGTGTAAAACTCAATAAAACTATACAAAACAATGTTAAAAGGGGAGATATTTATGAAAAACAAAATTTTAATCGCATTATTAGCAGTTACATCTTGTATCGTATTACTTTCAGGATGTGCAAAAAAGGAAACAAAAAATAGTTCTGCTCAATCTAACAACTCTGAAAAAATAGAACTTAACATTTCAGCAGCCGCTAGCTTAAAAGAAGCTATGGCTGATATTCAAGAAAAGTTCAAATCTATTGCACCGAATGCTGATCTTGTTATAAATTATGGTTCATCAGGTTCTTTACAACAACAAATCGAACAAGGTGCTCCTTGTGATATCTTTATTTCAGCTGGTCAAAGTCAAATGAAAAAATTAGATGAAGAAAATTTATTACTTGAATCTACAAAAAAAGATTTAGTAAAAAATGAATTAGTTCTTATTGGTCCTAAGTCTACAACTATTACTAGTATAAATGATTTAAAAACCGATAAAGTAAAAAAAATTGCAGCTGGTGAACCATCAAGTGTACCTGCTGGAAAATATGCTGATGAGACTTTCAATAATTTAAACATAAAATCTGATATAGAATCAAAATTAGTATTTGCAAAGGATGTAAAAGAGGTACTAGCATGGTCAATATCCGGTAATGCTGATGTTGGATTTGTTTATTTAAGCGATGCTTTAAATAATAAAGATGCTAAAATAATTGAAACTATTCCTGAAACATGCCATTCTCCTATTACTTATCCTATTTCTATAGTAAAAAATACATCAAAATCAGATGTTACAAAACAAGTTGATACTGCAAAACAATTTGAGGATTTTTTGTTTACAGATGATGCTAAAAATATTTTTGAAAAATATGGCTATAAATCTATAGACTAATTAATTATGAGGAGGAATTAATATGGGTATGGACCTTTCACCATTATGGATATCTTTAAAAACATCTTTAGTTGCGACATCTCTTACCTTTGTATTAGGTATTATTGTTTCATACTGGATAGCAAATTTTAATGGAAAACTCAAAGGATTACTTGATGGTTTATTAAATTTACCATTAATTCTTCCTCCAACTGTTGTTGGGTTCTTTTTACTTCTTATATGTGGTAAAAATGGATTTATAGGAAAGTTATTTTTAATATTTGATAAATCTTTAATATTTTCTTGGACAGCCACAGTAATAGCTGCAGTAGTTGTCTCTTTTCCAATGATGTATAGAACAACTAGATCTGCCTTTGAACAAATAGACACTAACATCATTTCAGCTGCTAGAACACTGGGATTAAGTGAACTACAAATATTCTATAAAATTGCTATTCCATTATCTTGGCCTGGAATAATAGCAGGGTTAGTATTATCTTTTGCTAGAGCTATGGGGGAATTTGGTGCTACTTTAATGATTGCAGGTAATATCCCTGGAAAAACTCAAACTATGCCACTAGCAATATTTTTTGCAGTGGAAGGTGGTGACATGCAGAAAGCCCTTTTATGGGTTATCATAATCGTATCACTATCATTATTTATGATTATTTTATTAAATTATTGGTCAGACTTACAACTTAAACTCATTGGAAGGAGAATTAAGTAATATGTCTTTATATGTAAACATAAAAAAAGAATTATCTTCAATTTCTTTAAATGTAGAATTTAATCATAAAAAAGGAATATTAGGATTTCTAGGGGCATCTGGTTCAGGTAAAAGTATGAGTTTAAAATGTATTGCTGGTTTAGACAAGCCTGAACAAGGAAAAATAATATTAAATGATACTATTCTATTTGATTCAAAAAAAAACATATCTATTTCATGTAAAAACAGAAAAATAGGTTTTTTATTTCAAAACTATGCTTTATTTCCTAATATGACTGTTGAAGAAAATATTAAAGTTGGACTATTAAATTCAAAAAAAGCTAATGTTAATAATTTGGTTAATAAATATATAAATAGATTTGGATTAAGTGGATTAGAAAAAAATTATCCTTGGCAGTTATCTGGTGGGCAACAACAAAGAGTTGCTTTAGCTAGAGCTTTAATTACTTCTCCGGATATACTACTTTTAGATGAACCTTTTTCAGCTTTAGATCATCACCTTAGACATAACATGGAAAAAGAATTATTGTCTATTCTAAAAAATTATGATGGTACTGTTATTTTTGTTACTCATGACATAGAAGAGGCCTATAGAGTATGTGATAATATAATTGTCTATGATAATGGTACTGCTCTTAATATGAGAGAGAAAAAATCATTATTTAATGCTCCAAAATCGCTTGCCGAAGCAAGATTAACTGGCTGCAAAAATATATCTCATATAAAAATAATTGATAATAATAAAATCTATGCTGAAGACTGGGGACATGAATATATTATAAAATCTAATTGTGATATAAATAATATTAGTTACATTGGTATAAGAGAACACAATATAAAATTATGTAATGATAAAAATATTGCTAATGCATTTCCATTTATAGTTGAAAATATAATAGAAAATCCATTTGATTATACAATATATCTTAAAAATCCTAATAAAGTAACTTCTAACTTAATAAACTTTAGGCTTACTAAAGATCTCATTAATTTTCACAAAGGAGATTTAATATATCTTACATTTTCTACTGATGATTTATTCTTATTTTAAGATTATCTAAAATTAAGATATATCACTTATTTAATGATGCTTAACTAAATTTCAAGCTTTTTAGTTTAGAGTAAAGAAATTAAAATTGAAATTTTTGGTTAAAATTCTCAAAAACTTTCTAAAAATATATATTTTTAAATTCCTGCACATTGAAAAAGAGGATTCACATTTTAATGAATCCTCTTTTATAGATTAGCCTCTATTTTAAATATGTGTTTATATATAAAATAGGTAAAGTGGCATTCCTAAGTTCAATTACTCAGTCCATTTACTTATGTATATATAAACACGCTACTAAAGCACAGCCATAAGTTAAAATAAATGTAATTTGATACAACCATTTTTATTTTACTAAATATTTATTTGCTTTGTAAATATTCGTCTATAGCTTCTGCTGCCTTCTTACCAGCACCCATTGCAAGTATTACTGTTGCAGCACCTGTAACAGCATCTCCACCTGCATAAACACCTTCTTTAGTAGTTAAACCATTTTCATCTGCAACTAAACACTTCCACTTATTAACTTCTAATCCCTCAGTTGTTGAAGAAATTAATGGATTTGGTGAAGTTCCAAGTGACATTATTACAGTATCTACATCCATAATAAATTCTGATCCTTCAATTTCAACTGGTCTTCTTCTTCCAGATGCATCAGGTTCTCCAAGTTCCATCTTAACGCACCTCATACCATTAACCCATCCATTTTCATCTGTTAAGATTTCTTTTGGATTAGTTAATAAATCAAAAATTATTCCTTCTTGCTTAGCATGATGAACTTCTTCAACTCTTGCTGGAAGTTCTGATTCACTTCTTCTATATACTATATGACTTTCAGCTCCAAGTCTTAATGCAGTTCTTGCAGCATCCATAGCAACATTTCCGCCACCAACTACTGCAACTTTTTTACCATTCTTAACAGGCGTATCATATTCATCTAAATATGCTTTCATTAAGTTAACTCTTGTTAAAAATTCATTTGCAGAGAATACTCCATTTGCATTTTCTCCATTTATACCCATGAATTTAGGAAGACCTGCTCCTGATCCTATAAATACGGCTTCAAACTTTTCATCTTCAAAAAGTTCATCTACAGTTATAGTTTTTCCTATTATAACATTAGTTTCAATTTTAACACCTAATTTTTTAATGTTTTCAACTTCATTTTTAACTACTTTTTCCTTTGGAAGTCTAAATTCAGGTATACCATATTCTAAAACTCCACCAGCTTTATGTAAAGCTTCAAATATAGTAACATCATATCCCTTTTTAGCTAAGTCTCCAGCACAAGTTAATCCAGAAGGACCACTTCCTATTACTGCAATTTTTTTACCATTTGAAGGAGCTGTTTCACTTAAGTCGATATTGTGTTCTGCAGACCAATCAGCTGTAAATCTTTCTAGTTTACCAATTGATACTGGTTCACCTTTTATTCCTAATACACACTTACCTTCACATTGGCTTTCTTGTGGACATACTCTACCACATACAGCAGGAAGTGCACTATATTTTGCAATTTCCTTTGCTGCATCTTCAAATTTATTATCTTTTATGTGTGATATAAATCCTGGAATATTGATAGCTACTGGACATCCTTCTATACATTTAGGATTCTTACAATTTAAACATCTTGAAGCTTCTTTTTTAGCTTCTTCTTCATTATATCCTAAACATACTTCTTCAAAGTTTGTTGCCCTAACTTTTGCATCTTGTTCTCTTACAGGAACCTTAACCATTCTATCTTTCATATCCATTATTTATCACCTCCGCAACCACAGCCACCATGACTATGAGTATTTCCTTCTTCAACCTTTAATTGTGCTCTACCTTCCTCACTCTTATACATAGCTTGTCTTCTCATTGATTCATCAAAATCAATTAAATGTCCATCAAATTCTGGTCCATCAACACAAGCAAATTTAACTTCATTTCCAACTGTAACTCTACAAGCACCACACATACCTGTACCATCTACCATAATAGGATTTAAGCTAACAGTTGTTTTAATTCCAAGTTCTTTAGTTAATGCTGCCATAAATTTCATCATTATCATAGGTCCAATAACCACTGCATGATCATACTTCTTTCCGTCATTAACTAGGCTTTGTAAACAATCAGTAACTCTACCATTAAATCCATAACTTCCATCGTCTGTTGATATATATAAATTTCCTGCAACCTTTTTCATTTCTTCTTCTAATATTAAAAGTTCTTTATTTCTAGAACCAACTATAACGTCTACATTAATACCATTTTCGTGCATCCATTTAACTTGAGGATAAACTGGTGCAGCACCAACTCCACCTGCTACAAAAATAATATTTTTCTTTTTTAATTCTTCTAACTCTTCATGAATGAATTCAGTTGGTTGTCCTAAAGGTCCAACAAAGTCACTTACATAATCATTAACTTCATATTGTGCTAATTCCTTTGTACTTTTTCCAACAGTTTGAAAAACTATTGTTACTGTTCCTTTTTTACTATCATAGTCTGCAATAGTTAAAGGAATTCTTTCACCTTTGTCATCATTTTTTATTATTATGAATTGACCAGGTTTTGCTGATTTTGCTACTCTTGGAGCTTCTATATCCATTAAAAAAATATTATTTGTAAGCTCTCTTTTACTAACTATCTTATACATTTTTGTTCCCCCTGTTCAGATTTTATATGCATACTATAAATATACACTAATTGGATAATTTTTTAAAATGTTTTTTGAAATTTTACTTAATTAATATTTTATTTTACTAAAATGTATATTTTTTAAATATTTTCTATTTATTTATAATTTTTTGTTTTAAATATGTGTTGATATATGTAATAGGTAAAGTGGAACTATAATCATTTTAGTGTTCCTAAGTTCAATTACTCCGTCCATTTTGCATATACATATATCAACACTCTGCTAAAACATAATCTAAAAATAAAAAACTAACTTAATAAAATTCAAATAAAATTCCATTAAATTAGTTTTTTATTATATTTTAAATAAACATCTCTCTAATATCTACTTCTTTCTTTTAAAGCTCTTTGCATTTCTCTATTATGAGCTTTTTCTAACATAGAATCTCTTTTATCATAATCTTTCTTACCTTTACAAATACCCAAAGCTACTTTAACTTTCCCAGCTTTTAAGTATAATGTTAATGGAATTAAAGTATATCCATCTCGAGATACTAGACCTGCTAGTCTATGAATTTCTGATTTGTGTAATAATAATTTTTTTTCTCTTAAAGGCTCAACATTAAATATATTGCCTTGTTCATACGGACTTATATGCATACTTAATATAAAAATTTCACCATTTCTAATATCTGCATAGGATTCTTTTAAATTAGCTCTACCATTTCTAATAGATTTTACTTCCGTCCCAACCAATGCAATACCAGCTTCAATAGTTTCTTCTATAAAATACTCATGTCTTGCTTTTCTATTTTCTGCTAAAGTATTTGAACTTTTTTTTCTTACCATTTAATCACCCACAAATAATCATAAATTTTAATGTATAACTCTATTTTAACAGAGTGTTGATATGTAAATAAGTAAAGCTACTCTGATTACATATACCAACACACATTTAAAACATAGCCTAATGTATAATTTAGGTTTCATACTAACTCTTATATAAAATTATAATATAAGTAGTATTTTTAATCAATTAATAGATATTTAACTAAGAATGGGCTCTTCCTCTGAAGATAAAAGTTCCTTTATAATTTCTTTACTATTTTTCTCTTCTTTATCTTCTTTATCTTCATCTATTTTTGTTGACACTAGTTTAAAATAAATTTCTCTATTATCTATATCAACCTTAACACATTTTACTGTTACTTCGTCTCCAAGTTTATGCATATTTTTTGTCTTTTCACCAATTAACGCTAAGTGTGCTTCATCAAATATATAGTAATCATCATCTAGCTCAGTAACATGAACTAATCCTTCAATAGTGTTTGGTAATTCAACAAACATTCCAAATGATGTAACAGAGGATATCATTCCAGTAAATTCTTCTCCTATTTTATCAAGCATATACTCAGCTTTCTTTAAATCATCAACTTCCCTTTCTGCTTCTTGAGCTACTCTTTCCTTTTCAGATGATTGTTTTGATGCTACATCAACTATTGGTACTAATTTTTTAAATCTTGCATCATCAATTTCTCCATTAAGATGTTCTTTTATTATTCTATGAATTTGTAAGTCTGGATATCTTCTTATTGGAGATGTAAAGTGACAATAATACTGTGCAGCTAATCCAAAGTGACCTACACATTCTGGTGCATAACGTGCTTGCATCATTGATCTTAATAATAATGTACTTACTATTGTTTCTTCTTTTTTTCCTTTAACTTGTTCTAATATACTTTGTAAAGTTTTTGGATTTACATCTTCACTCCAATTAATTTTATATCCTAAATTATATATAAATTCTTTAAATTTAACTAACTTTTCTTCATCTGGATTTTCATGAACTCTATATACAAAAGGAAGTTTACTCCAGAACATATGCTCAGCAACTGTTTCATTACAAACTAGCATAAATTCTTCTATAATTTTATTAGCTATTTCACGTTCATATGGCTTTATATCTATTGGTTTTCCCATTTCATCTAAGATTATCTTTGATTCTTCAAAATCGAAGTCAATTGCTCCTCTTTTCATTCTCTTATTTCTTAATATTAAACAAAGTTCTTCCATTAACTTAAAATCTTCACAAAGATAATCATATTTTTTTATTAATTCTTCATCATTATCTCTTAATATCTTAGTAACATCAGTATATGTCATTCTTTCACTTGTTTTAATAACACTTTCCATTATCTCATGGTCTACGACTGTTCCTTTATTATTTATTACCATAAAGCAACTTAATGCTAACCTATCAACCTTTGGATTTAATGAACATATCCCATTAGATAATTGTTTAGGTAACATAGGAATAACTCTATCTATTAAGTAAACAGATGTAGCTCTTTTCAAAGCTTCCTTATCTAATATATTATTTTCTCTAACATAATGAGTAACATCTGCAATGTGAACTCCTAATTTAAAGTTTCCATCTTCCAATTTTTCTATAGATACAGCATCATCTAAATCTTTAGCATCTTCTCCATCTATAGTTACCATTCTAAGATCTCTTAAATCTACTCTTCTTTTATATTCTTCAGGCTTTATAGTTTCTGGAATTTGTTCTGCAAATTTTAAAACTTTTTTACTAAATTCTTCTGGTAAACCAAACTTTCTTATAATTGTTAAAATATCAATACCTTTATCGCCTTTTTTACCTAATACTTCTTTTATTAATCCTTCTGGACTTCTTTTTCTATCAGGCCATTTAGTTATTTCTACTATAACTACATCACCATTTTCTGCTCCATTTCTATCCTTTTTAGAAATAAAAATATCTTGAGTAATTCTTGTATCTTCTGAAACAACAAACCCAAAGTTTTTATTATCTTCATATATTCCTACTATTTTAGTTGTATTTCTTTCAAGGATTTTATAAACTTCGCCTTCTCTTTTTTTAGTATTTGAGTTTTCCCTTGTTATTTGAACTTGTATTTTATCTCCATTTATTGCTCCATTCATACATGAACTTGGGATAAATACATCATTTTCTCCTTCTACATCCGGTATTAAAAATCCAAATCCCTTTGGATGTGCTTGAAGCCTTCCAGTAATTAAGCCTACACTCTCTGCTATTACTCCTACACTCTCTGCTATAATATATTTATTTTTTTGAGTACTTGAAATCAAGCCTTCATTTTCCATAATTTTTAATATCTTTTTGAAATCACCATATTCATGTGATTTTATATCAAAAACAAGAGCCAACTCTTCAATAGTCATTGGATTATATGCAGGTTCTTTCATAAAACTTAATAATGTTTCTTTTATTGTCATGACACGTCCTCCTGTTATCTTAACTGATAGCAAATATTTCTATTATATTAAGTATATACTACCACAATAACATTTTATAATATATATTTTTTATAATTATCTTTAGTATTTGCTTATAAATTAAAATTTATTTGATTTTAAGAAAAAAAGACTGCAAATTATTAATTTGTAATTAAATTTAACTCTGTTTTAAATGTGTGTTGATATATGCAATAGGTAAAGTGGCATTGTAATTTAACTTTGAGAATTCTCAATGAGTATTGTCACATTTACTG
>NZ_JAMQIF010000010.1:319757-423900 GCF_023845855.1 Clostridium sp. ZBS2
ACTCTGCTAAAACAGAGCCTTAAATTTAATTTGCAATCTTTTTAATTTATTTTAAACTAATTATTTATTTGATAAATAGGTTTATCAAAACTCCACCATATTTTAATATTACTGGTGCAAATACTACTGAAACTATTGTCATAAGTTTTATTAAAATATTCATAGATGGGCCAGAAGTATCTTTAAATGGATCTCCAACTGTATCTCCAACAACACCTGCTTTATGAGCATCACTGCCTTTTCCACCATGTACTCCACTTTCAATGTATTTCTTAGCATTATCCCATGCTCCACCAGCATTTGCCATCATAATTGCTAGCATAACGCCTGTAACTACGCCACCACCAATTAGACCTGCAAGAGCTTCTGTTCCTAATAATATCCCAACTAATAATGGTACTAATATAGCTAGTAATCCTGGAACAATCATTTCTTTTAATGCTGCATTGGTTGATATTTCAACACATTTTGAATAGTCAGGTTTTTGTGTTCCTTTTAATATTCTATCATCTTCTCTAAATTGTCTTCTTACTTCTTCAACCATTTGAGTTGCAGCTTTTCCTACAGATTCCATAGTTAATGCACCAAAAAGAAATGGCAACATACCACCAATTAAAACACCTACCAATGTCAATGGATTAAGTAAATTTATAGTTTCTAGATTTACTATTTGTGAATATGATGCGAAAAGTGCTAATGCTGTAAGTGCAGCTGAACCTATAGCAAAGCCTTTACCTATAGCTGCTGTTGTATTACCAACAGAATCTAATTTATCAGTTATTTCTCTAATACTTTCGTCTAATTCACACATTTCTGCTATTCCACCAGCATTATCTGCTATTGGGCCATATGCATCAACTGCAACAGTTATAGCTGTTGTTGAAAGCATTCCTACAGCTGATAAAGCTATACCATATAATCCTAACGCAGTATCTTTTGCTCCACCTATTGCAAAAAATGATATTATTATGCCTATAACAATTAGTAATATAGGTATAACTGTTGATCTCATTCCAACTGATAATCCTGCTATAATATTTGTTGCAGCACCTGTTTCTGACTCATTTGCAATGAATTTAACTGACTTGTAATCAGCAGAAGTATAATATTCAGTAATTTTACCAATTAGTAGCCCTACAAGTAATCCAGCTATTACAGGTAAGAAAATTTTGTAGTTTCCAAGTAAAGATTTACAAGCTATAAATCCTACTATTAATACTATTACACCTGAAATTGTACTACCTAAATTTAAAGCTTTTTGTGGATTGTCTCCTTTATATGATTTTACAAATATAATTCCTATCAATGATGCCAAGATGCCTATTGACGATAAAACTAAAGGAAAAATTACTATTTCTTTTCCCCATGCACTAACCAATACAGCACCTAGTGTTATTGCAGATATAATTGAACCAACATAAGATTCAAACAAATCTGCGCCCATACCTGCAACGTCGCCAACATTATCACCAACATTATCAGCTATAACCGCTGGGTTTCTTGGATCATCTTCTGGAATGCCAGCTTCAACTTTACCAACTAAATCTGCTCCGACATCAGCTGCTTTGGTATAAATCCCACCACCAACTCTTGCAAATAAAGCAATAGAGGATGCACCTAATCCAAATCCAGTTATATACTCTACATTTAAATCAAATACAATTGAAAAAATACTTAATCCAATTATACCTAGTCCTACTACACATAATCCCATTACTGTTCCACCTGAAAAAGCAACTGATAGTGCTTCTTTTATTCCTGATTTCGCAGCTTCAGCTGTTCTAACATTAGATTTTACAGCTATTCTCATGCCAATATAACCTGCTATAATTGAAAATAGTGCACCAACAACAAATGCTATTGCTGTTTTATAATTTAAAAATACTAGTATAGCAATAGCAACTACTACTATAAACACACATAAGTAAGAATATTCTTTTCTTAAAAAAGCCATTGCGCCTTCTTCAATGTAACCAGAAATTTCAATCATTTTTTCATTTCCAGGGCTTTTTTTCAAGATATCCTTTGCTAAAAAAATGACAACAATAAGAGCAATAAAACCAGCAATTAATGAAACGTATAATAGATTCATACATTTCCTCCTTATATTTTATTGGTTTTCGTATATCATTTATTCTTATGTATAATTTTTGTATTTCATGACAACAAAATAATTTTATTTGTCTATTTAGTATACATTATTATATTATATGTCTATTAGTACAAAATCTTAGTTTCATATTTTATTTAAGTAAAGAACTCTTAATTTTAAGTTAAGCCTTTAGCATATAGACTTTTAGATTTTAAATATCTTATATTTTACTATACATAAAAAATCATTAAGGCTACTTTATCACAATTCCTTTTACATATTTTATATTGGTATTCTTTAATGTAATTATTTTTATTTTAATCTATGTTTATATATATGCAATAGGTTAAATATCATTGCAATTTAACTTTTGCAATTCTTAATCATATATTGTTATATTTACTGATTTTATAATTTTCTAAAAAAATAAAAGTAAGGACTACTNNAGTAGTCCTTACTTTTATTTCATAAAGTTTAATATTAATGTATTAAGTGCAAATAATGCTGTAAAAATCCAAGTTAATCTTACAAGCATTACTTCCTTAGTTCTTGCTTTATTTTTTGAAAAGAATGTATCTTTTGATCCACCTTGTATTAATCCACTTAAAGCATCAGCTTTACTAGGTTGCATAAATATAGTTACTACTATTAATAAACCTAATAGTACTTCTACACCCATTAACATACTTCGCATAGGTAATCCCTCCTATATAGTTAACTCGTTACAAATAATATATCTATTAAAATTGTAACATAACATTTATTTTATTACAACTTTTCATTAATGTAAAGCTTCTAAATTTATACAGAATAAATCTTTTCAAATCCAAATTTCTAATATATAAATAATACTTAATTCCTGTTGGTATTGCCATTATTTGAATTAACATCTTCTAGAAATTATAAAACTAAAAAACAGCTACAAATTGCAGCTGTTTTTTAGTTTTGTTAGATGCTATATATCTTATTTCGTTTTATAAATTTATTTTTTTATATTAAAAAATGCTTTTCTTCCTCTATATTCGGCTACATCTTCTAACTCTTCTTCTATTCTTAACAATTGATTGTATTTTGCAACTCTTTCAGATCTAGCTGGTGCACCTGTTTTTATTTGACCTGCATTAACTGCAACAACTAAATCAGCAATTGTTGTATCTTCTGTTTCTCCTGATCTATGAGAGATAACAGCAGTATATCCTGCTCTATTAGCCATTTCTATTGCATTTAAAGTTTCAGTTAAAGTACCAATTTGATTTAACTTTATAAGAATTGAATTACCTGCACCAAGCTCTATTCCTTTTTCTAATCTTTCAGTGTTAGTAACAAATAAATCATCACCTACTAATTGAACTTTCTTTCCTAGTCTTTCAGTTAATAATTTCCATCCATCCCAATCTTCTTCTGCCATACCATCTTCAATTGAGATTATTGGATATTTATTTACCCAATCTTCAAAGAAGTCAACCATTTCAGCTGATGTTAATGTTTTTCCTTCATTTTCTAATACATATTTTCCATCTTTATAATATTCAGATGATGCTGCATCTATTGCAATAAATATATCTTCGCCTGCTTTATATCCTGCTTTTGTTATTGCTTCTATGATTACATCAATAGCTTCTGCATTTGATTTTAAGTTAGGTGCAAATCCACCTTCATCACCAAGACCAGTAGCATATCCTTTATCTTTAAGAGTGTTCTTTAATGTATGATATACTTCAGCACACATTCTTAATGCCTCACTAAAACTTGTCGCTCCTACTGGCATAATCATAAATTCTTGCAAATCTACTGAATTATCAGCATGAGATCCTCCATTTATTATGTTCATCATAGGTACTGGTAGTACTTTTGCATTTACACCACCAACATATTTATATAAAGATAATCCTAATGCATTAGCAGCAGCATTTGCAACAGCTAATGACACTCCTAAAATTGCATTAGCACCTAATTTTCCTTTATTATTAGTTCCATCTAATTCTATAAGCATTTTATCTATATATGGTTGATCAAATACATTACAACCTACTAAAGCTTCAGCAATTGTTTCGTTAACATTTTGTACTGCGGTTAATACACCCTTACCTAAGTAGTTAGCTTTATCTCCATCTCTTAGTTCTACAGCTTCATACATACCAGTTGAAGCACCTGATGGTACAGCAGCTCTTCCCATTGTTCCATCTTCAAGATATACCTCTACTTCTACAGTTGGAAAACATCTTGAGTCTAATATTTGTCTTGCAACAACGTCTATTATTTCTAAGTAATCGTTCATTTAATTACCCTCCTTTGAATTATATAAAGTTATTTGATAATGTTTATCAATATCATTTTAATATATAAAACATAAAATGAAAAGATTTTTTTTAATTACCTTAATATTATTGCTAATATTCAACCCTAATATTCAAAAAACATTTTTAAATATTTTTTGCACTAATCTATGTTTTAAGATGTGTTAATATATTAAATTACTCTATTCACTTTGCTTATGCATATATCAACATCCTTCTAAAATACAACCTTATATTTTAAAGTTTATTTTGGTACATATAGGAGTTATAAGTCATAATTTGTTAGTAAATAATATTATAGGAGCTTGTATCTATATGATTACATTATCAGCTATTCACTGGGTCTACTTAGTATTTATAGGATTAATCTTACTGTCTGTTATACTAAAAAAAGATATTTCAATTATATGTATAATAGGAATATTAGTAATAGCATTTATGATTAAATTTTCCATTTCAGAATCTATTATGTCTGTTTTCAATGGTTTTCTTTATGCAATCAAAGAATTACTTCCTATAATACTCATAATTTCCGTAATTACTGCTCTTAGTAATCTTCTTTCTGTAACTGGAATAAATGAAGTTATGATTTCTCCTTTAGCTAAATTAATAAAAAATAAAGTATTAGCGTATTGGATTATTGGTATTTCAATGATGATAATTTCATGGTTTTTCTGGCCTTCTCCAGCCGTAGCACTAATTGGAGCTATTTTAGTTCCAGTAGCAGCAAAAGCAGGCTTACCTAAATTAGGTGCTGCAATTGCTATGAATATATTTGGACATGGTATTGCTTTATCAAGTGATATCATAATACAAGGTGCTCCAAAAATAACTTGTGACGCTGCTGGCATAGCTATTAATGAGTTTATGCCATCAATAATAATTCTAGAGTTAGTTATGGGATTTACTACAAGTATTTTAGCTTTTTATTTTATAATGAAAGATATTAAGAATAATAACCTTAATTCAATAAGTGATAGTACAGATTTAGAAACGGATTTTAAAGAGGATTTTAAAGATAATATATCTAATTGGAAGAAAAGATTTTTAGCTTTTCTAGTGTTATTTTCTTATGCACTGGATGTTACTTTTATGTTTTTACTATCTATTAAAGGTGAGAATGCAACTTCATTAATTGGTGGAACCACTTTATTTTTATTACTTATAATCTTTTTAAGTATATTTAAAGATATAAAAAAAACTCAACTAACATCTTACTTAATAGATGGTTTTCAGTTTGCATTTAAAGTTTTTGGTGCTGTAATTCCTATTGCTACATTTTTTTATTTGGGTGGTAGTGGTTTTGAACAAATTATAGGACATTCCTTATCTAATAACTCTCAAGGAATAATTAATGATTTAGGTGTTGCTCTTTCCAATGCTGTTCCTTTAAATAAAATCATTGCAACATTTACCGTTTCTGGTGTTGGAATATTAACTGGATTAGATGGTTCCGGTTTCTCTGGTCTCTCCCTTGTTGGTTCATCAACTAGGTTATTCTCTTCATCTCTAGCGCTAAACTCATCTCCATTAGCAGCTTTAGGTCAAATCTGTACAATTTGGATTGGTGGTGGAACTTTAATACCCTGGGCATTAATTCCTGTTGCTGCCGTCTGTAAAGTATCCCCATTTGAGCTAGCAAGAAAAAACTTTCTTCCTGTTACAATAGGATTAATTACAACTGTGCTGTTTGCTTTAATTTTTCTAATCTAAAAATAAGACTATGTTTTAAAATAAAAATTACCGTTAATCTAAATGATTATATTATCAGTTAGATTAACGGCTTTAATTTTTTTATTTTTCATTGTCAAAATACCTGTCGAATTTAATGCTCCATTGATTTGCTTTGTTTTTATCTATTTCCTTAATGCCCTCAAGAAATTCATCTAAAACACCAATTCTTTTTAGTCCTTTCATTAAGTGTCTTGGATAATCTACTTTTCTAGAATATGCTTTTTTAGGATCAATTATCATTAGCTTTTCATCTTCAGATACAAATATATCCTTACATCTAGTATCAAGTTTAGTAAATTTAAGTTTTTTAAACTCTGTTAACAAATTATATATCTTTTTTATTAATTTTTTACTTAAACCATTTTTCTTAATATAGTAATCTAATCTTTCTCCATCAACTATTTCTCTTACTACATATAGTTTACCTCTTTTATAAAGTCTAGGAAAATATTTTGAACCATTTGTTCTATACAATATACCTCCCTCATCCTTACATACTTTTTGTGTCAAGAAAATTTTTACCACTTTATTTCCTGGTAATTCATAAACTATTCCGTTATTTCCTTGACCAAGATATTTCCCTTCTTTAAATAATTTTTCTGTCTTTTCATCAAAATCAGCAGAATAAGCAAAATTTCTTTTCATTTCATCAACCCTAAGCCTTTTTTATAAATATATTATATAAATTCTAACTTTATGCAAATAAAAAAATCTCTCTCAACTAAAAAAGCTTTCTATAATGAGGTTTTATCATATTTAATAGTAAAAATTTTCTATAATTTTATGTACAAAAAAGAGCTTAATAAGTTATACTTACTAAACTCTTTTAAAGATCATTTATTATTTAGTTGTCACTAAATTTTTCCCTGTCATTTCAACAGGAACTTCTAGTCCTAATTGATTTAACATTGTTGGAGCTATATCTGCTAGCTTACCATCTTTTATAGTTTTTCCTTCTGTGTTATTTGCAACCCAAACAAAAGGTACTGGATCTATTGTATGAGCTGTAAATGGATTTCCTGTTGAGAAGTCTATCATAGTTTCAGCATTACCGTGGTCAGCTGTTATGAATAAACATCCATCTTTTTCTAACATTTTGTTAGCAATTTTTCCTAAGCATTCATCAACAGATTCTATAGCTTTAACAGCTGCTGGAATAACCCCTGTATGTCCAACCATATCTGGATTTGCAAAGTTTAAAATTACCATATCATATTTATCTGAATCTAATCTATTTAATAACTCATCAGTTACTTCGTATGCACTCATTTCTGGCTTTAAATCATATGTAGCAACTTTAGGTGATGGAATAACAACTCTTTCTTCACCTGGATTTTCTTTTTCAACTCCACCGTTAAAGAAGAATGTAACATGAGCGTATTTTTCAGTCTCAGCAATTCTCAATTGATTTAATCCTTTTGAACTTACATATTCTCCAAGAGTATTAGCTAAAGTTTGAGGCTTATAAGCTACTTCAACACCTTCTAAAGTTTTGTCATATTGAGTCATTGTTACAAAAGTAAGATTTAAAGTTTCTCTCTTAAATCCATCAAATACTTTATCATTAATAGCTCTAGTTATTTCTCTTGCTCTATCTGGTCTAAAGTTAAAGAATATAACTGAATCTCCATTTTTTATTGTTGCTGTTGGAGCTCCATTTTCTAAAACTACTGTTGGTAAAACAAATTCATCAGTTTTATTATCATGGTAAGATTTTTTCATTGCTTCTACTGCACTATTAGCAGTTTCACCTTTACCTAATACTAATGCATTATAAGCAAGTTCTACTCTTTCCCATCTGTTGTCTCTATCCATAGCATAATATCTACCACTTATAGTAGCTATTTTACCTACGCCAACTTCAGCCATCATAGTTTCAGTTTTTTCTACAAATTCTTTACCTGATGATGGTGCAACGTCTCTACCATCCATAAATGCATGAACATATACATTTTGAATCCCTTCTTTTTTAGCGAATTCTAAAAGGCCTCTTAAATGTTCTATGTGTGAATGTACTCCACCATCTGATAACAATCCCATTAAATGTAATGTAGAATTATTATTTTTAGCATTAGCCATAGCTTTCATTAAAGATTCATTTTCAAAGAAATCTCCATCTTTAATAGCTTTAGTAATTCTAGTTAATTCTTGATATACTATTCTACCAGAACCAATATTTAAATGACCTACTTCTGAATTTCCCATTTGTCCTTCTGGTAATCCAACTTCTAATCCACTTGCTTGTAATTGTGATGCTGGATAATTTTTTACTAATCTATCAAAATTAGGTTTTTTAGCTAAGCTTACAGCATTTCCTTCAGATTTTGGTGCTATTCCAAAACCATCTAATATCATTAACATAACCGGTCTTTTTGACATATTCCTATCCCTCCAGATTTATTATTAAAATATCATAATATACTAATATTATCTTTTATTCTCTATATTTTTAACCATTTTAATTATATTATTTTTTTAGATGTATTGCAACTTATAAAACTGTGAAGATTATATCTCCTTTAATGTATATCCTCAATAATATATATACTAAATTCTTTATGTAAAAGTTGAATTCATTATGTTTTATTTAAAATCTAATTTTTTGTACAAGGCAAAAAGAGTCAAGTCTAAAAACAAATCTTAAAACCCATTTTAGATTTAACTCTATTCTATTAATCTATTAATACTATAAACTGCCATAATACTTAGTTACGATATCATTCCAATTTTCTAATATACAATCTGTAATTTCAGGATCATACATTACTCCTCTATTTGTTAAAATTTCTTTAAAACATTCTTTATCACTTATTAAATCTCTATATGGTCTATTGCTCTTCATCGCATCTATAGAATCACAAATTGCTATTATTCTAGATCCTAATGGTATTTCATTTTTCTTTAAACCCTTAGGATACCCCTTTCCATCCCATCGTTCATGATGATGTAATACTATATAAGATATATTTTTCAAGCTCTTTGCTTTACTCAAAATTTTATACCCTATTTCAGGGTGTTTTTTCATCATTTGCCACTCTTCAAAATCTAATCTACCTTTTTTATTTAAAACATTATCTGAAACTCCTATCTTTCCTATATCATGCAAATGAGCAGCTATATGATACATTTCTAAAGTTTCCTCTGACAAATTCAAATGCTGACATAATTTATATGTCATATCACTTACTCTTGTAGAATGCCCGGATGTATATAAGTCTCGAGCTTCTAATGCTGCAACCATGCTCTCTATTATGTCATGATATATTATACCTTCATTTATTATTGACATTTTTATTACCTCTTTATTTAAATTTAACATGTTAATATTTACTAATATATTATCATATTATTCTTGTGTATTAAATAATTATTTTGATAATCATTATCATTTTTATTTAACATTTATATAACATTGTTTTATTATTTCAATAAATATTTTTTAAAAATTTATCTTACTTAATAAAATTTTTGCTATTTTTTGATTATTAATTATGTCTACTGTATAATATAGATCGATAAGGAATAATTGTTTTTTCTTGTTGAATTTTACAAAAATTAAATAAAAGGGAGCTTTTTTTATATGAAAAATACTAACTTATCTAATGTAAAGTTAACGGATGTAATAAATGTAGATACACTTCAAAAAATTTTAGATGCATTTTCAGATACTACTGGAATTTCAACAGTAGCTGTTGATCTTGACGGTCCTGTTACGAAAATGACTAAACCATCAAGGTTTTGTATGAATCTAACCCGCGGTACTTCTGAAGGGTTAAAAAGATGTAATGAATGTGATATTAAAGGTGGACTTAAATCTGGAAAATCAAAAAAAACTACTGTTTATTATTGTCATGCTGGATTAATGGATTTTGCTGCTCCAATTTTAATAGGAAATATTCAAATTGGTTCTTTAGTTGGTGGTCAAGTTTTGCCTCAAGCCCCTAAAGAAGATAAAATTAGAATAGTAGCAAAAGAAATAGGAATTAACGAAGATGAGTATATTGATGCAGTTAGAGAAATAAGAGTTCTTTCAAAAGAATCAATTGAAGCTGCTGCGAATTTACTTTTTATAATAGCTAATACTCTTTCAGATGTTGGATATCAAAAATATATAGGTAAGGATTTAACTAAAAAATTATTTGAAGTTTCTCATAATATATACGAAAGAATCACTGAAGTTGAAAGTTATGTGAATAAAGTCAATGAAATAAATAGTAATCTAGTAAATAGGTTTAACACATTAATTACTTCAGCTAATATTTCTGCTGATCAAGTAGAAGAAATTGATCAAGTTGCAAAATACATAAATAATGTTTCTTCACAGACTAATTTATTAGGACTTAATGCTTCAATAGAAGCTTCTAGAGCTAAAGAATTTGGTGCTGGATTTGGTGTTATTGCACAAGAAATAAGAAAATTATCTAATATGAATAGTGAACAATCTAAAAAAATAGGCACTGTTCTTCATAGTGTAAAAGACTCTATTTTTAATATGAGTGAGCAAATTCAGGATACTAACGAAAATGTTAATGAAAATGTTGAAGCTTTAAATCAAATTATTAATTCCATTTTCGAGCTTCATAAAGATGCAGAACTTCTTGAAACTTTTGGAAATAAACTATCCGATTTAAATAATAAGTAATAATCTATTTGAACACAAAATTTCATAAATTATTATAGAATTTCTAAATGTACATAATTTCTTAAAAATAGGCTATGTTTTAAGTGAATGTTGATATTTTAGTATAAGGGCGAACTGGCGTTGGAATTTGCTTTTTAGAACTCTTAATGAAGATTTGTACAATTAATTGCTTGTCAGCAATCTTTGATTGGGAGCATGCATTAATTGGACTAAGCTTTATTTTAGTGTTCTTAAAGTAAATTCCTCTGTCCATGAGCTTTATACTACAATATCAACACTGTTTTAAAACATAGCCTAAAAACAAAAAAGGCTATGATTAAATCATAGCCTTTATTGTTTTTAGTAGTTAACTATTCCAGAAAAATCTTCTGCTTTTAAGCTAGCTCCACCAACTAATGCTCCATCTATATCAGACATAGCCATTTGTTCAGTGATTGTGTTTGGTTTAACTGATCCACCGTATTGAATTCTTACTTTATCAGCAACTTCTTTACCGTACATTTCTACTACAACGTTTCTGATTGCTAATATTGTTTCATTAGCTTGTTCCTTAGTAGCAGTTTTACCAGTTCCAATAGCCCAGATTGGTTCATAAGCTATAACAACTTTTTCAGCTTGTTCTTTAGTTAATCCAGCAATATCAACTTTAATTTGGCAAGCGATAAAGTTATTAGTAACTCCGCTTTCTCTTTGTTCTAAAGTTTCTCCACAACAAACTATTGGAGTAATATTGTGAGCAAATGCTGCTTTAACCTTTTTGTTTATTGCTTCATCAGTTTCATTGAAGTATTCTCTTCTTTCACTGTGTCCTAAAACAACATATTCAATTCCCATAGCTTCTAACATTCCTGGAGCAACTTCTCCTGTGAATGCGCCACTTTCTTCAAAGTGCATGTTTTGAGCTGCAACTTTTATGTTTGATCCAGCTGTTGCTTTTTTAACAGCATCTAAACATACAAATGTAGGACATACAACTACATCACAAGTAGCATCCTTAACTAATGGTTTTAATTCTTCTACAACTTTAACTGCTTCATCAACAGTTTTATTCATTTTCCAATTTCCTGCAATAATTGCTTTTCTCATCGTTTTCACCTCATAATAAATTATAATAAAACATAAAGTTTTAAATTTCTATAATAACTAATTCTACATAGTAAGGTAAAACTCCTTTAAGAAGTTTTACCATTTATCAACTTATTTAATATTAGTCGTTTAATGCAGATATACCAGGTAACACTTTACCTTCTAAGAATTCAAGTGATGCTCCACCACCAGTTGAGATATGAGTCATCTTATCTCCGAATCCTAATATGTTAACAGCAGCTGCTGAATCTCCACCACCAATTATAGTAGTTGCATTTGAATCCGCCATTGCTTTAGCTACTGCAATAGTTCCTTTATTGAAGTTTTCAAATTCGAATACTCCCATTGGTCCATTCCAAATTACAGTCTTAGCATCTTTAATAGCATCAGCATATAATGTTTCTGTCTTTGGTCCAATATCTAATCCCATGTTTCCAGCTGGAATGTTTTGATCTTCTGTTACTGTAGCTTCAACATCTTTGAATTCTGCAGCAACTCTATGATCTACTGGTAATAAGAATTTAACACCTTTTTCTTCTGCTTTAGCTATCATTTCTTTAGCATAGTCAAGTCTATCTTCTTCAACTAATGAAGTTCCGATTTCATATCCTTGAGCTTTTAAGAATGTATAAGCCATTCCTCCACCGATTATAATAGTATCAACCTTATCTAAAAGATTGTTGATAACAGCTATTTTATCAGAAACCTTAGCTCCACCTAATATAGCAACGAAAGGTTTTTCTGGAGTTTCAACTGCATTTCCTAAGAACTTTAATTCTTTTTGAATTAAGTATCCACATACAGCAGTATCAATATAATCAGTTACACCAACTGTTGAACAGTGAGCTCTGTGAGCAGTACCAAATGCATCATTAACAAAAATTTCAGCAAGTGATGCTAATTCTTTAGAGAATTCTTCACCATTCTTAGTTTCTTCTTTTCTATATCTAGTATTTTCAAGTAATACTACATCTCCATCTTTCATTTCAGCAACTGCTGCTTTAGCATTTTCGCCTACAACATTGTTATCTGGAGCGAATTTAACTTCTTTTCCAAGCATTTCACTTAACCTTTTAGCAACTGGTGCTAAAGTTAATTCTGGTTTTGGTTCTCCCTTTGGTTTACCCATATGTGAGCAAAGTATAACTTTTGCTCCATTATCAACTAAGTACTTTATTGTAGGAAGAGCTCCGTTTAATCTGTTTTCATCAGTTATAACACCATCTTTTAATGGTACATTAAAATCACATCTAACTAAGACTTTTTTTCCTTTTACTTGAATATCTTCAATTGTCTTTTTGTTAAAATTCATCTTGTTCACCTCTAATTATTAAATTTTTCAATATTTTAAAATAGTCTGGCCTTATAGCCTTATACTACAAAACCAGACTTATTTATAATTTTAATTACTTTAACTAAAAGCTCAAATTACTTTAAGAATTTAGCGAAGTATTTGATTGTTCTAACCATTTGGCTAGTGTATGAATTTTCGTTGTCATACCATGAAACAACTTGAACTTGGTATGTGTCTTCATCAACTTTAGCTACCATAGTTTGAGTTGCATCAAATAATGATCCAAATCTGATTCCTACGATATCAGAAGATACTAATTCTTCTTCAGTGTATCCAAATGATTCGTTAGAAGCAGCTTTCATAGCAGCATTTACGCTTTCAACTGTAATGTCTTTTCCTTTAACTACAGCAACTAAGATTGTAGTTGAACCAGTTGGAACTGGAACTCTTTGTGCAGATCCAATTAACTTACCGTTTAATTCTGGGATAACTAATCCGATAGCTTTAGCAGCACCAGTTGAGTTAGGAACGATATTTACAGCAGCAGCTCTTGCTCTTCTGAAATCTCCCTTTCTGTGTGGTCCGTCTAATACCATTTGGTCTCCAGTGTAAGCATGGATAGTTGACATAATACCAGTTTGAATTGGTGCTAAGTTATTAAGTGCTTGAGCCATTGGAGCTAAACAGTTAGTTGTACAAGAAGCTGCAGATATTATGTTATCTTCAGCAGTTAAGATATCTTGGTTAACGTTGAATACAACTGTTGGAAGGTCGTTTCCAGCTGGAGCTGATATAACAACTTTCTTAGCACCTGCATCAATATGAGCTTGAGATTTAGCTTTTGATACATAGAATCCAGTACATTCAAGTACTACATCTACACCAAGATCTCCCCAAGGAAGTTTTGAAGCATCAGCTTCAGCATAGATTTTGATTTCTTTTCCGTTAACAACGATTCCGTCTTCTTTAACTTCTACAGATTCTTCGTATCTACCTTGTGATGAATCATATTTTAATAAGTGAGCTAACATTTTAGGATCTGTTAAGTCGTTGATTGCAACCACTTCATATCCTTCTGCTCCAAACATTTGTCTAAATGCAAGACGTCCAATACGTCCAAAACCATTAATTGCTACTTTTACATTTGCCATTAAAATTACCTCCTAAAATAATGCTTTTTATAAAAAATAAATTTTACAAACTAAATTAATTTTATACATAAATTAACGATTTAATGTTTCTAGTATTTTTTTACCAGTTTCTTCGTCTGTGACTAAGATACCATTAATATCATTAAATTCTGTCGATATTATTGAATCTATTTTATTCTTTCCACCTGCTACTGCAATATGTGTTTTTATTTTTCTTGCTTCATTAATTTTTATTCCAATTGAGGTAGCTTCTGATATAATTTGGGATTTTTTGGTAAAGTAACATCCAAATGCTTCCCCAACCGCACCACTGTCTATAAGATTTTGGATTTTCGTTTCCGAAACCCCTCTTTTTTTAGCCATTTGTACAGCATTACCTATTCCATACATCAGTATATCAGCTTTATGTAAAGTATCTACTACTGTTTTTATTTCTTCTTCTTTAAGTAATGTATCTAATACATCTAAACTTAAATTTTCTGAAACATGTAACATTTTATAACTACCATTTAGCTTTTTTGCTAATAAAGCGGCTAAGGTATTGGCTTGAGTTTCTACATTCTTTCCTACTCCACCTCTTGCAGGTACTACTTGAATATTAGATAAATTATTTATTTTAGGAAATTCTTCTACCACTGCTTTTAATGTGCTTCCACCAGTTAATGCAATTATATCATTGCTAACTAATACATTTTTCACATAATGAGCACAAGCTTTTCCTAAATCTTTTAAAATTGAAGGATTATTATCTAAATCTCCCGGAACTATAATTACTTTCTTTAAATTAAGACTTTTTCTTAATTCTTCTTCTAGTTCTGAAAGTCCTTTTATTTCATGAATAAAATCCTTTAATTTATTTAGTATATTTTCACCTTCTTCAGTGACAGTCATTCCTGGAGTATTTATTTCTATTAAACCCTGCGAGCTCAAAAAACTTACTTCATTTCTTACCACTCTCTCACCAATCTTCAATTCATTGGCAAGAACTCTTCTACCTATTGGTTGATTATAGTATATAGTTCTCAGTACATTGTATCTCTTTTCTAATGTTTCAACAAGTTCAGGAACTATTTTTTTCTGTAACTCTAATATTTCATGCAACATAAACACTCCCTTGGTCTTTATGCGTCCCATGCACTTAAATCATGTCCCACAAATATTATTATAAAACACCTTATGAAATTTTTAAAGGCTTTAATTGAATTTTTTTTATATATTTTAAAAGTTGATTATATTAATAGTGAATTTTTAACACTTTTAAATATATTAAACATATAAATACTTAATTAATACTTAGAGATTAAATTTATCTTTCATAATCTCTAAATATTAATTCTTTAATACTTAGATTCTCTTTCTTTTTGATGAAGATTTAATGCCTAATTCTTCTCTATATTTTGCCACAGTTCTTCTAGAAATATTTATATTTTCTTTATTTAATATTTCAGAAATAATTTGATCTGAAAAAGGTTTGGATTTATTCTCTTTTTCTATTATCTTTTTTATTTCATTTTTTATCGTATTTGTAGCTATATCTCCTTCATTACTTAAAGAAAATCCACTCTCAAACAATGCTTTTATCTTTATTGTTCCATAACTAGTAAGCACATATTTATCTTTTATAGCTCTGCTTACTGTAGATTCATGCATTCCTATGTCTTCCGCAACTTCTTTTAAAGTTAAAGGTTTTATATAATCATAACCTTTATCAAAAAACTCTTTTTGTTTATTTAATAAACATTTTAAAACATTATATAAAGTGCTTTTTCTTTGTTCAATAGACTTTATTAGAAACATTGCTTTATTAATTTTTTCTTTAACATAACACACAGTTTCCTCATCTATATTTTTTTCTAAAACATTTTTATAAGTTTTATTTATAGTAAGTTTAGGTAATACGTTGTCATTCATTATAATGAAATATTCTTTTTCTATTTTTTTAATTTCAGCATCTGGTATTATATAACTTACTTGTTCTCCTGTATAAAATCCCCTAGATGGTTTTGGCTCTAATTTTTTAATTAAATCTCCATATCTTTGAGCTTCTTTAGGATTTATTCTTAAATCTTCACCTACAAGCTTATATTTATTATCTGCTATATTTCCTAAATGATTCTTTATTATTTTTTCCATAATATCATCTAATATACTTAATTTTTTGCTTTGAATCATTAGACACTCTTCTATATTCCTAGCACCTATACCATATGGCTCCAAATCTTGTACAATTTTTAATGCTTGTTCTACTTTAGTTTGACTTATATTAAGTTCATTGCTTATTTGAGTTGTTGATATTTCCAAATAACCTCTATTATCTAAGGATTCTATGATATATTTTGATACTACTACTAAATATGGATCAATATTTAGTTCAATTAATTGTTCTTGTAAAAACTCATTTAAAGATTTGCTCTTTTCAATATAATTCCAAGGTGTAGAATCTATTTCTTTATTATTTACATAATTATTATCAACTTCATTCTTATAATTATTAGATTCTAATTCCTTTATTAAATTTTTGTAATCATATTTATCTTTTGAAGTATTATTTTCTATGCCTTTATCTAGTTCATTAATTTCTAATATTGGATTTTCAGCATATTCATTATCGATAAACTCCCTTAAGTCATGCATAGACATTTGCAAAAGTTTTATCGACTGTTGCATACTTTGAGTTAATACAAGTTTTTGATCCTGGGTAATTTTCATACCATAATCTAATTTCATAAGCATCCTCTTTTCTTATACCATTATAATAAAATTATTGAAACCCTTTTCTGAATATTGCTATTTTTATGCATATTGCTCTATAAATAGTATACTCTGATTTTGTTAATTAAAGCAAGTCATCTAAATATACACTATAAAGTATATTATAAAATAAAAGTTTAATGATAAAAATAATAAAAACCATGATTCAAACAAATTTAATAACTTTTTGTTTAAATCATAGCCTTTTATTATTTTGCCTATATTTTAATATGTGTTAATCTATGTAATAGGCAAAGTGGCATTGTTATTGTACTTTAAAAATAGTTATGTAAGTATTATTATATTTACTGCTTGTCTCGTTTTTTATATTGGGAGCAAGCTAAAATGGTACTATAGTTATTATTTTATTTAGTTAAATATACTAGTCCACAACAATTAGGTCCTGAATGAATACATACACTAGATCCTAATGGACATTCAGTATAGTTCATATTATTTTCTTGTAAGTATTCTAAAAGAGCTGCTTTAATTTCTACATTTTTGGCATCAACTAGTAATATTGGAACATCCTCATCTAATTGTGCTTCTTCTAATTCTGAAATTATTTTTTTAATAACCTTTTTATTTCCTCTTATTTTATCTTTAACAGACATTAATCCATCTTTTATATCTAAGATTAATTTTATTCCAAATACGCTACCAACCATTCCAGCGGTTTTAGATATTCTTCCACCTCTTATAAGATATTCCAATGATTCAAAGCACATTAATGTTTTTATATTGTACTTAGCTGAATCAATCTCTTTAAATACATTTTCCAAACTATTTCCCTTATCTAAAAGTATAGATGCTTTTAGCACTAAAATCCCTAATGCTGGTGCTATATTTTGAGAATCCACCACCATTATATTATCACTTTCTAATGTATTTTTAGCTATACATGCAGATTGGTATGTTCCACTCATAGCAGAAGACATATGAATTGAAAGTATTTTATATCCATCATCTAAATATTTTTTATATGTTTCTACAAATCTACTAGGAATAACTTGACCTGTAGTAGGTAAAATATTATCTCTTTCTATTTTTTCAAAAACTTTAGATGGAGTTATTTCAACTCCATCTAAATAACTTTCTTCTTTAAAATTTATTAAAACTGGTAAAACTTCTATATCATACTTTTCATATATTTCTTTTGGTAAATCAGCAGTACTATCTGTGATAATTTTTATCTTCTCCATTTGCCTCATTCCCTTCTCCTATTTCATGTTTGGAAATCCAAATTGTCTTAAAGCTTCATACGCAACTATTGACACAGTATTAGATAAGTTTAAACTTCTAGTACTTGATTGAATCATTGGTATTCTCATACCAGTAATTACTTCATGGATTTCTTCTGGTACACCACTTGATTCCCTTCCAAACATTATAAAATCACCCTTTTGAAATGAAATTTCATTGTAATAATCTCCAGCATGAGTGCTTGATAAAAATATTCTTTCATTCTTGTATTTTTCCATAAATGCTTCATAGCTTTCATGAATTTCTAGGTTTAAATATTTCCAATAATCTAATCCTGCTCTTCTTACATGCTTTTCATCTATATCAAATCCTAACGGTTTTATTAAATGTAGCTTACTATCTGTAAGTACACAGGTTCTTGCTATATTCCCAGTATTTTGCGGAATTTCTGGTTGATATAATACTATATTTAAATTCAAAAGATCACCTTCTCTAATTACTTACTGTTGTTACCATCAGTATAATTAAAAAGTATACTATATGGTTTATTAACTGTCTAGTCGTAGCTTACTTAAGTTAAATTAAAATGAAAGTTACTAAAAATAGTTTACATAACAAAAATAAAAGGTACTAAAAGTACCTTTTATTTTTTCACTATTGAGCTACTGGTGGAGCTACTGAATCTTGTGATACAGGCGGTGTTACTGGTGGATTTGCAGGTGGAACAACACCTGGAGTTTGTTCTGTAGCTGCTGGTGGGACTAACGGTTGTGTTCCTTTTTTAACAACTATATCAACAGCTGTATAATAATCATTTGATATTAACTCTTTATTTGTTTGAACACCATTTTCATATGTTAATTGATAAGAATTAGTTTTATAACCTGTCATTCCACCACTTTCTGTAACCTCTTGTCCTTCTGGCAAAGTTGCATCTTCTACTACTTTTACAGTCGGTTCTATGGTCTGAATTATTTCATTTTCCATATCATAAGTTTTGCCTCCCAATGCAGAAACATCACCATATATATTATAAGTCATAACTTTATTGTATGTACTTCCTTGTATATAAATTGGAGAATCATAAGTATTTTTAAACTTGTAATCTATATCCCCATAAGAAACAGTTGCATCTAGTCCAGGTTTTGCATAACCTACAGACATGGAATGATTTCTTCTTTCTACCGCTCTTATATTAGCATGCATTACCGCTCTATAAAGCGCTGTTGATACTTGGCATATGCCTCCACCTATTCCTGGCTCTACCTTATTACCAACATAAGTTGCTGCTTCTTTATACCCTCTTTCCACTGTTCTAGGACCAACAACTTCATTGAAACTAAATACATCTCCTGGCATTAAAATCACTCCATTTATGGCTTTAGTTGCAAGATCTATATTAGCACTTCTTCCTTCAGATGACGTACCATAATTTGAAGAATATGAACCAATAATTCCATTTATTTTTGATAAATCCTTACTTGTAATTTTAGGTTGTACCGTTTCTAAATCCATTGAAACTACAATTTCTTCATTTATATGTCCTGTTATAATTTCTTTTAATTTTTTATCAAATTCATCCATATTTATACTTTTACCAACAACTTCGTCTACAATACTGAACCCGTTCCCATTAATTGAAAGAGTCGCATCTTTAGGCTCATCTTCAACTTTACTTTTCACCATTTCTTCATAAGCTTTTAATTTCTCTTCATCATATGATAAATTTAAATCAATTTCATGCTTATCTTTCCCCTTATTCTTTATGTAAGAATATTTTTTTAATACCGAATCATTTTTTCCAAAATTCATAGCATCATTTATCACATTATCAATATCATAAACTGGAGATATGTCCGAATATAAAAGCTCAAATTCTGACTCACCTATTTTTATAGATACTTTTTTATCTCCTATTTTTCCTTGAAGCTCTTGAATTAATTTTTCTCTTGCTTCTTCTTTTGTCATTCCTCCAATGTTCACATCTTGCACTGCAACACCTAAATATATCTTATTATTCCATTCTTCCACTATTTTATTAATAGATAAAAAATATCCAGTAAATAATGCCGAAATAATTACTATAAATGCACATATTCCTATTATTATTCTCTTTTTCTTTTTATTACTTGATATTTTTCTAAGGACTTTCCCCCTTTTTCCATTCTCTCCGTTCACATTTATTCCCCTTTCAATAAATATACTGAATTAACAGTTTAACACTATTAACATTTTTATAAAAAATTACATGTTCTAAACATAATTGCAAGTTTTATTATATCACATTATTTCTTATATTTAATAAGAATATTATCGTATAATTTACATAAAAATAAAGGTATCTTTTCATAAAATTAAGATACCTTTATCTTATATTTTATTTATAATTTAACTTTAGCTCTAGTTTTAGATGTTTCGCCATCATAATCAAATGCTTCAATTGTGATATTTATAGGATTCCCTTTAGGAATTTCTAGTTTATTTTTATCTATAACATATTTGGTTGCATTCTCATCTACAGTTGCTATCCAATAATTATTTACAAATATATTATATCCTAGCAAATCTATATCGGGTACCCTATTCCATGAAAGATATATATTATTTCCATTCATGCTGGCTTTAAATCCAGTCACATCATAAGGTTGAGTTAATAACCTTATATTATCAGGTCCCCAATTAGCATCTACTGGATTTCCTACTCCCATTACCTTTTGATCTTCGCTAAATTGCCAAATTCTCCATCTAGTCCATCCTCCAATATCAGGTGGATAAGGCGGATTAATTGGAACTTTTGTGTACATAGCGATCCATAATGGCATGTTTTTCAAAGGATATCCCTTTCCTTTTACATAAAAATTATCATATAATTCTATGAAAAACAATCCCGTATAAAGCATAAGTCTTCTTCTAGTTTTTCTTTCAAATCTCACCCTAAATCTATCTATCCATTCCACTAGAGTCTTAGTTGGTATAGATTTATCTATAGGTACTTCAATATCTAATACTGGAAATAAATCTCCATAATCTTTATTTCCAAAACCTTGTTGTAATAAATTTATAAAATCATCACATTGTCTATCAGCATCTGTTAAGTCATATGACGGAACTCCAAAATGATATGCCCCTACAGGAATCCCATAGTTTCTGCTTTCTTTTGCAAATTGAATGAATTTTTTATCTACTCTAAACCTACCTGTACCTGAGCCAGATGATCTTAAGTATAGAAAATCTATTTTAGTTGCTAAAATAGAAAATTGAGCATCTTGAGTATACTCATTAATATCTATTCCAAAAAGACTCTTATCATTTTTATTTTGCATACTTCCTCCTAAAAAAAGTAGTCTTATTATAAAATATTAAAGTTACTCAAAAAAAGTACCAATAAAATATAATTATATTTTTACTATAAATTTTCCATTTTTAAATTAACATAAAAACTTATATTATCATCAATACATTCAGCCCATATTTTACCTTCATGTAAATTAATTATATTCTTAGAAATAGCAAGTCCTAATCCTGATCCTCCTGTGGTAGTATTTCTTGATTCATCAACTCTATAAAACCTATCAAACACCTTGTCTAATTTCTCTTTAGATATATATTCTCCTTTATTTCTACATACAAAAGTTATATAATCATCTTTTTGATAAAGACCTATTATTATTTCACCAGGTTTAATTGAATACTTTACAGCATTCATTATTAAGTTTTCAAATACTCTAAGCATTTTTACTATATCTATAAAAACATATGCTTTATCAATATCAAATTTTTTATTTATATTTATTGAATTTTCATATACTATAGGTATCATTTCTTCTATTAATTGTGATAAAAGTTCACATAAATTAACTTTTTCTTTATTTAGTTTCATTCCATTATTGTTAAGTTTTGTGTATTCAAATAAATCTTCGATTAATATATTTAATTTTTGTGCCTTATTATAGGCTATATTTAAATATTCGTTCATTTCTTCTTTATTTTTATATCTATCTTCTTTTACAAGTCCTATATAACCCATAATAGAAGTTAGAGGCGTTCTTAAATCATGAGATACATTTGTAATCAAATCAGTTTTTGTTTTTTCTGCATCCCTTTCAGCTTGTATTTTTTCCCCAATCTCTTTAGCCATATTATTTATGTTGTTAGCTATCTTCCGAATTTCATCTCTTCCTTTTTCTTCAATCCTATAATTTAAATTCCCATTTGCTATTATTTTTAAACCAGATGCAATTTCATCTAAATACTTCATCTTATTATTTGTAATTATTACAAATGAAATTATAAAAATTATAAATGTAAGCGACAAAGCTAATGATGAATTAGACATTTCCACCGTATTATATACTATTTCTGCCTTTGGTATTTTAGAGTATATTAAATACAATCTAGTACTATCCATTTTTAATGGCATAATATGAACTCTTTCCCTTGCTGCATTACTAGTATCATTCTCATTAGAAATAATATCTCTAAATACACTATATATATCTATGGTTTCTTCATAAACATTTGAGGTTTTGAAAATAACTTTTCCTTCAGTATTTGTAATATATATCTTACTATTATTATACATAGGAGAATTCAATATTTTTTCTATATCTTTAGAATCATCTATCTTTAAATGTTCCGTTCTCTCTAATTCCTTTAATAACATATTAGCTTCTTTTTCTGTAGATTCATAATCATAAAATACTTCTGGATTTCTATATTCTTTTTTTAACAATACATCTGTAAAATTATAAAATGTAAAAGATAACAAAAAGCATACTCCAATTACTAACATTAATTCAAATCTAATGCTTCTCTCAATATTTATTTTTAATCTTAAACATGTACTTCGAAAAAACTTGTAAAAATTTAAAGTAATTAATTTTTCATTATATTTTTTATAAAGATTTTTTAACTTTTCTTTATTTTTCAATTTTATACCCAACTCCCCATACGGTCTTTATAAATTTAGGGTTTCTTGGATCACTTTCTATTTTTTCTCTTATTTTTCTTATATGTACCATTACAGTATTATCTGAAGACATAAATTCTTGGTTCCAAACACTTTCATATATATTTTCTATTGAAAAAACTTTTCCTCTATTCTTAGCAAGTAACAATAATATATCAAATTCAGTAGGTGTTAATTTTACTAAATTGTTATTTAATATTACTTCATGTGTTTCTAAGTTTATTATTAATTCATCAATTTCTATTACACTTTCTTCTAACTCTCCATCATCAGAATGCTTTGTATTAAATTTGCAAAATCTTCTTAATTGTGATTTTACTCTAGCAACAAGTTCTAATGGATTAAATGGCTTTGTTAAATAATCATCAGCCCCCATATTAAGTCCTAATATTTTATCTATATCTTCACTTTTAGCTGATAACATTATTATTGGCATTTCTCTTTCTTCTCTTATCTTTAAGCATGTATCTATACCATTCAGTTTAGGCATCATAACATCTAATATTACTAAATCTATATCTTTATCCCTAATTACATCTAATGCCTCTTCACCATTACATGCTTTTATAGTAATATAACCTTCACTTTTTAAATATATTTCAACTAAATCTCTAATTTCTTTTTCATCATCAACGATTAAAATAGTTTTATTTTCTAGCATGTCCATTCCCCTTTTCTCACTTTAAATAAACATAATATTCCTTAACTATATTTTAACTTAAACTTCTAAAAAAAACCTCCGTAAACTTCTTAAGATTTTCTAAACTTAACTCATTCTTTTAATTATCGGTTATATATTAAATTAACTACACTAAAAACAGCTAAGCAACTTTGGATCTGTTTTAATAATATATTTTATCAAAGACAAAATAAATAGAGACAAGCATTTATACAGACGCTTATCTCTATGTTATATGATTATTATTTTATAATGGTTAAAATTTAGTTAAAGTTTTTATATCCAACTAAGTGTAGTTTATCTAATAACCTTCATTGACTCATCAATTATCATGTCTATAAGTTCCGGGAATGATATATTAAGTCCTGCTGCACTCTTAGGAATTAAACTATTAGGAGTCATTCCTGGCAAAGTATTAACTTCTAAAATATATGGAACTTTATCTTCAGTTACTATCATATCAACTCTTGAATAAACCTCACATTTTAATGCCTTATATGTTGCTAAAGCCATTTCTTCTACTTCTTCATGTAATTCTTTTGGAAGTTCTGTTACAAATTCATCTGATCCTCCATCTGCATATTTTGCAGTGAAATCAAAAAATTCAGCTTTTGGCTTTATTGCTACAACTGGTAACATCTTATCGCCAAATACAGGACAAGTTATTTCATCACCTTTTATAAATTTTTCTATAATAACTTCGCTGTCCCATTTAAAAGCTTCTGTCACGGCACTTTCTATATCTTTTTCTTCTTTTATTATAAATGTAGCAACACTTGATCCTCCATGGGTTGGTTTTACTACTACTGGATATCCCATTTTTTCTATTTCTTCATAATTTATTTGGTCATTTCTTCTTAAATTTATCCAAGGTGCTGTTCTTATGTTATCAGCTTTTAATATACATTTACTTATATCCTTATCCATGCACATAGAGCTACTTAATGGACCGCATCCTGAATATGGTATTCCAAGTGTTTGAAGAACTGATTGAACTGTTCCATCTTCTCCAAATTGACCATGTAATGCTAAAAGTGCAAAATCAATACCTTTAACTTTATTTATTATATCTTCTTTTTCATCAATAACTATAGAAACCACTTCATATTTATCTTTATTTATACTATCAACTATTGATTTACCACTTTTTAAAGATATTTCTCTTTCTGATGAAATACCACCCATTATTACTCCAACTTTCATAAGTTACCTCCAATATCTTAGTTCAATAATTATTTTATATTAATCATATTCTATTAATTTTAATATACCTTATAATTATATATTAATAAATTTTTTGCCAAAATTAAAGAACCACTAATAATAACCTTTAAATTACTAGTGGTTCTAAATATGTTTTATTTAATTACTCAGTCCACTTTACTTATGCATATATCAACACAATATTAAAACCTAAATATTTTTATAAAACTTTCTTTTCTATAAATGGATTAACATGAACCATACAGTGTTTTACATCTTTATTTTCTTCAATTATGTTATGAACATTCATAGCAATCTTATGTCCTTCCTCAACTGAAATATCTGATTCTACAGAAATTTCAACATCTACATAAATTTTACTAGCATGAAGTCTAGTTTTTAAATTATCTATATTTTTAACTCCATCAATTGAATGTATTGCTGCATTCATTTTTTTTATTGCATCATCACCAACAGATGTATCCATTAACTGATTTATACTTTGTTTTAAAATATCATAACTTACTTTTATTATTATAATACTTATTACTAGTGCTATTGCAGGGTCTAACATAGGAAATCCCATTCTAGCACCAATTATTCCTATCAAAGCTCCAATTGAAGAAAATGAATCACTTCTATGGTGCCAAGCATCTGCTTTTAATGATGTACTATTTATCTTTTTTGCATATTTTAATGTATACCAGTACATTGCTTCTTTTGATATAATAGATATTACTGCAGCAAATATAGCTAAACTTCCCGGAATTAAATAATTACCATATACTAAATTTTTTATTCCTGAAAATCCAATTCCTAATGAAACTAACAAAAGCATAATTCCTAAAAAAACAGAAGTTAAGCTTTCAAATTTTTCATGACCATAAGGATGTTCTTTGTCAGCTTTTTTACTTGACAATTTTAAACCTATTATAACGCCTATAGTACTAAATACATCAGACAAAGAATGAACACCATCAGCAATCATTGCCTTACTAGAAGCAATAATTCCAATTCCTATCTTTATAATAGATAATAAAACATTTCCTATTATAGTCACTATGCTTACCCTGTATCCAATCTTTAAACGTTCATTACTATTTAATTCTTTCATTTAAATATCCTCCACTTATTTTCAATTGAAAATAAAATAAATGTCTTATTTATTCGAATTAATATATAGTACGCTAAAGTTTAAGTAAATGTTAACTATTTAAACAAATAATTTTAGAAAATATTTATCAATTGATAATCAATGCCATGATGATAGTTACTTGAAAATTTGTTTAAAACGCTTATGAAACACTTTTTACAAATAAAATTTATAAACTAAAATGCGCTAAATGTAATATAGAAATTAAAGAGACAAAAAAACAGCAATAATTAATAGTATTATATATAATAATATCATTAATTATTGCTGCATTTTATTCTCAAGTACGCTTATTTTCTAAACGCATTTTTTTTATTCTTCTAAAATTAGTGATTTGGCGAGTTATAGTTGACACAAAAATCACACCTAATGCTAACATTCCTGCACTAGCTAAAGTACTCATCCCCACTTCTAGTGACCCCATAATATTGCCAGTTATTGTTTCGTACATTGTATAATACATTCCTGCACCTGGAACCAATGGGATTAACGCACAAATAACTATTGTTGTAACTGGTGTTTTTAATATTCTCGCACAAATTTCAGAATAAATACTAAAAACAACTGATGAGATAAACAATGATAAAACATTACTTACATTTAATTTTAAAAATAAAGAATAAACAAACCAACTTAAACCGCCACCAATTGCGGCAAAAACTAATTTCTTACCTTTTATATTAAACATAATCCCAAAGCCAAATGAAGCTACAAATGAAACTAAGGTTTCTTTAATCATTTACATTCCTCCCAATGCATTTATAAAGATACTTAAAATACCTCCTGTACCAACAGCTATTGAAACAGCTACTAAAAATGCTTCAAGAGCTTTTGTCATACCAGATACTAAATCTCCTGCAATTGTATCTCTAATAGCATTAGTGATAGTTAAACCTGGTACAAGTAACATTATAGCACCAATAATTATTTTATCTAAATTAGATCCTATATTAAGTTTAATAAATATTATCGCTAAAAATGCACATATTGCACCACATAATGAATTTATAAAAAATTCATTAATATTTAACTTTTGACAAGTATTAATTACTATTTTTATTATTAATCCAACTAAAGTGGCTACTATGAAATCTTTACTATTTCCTCCAAAAAGCACAGCAAATGAGCCTGCAGAAATAGCTGACCAAAAAAAAGTATAAAGATTAGAATACCTATCTCCTTTGGATATTTCTATAAGTTGTTTATTAAAATCATCAATGCTTAAAGATTCAATTTGTGTTTTTCTTGCAAGATCATTGATTTTATCTATCTTATTTAAATCTACCCCTCTAGATGTAACTCTTTTAAGTAATGAAACAACTTCATTTTCATGTGAAATAGATACCATAATTCCTGTCGGTATAACAAAGCTATCTGCTTGCTCTGCCCCAAAAGAAGTGCAAATCTTACAAACAGTTTCTTCAACTCTATAAGTTTCTGCTCCACTTTCTAGCATTATTTTTCCTGCAAATGTAGATACTTGAAGTAATTTATTTAAATCCATTTTTATACCCTCATGTAAAAATTATTATACATTTTATTATGCCCATTTTAATCTAATAAATGATATATATTTTTAGTACAAACTAACTGATGAGAGTATTATATCACAAAGCATTTTCTTATTATATAAGTAATTATTTAAATTATAATAGTTTTATTTATACACATCTAAAATTATCCAAATTTAAATATATATCGTTTTTATTATTAGTATATTAAAAATGCATGCATTTTTTTCTTACTTGACATTAATTTTTCAAGTGTTATTATAAAAATATCAAATTCCATATTTTATTAAAAATACATTAAAAAGGGGGTTATATGAAATATGATGACATTAGAGAAATTTGAACAAGCATATGAGACAGTACAAAAAGTAATATTACAAACAAAACTAGTTTATAGTGATTATTATTCTGATCGTACTGGAAATAAAGTATACTTGAAACCTGAAAATTTACAAAAAACTGGGGCATATAAAATTAGAGGTGCTTATTATAAAATTAGCACTCTTACCGATGAAGAAAGAAATAAAGGCTTAATAACAGCATCTGCTGGTAATCACGCTCAGGGGGTTGCATATGCTGCTCAATTATATAATGTAAAATCTATAATTGTTATGCCTACTACTACCCCACTTATAAAAGTAAATCGTACAAAAGCATATGGTGCTGAAGTAATATTATATGGTGATGTTTATGATGAAGCTTGTAATTATGCTTTAGAACTTGCAAAAGAAAAAAGCTATACATTTATTCATCCTTTTGACGATTTAGATGTTGCAACTGGTCAAGGTTCTATCGCTATGGAAATATTTAAAGAATTACCTACTGTTGATATAATTTTAGTTCCAATTGGCGGTGGCGGACTCGCAACTGGTGTTTCTACATTAGCTAAACTTCTTAATCCTAATATTAAGGTTATAGGAGTTGAACCTTATGGGGCTAATTGCATGGAAACTTCACTAAAAGCTGGACATGTTGTAACCCTTCCAAAAGTTGATACTATCGCAGATGGTACTGCTGTAAAAACTCCCGGATCTGATATTTTCCCATATATACAACAAAATATTGATCAAATTATTACTATTAAAGATCCGGAATTAATAGTTGCATTCTTAGACATGTTAGAAAATCATAAAATGCTAGCAGAAAATTCTGGTTTATTAACTGTTGCTGCCTTAAAACACTTAAATATAAAAGGTAAAAAGATTGTATCAATTATAAGTGGTGGAAACATGGATGTAATAACTTTTGCCTCATTAGTGCAACATGGTTTAATAGAAAGAGAACGTATATGTACTTTATCTGTTTTGCTTCCTGATAAACCTGGTGAATTAACAAATGTATCTAAAGTAATTGCTGAAGCTCAAGGAAATATAATAAGACTTGATCATAATCAATTTGTTAGTATTAATAGAAATAGTGCTGTTGAGCTTGAAATAACTATGGAAACTTTTGGTCCTGAACATAAAGATTCAATAATAAAAGCATTAAAAGATAAAGGATATGATCCTAATGTTTTAAAGCCTAAGAATATTTATCAATAAATATTTTTTAATTTAAGTTAATACTTTTATTAAATATCAATTAAATTAAGGCATAAGTTAATTTTTATTATAAAATACTTACTTGTGCCTTAAATTTTAAAAAGCTTATTCAATTATATGTACTTTTTCTATAGTAGAATATAGTACTGGGACTAATTAAAAATATAATAAATCAAGTTAGAAAATCTAATTCCTTTTTATATAATCTTTAAGTTTATCCTCTGCTAAAAAACTTATTTCTTGATGACAATGATTCAATTCATTTAACTCTCCTGTTTTTATAAAAAGTATCTCTTCTGCAATTTCAGAACACTTGCATAAAAAATCATCATAATTATTAGAACCTAAATTTTCTAATTTATCATTTATTGGCTTTGGAATATGTAATTCACTTGTGTCTTCAAATCCATATAGCTCATAAGCTTCTAATTTATCAACTAAATCCATAACAATTGCTATTATTTCACTTATTTCAAATATATCTATTTTCATAATATTCTCCTAATTAATTTTAATATAATAAGACATCTAAATTATACCTTGAGTTTTAAATCTCTAATATATAATTCCTTTTAAATATAGCATTAACATTATTTATTACTAGTATGTTCAAACATTATTTTAACATATTTTTATATTCATAAAGTAATTCTTTGATTTAAAGTAGAAATTTCTTTAAACCCAATGGTAACAAAATTATTATAATTTACTATTTTTCAAATAATTACATTCATTTTTATATATTTTGTAAAAATTTATAGTGAACTTGTTGAAGTGAACAATGAACAATGGTAATCTTATATTGTTCATAAATTGAACGTAATGAGAATTTAATAATTATTTATAAATGAGAGGATGAAATCAAATGGAAGATATGAGTTATTGGAAAGAAGTTTGGGAAAGAAAAGGAAGAGATACTACAAGAAAATTAGAAGTATTAGATGGCTATGAAAGTACTACTGCAAATGTAGCAAAAATAGCAAAAAATATTATTAAAGAATTAGATATTAAAGAAACTGACACTGTTTTAGAAGTTGCATGTGGTGCTGGTGGCCTAGCACAATATATTAATTGTAAATCATATGTTGGAGTTGATTATTCAACTTCCCTTGTAAAAAAACATATTGAATTACTTAATAATTCTGTATTGCATGGGGAAGCAAATAACCTAATTTTTAAAAATAATACATTTGATAAAGTTTTTTGCTTTGGTGCATTTCATTACTTTCCAAATCAAGACTATGCACAAAAAGCAATTGATGAAATGAAAAGAATTGCTAAAAAAGCTATATTTATAGGGGACTTGCCTATAACTTCGCATAGAGAACAACACTTACTATACAATAAAGATAATTTTAAAGATTGGAAAATCACTGATGGATATTATAATCCTTGCAGATTTAATGTTTCATTAAAATTAGACTAACTTAAACAAAATAAAGTTAGATTATCTTAAAATTCAGCTTTGCTTTAGCAAAATTTTATATAATCTAGCTTTATAGTTAATTAATCATTTATTTTATATATGTTGAAATGTATCTAGCATTTTTGTCTGTTATAATATCTCCCATTCTTGTATATATTCCTGAAAACTTATCATTTGTTATATAAGCTCCTAAAATAGGAAATTGGTATTTATTTTCCTTAGTAATAACAGAATGTAAATCTATCTTAACTGGTTTTATATTCACTCTATCTTGAAATATCACATCATCATTTTGATTATATGTACACTCATAATCTAAGTTTATTCCATCCCCTTCTCGTGACAAATATGGTTTAATTAAATAATCACATGAAAGCTTTTTATCTTTTTCTAAAGACGTATATGGAATATATTTTACTATAAAATCTTCTTCCTCTTTTGATATAATTCCTTTATTAATAATTTCATGTAAAACTGCAAAAAATGCTTTTGATTGAACTATAAGAGTATGACCTGAATTAATTAAATAAACTTCATCACTTAAGGGTTCTATTAATTTTTTCATTTCTTCATCATAATAAAACCAATCTAATGGATAATATCTATATATAGCATGAATTTCTGCTCCATAAAGATATATCTTATGATTTTTAACATCTAAATCATATATGTTTCCAAATATAATATTATAGTTATCTAATTCTTTTAAAATTTCACATATTATATTTGTTGTATATATATCTTCATAATACCACGAAGTTACAACTGCAATATTTTTAACTTCTTTTAGTTGTTTTATTTCCTCTATAATATAAATTAATGTATTTTTTACATCACTCCTTAAATTCTCATTTGGATTAATATATTTCAAATTAAATCTTCTTTGCATTATTGAATTTATGCCTATAGATTCTACAATTCCTGCTGGTGTTTCTGAATTAAATTCTAATATCTTTAAATCCCCATAGTTATCTAATGCAAAATCAATTCTACCTAATGCACAAAGAGTAGATGTATAAGATTGAGATACCATTTTATACAGCTCTTCAGGTATACCCAAAATCGGTCCAAAAAGTTTAATATTTTTTTGAATATATGGATATATTTTTTTTAATATTTCACAAAAATTACTACTTGTTATTTTTATTTCATCATATAACTCATTTTTCAATATCATTATATCTAAAGAAACATACTCATTAATATTAGAATATGCTCCAGTAAAATTATACTTAAATGAAAGTTTCTCATTTAGTTCTTCATATATTTTAGCTCTACTTTTTTCACTAGTAAAACTATTTTTTTCTATTTTTAGTGGATAATCGTTTGTTCCCAAAGGTGACATCCATGTATAATTATCATCTGTTAAGAATTCTTTACTCCATCTAACAAGAAATCCTTCAACCTTTTTATCCATTATATAAACACCAAAATTTCCATATGCTAATATGGGTATATTCGTATTTTTAAAATCTGGAGCATACGTATATTCTTGTCTTATATTAATTAACTTTTGGACTATATGAATCTTATCTTTTTTTAAAATATTATTTATTTCTTCTGTCCATGCATTATCTTCATAAGACTTGCCGATATAAACTTCTTGACTATACCTTCCAAGAGAAGACTTTACTACATAACTATCTTTATTATCTATAGTGTTTATTAAATTTTTAGATTTCAGTATTTCTGTATATGGTATACTTTTTCTTATTATATTTTTGTCATCTTCACAAATAAGATTAGAATTATTTTTAATTAAATGCCATAAGTAAGCAAAAAATCCTTTTGCCTGAATTGCAATTATTCTAGGATCATTTATTATCAAAACTTTACCTTCATTAAATGAATCTAATATATCTTCTATATTATTGATTTCACAAAAAAATTCTGTTGGAAACAATCTTAAAATAATTTGTAATTTTATTTTAGAGTATCCATATACATATCCGTCTTTAACACTCAAATTATTATTTCCAACTTGTACTATATTTATATTTGTATTCTTTAAAATCTCCTTAAAATAATAACTATGATGCAATTCTTCATAATGACAAGGATCAATTAAAAATCCTATATTAACTTTTTCATTTCCATCACAATATACATCACTTATTTTAAGTAATGTATTAACTAACTTTTTAATAAACCCTTCATTTAAGTTTCCATTAAAATTACATCTCTCCGCTAAATGAATCTCTTTTTGTCCACAAGGCTTATCATAATTAAATTCTGCAAAATAAACATGGTTATTAATATCTATAAATGTGTCATATCTACTCCAATACATGGGAGATATAGGACACTTTAAATTAAATATCTTATCCCTTAAAGGAAAATCATCAAAATACTCTAAAAGTTTTTTATGCTTTCCATTTATATTTTCTAATATATCTAATGCCATATGATTAATTTTCTCACTGTAAAAAATCATATCTTCACATATATTCTTATCAATAAAAAATGGTATTTGTGAATGAACATATTCCTCTCCTAAAGAACTAACCATATAATTATTAAATAAAATATCCTCAGTATACTTTAATTGATTTTTCATATTTTTTACCATCCTATTTTTTAGCTTGAAGAACTTCCACCTTTTACACCAGAATATCCTGAAGATTTAGATGTAGATGACTTAGTCACACTACTTTTTTTACTGTTAGATGATTCTCCACTACGAAAAGAATGCCAAGCATGTGAATTATGAGTTGATGTAGTTGTTCCATTTTCCTCTTCATCATCTTCATCCTTTTGATTTACATTATTACATCCTAATAGTATATTAGGGGCTGTAACCATAAATGTAGAAGCTATTGCTATTGATAAAGCTCGTTTTTTATTTTTCTTAAAACTGTCCATTATTTTTCCATCCTTACTATCTTTACATTGATTTCATTCTTAAAATAGTCTATGTAATTCATTAAATCCTCTTTTATATTGTCTTTTGTAAAAACTACTATCCTATTATATCCTAATCTTTTTAAAATGTTAGAGTTTGGAAGATCTTCCTCACCAACTGCATATTGATTATTTAACTTATCATATATTTTTTTCACATCTAACTCTTCATTATATCTATCATATGGAATAAGCATAATATATTTTTTACTTTTTACCTCGTTTAATTTTATACCAGTATTTATAAGCTTACTTATATTGTTTCTACTTCCTACAATTCCAAATGGATGAAATAACAAATTAATATTTAATATAGGCTTTATAAAATAATTATTATTTAATTCTAAAGATAAATCTAAAATTTCATCCAAAGGTAAATCAATAATAATAAAGCATTCTTCGTTATATTCATCTAGTATTTTTCTTACTACTTCTTTTTTAGTCTCACTTTTATAATCGTCCAAAACAAAATCTTCATAAGTTTGTAGAGAAACAAATGGCGTACTTCTAAAAAAACACCTGAATTCTCCTAAATTACTTCTCCAAATTCTATAGATATTTCTTAAATCAACTTCTTTTAAATTCATATTTTTACCTTTCATAAGTTACTGAATATATCCCATCAAGAGATATATAATGCTTATGTCCATCTTCATTTATAAATACGAAATTATTTGCTCCGCACTCATCTTCACATACTTGTCCATTAAAACTAATATCAGGTCTTGACCTTTTCCACGAATCAACATCAAAATAAAAATTTATTTCTACAGCGCATGCTAAAAATCCATAGTCCAACTTATAAAGTATTGCAAAATTATTTTTAGTAGAAAATAGTTGCCTATAATTTTTATTTTCTATTATTGTATCAACCGCTATAAGTTCATTATATAAATTAGTTACTTCTCCTTCTAGAACTTCTATTGGTTTATCTTTATACCATTCATTAAGTGTTTTATATATATAAATCTCCACATTTTCCTCCAAAATATAATATTATATGCAATATTATACCTTATCTGTTAAAAAAAAATATAGAATACATTAAATATATCCTATATTTTTAAATTATATATATTTTTTACATCATATATTCCTCTAATATCTTAGCAAACTTATTCATGTCTTCTGGATATACCTCACCAATATTAGCTACTCTAAATGTATTTTTTGATGCTATTTTTCCTGGATAAATTGTAAAACCCCTTTCATATAAATAATCATGAAGTTCTTTAAAATCGTATTTCTCTATCCGAGGTTCAATAATTGATGTTAATAGCATAGAGGAATTTTCATCATCTATTAAACGTTTTAAATTTAGTTTATCTAGGCAATCCCAAAGTATTTTACAACACTCTTTATATCGTAAATTTCTCTTTTCGATGCTTTCTTCTTTTATTTCTATTATAGCTTGCTTCAATGCATAAAGTACTTGTACAGGTGGTGTAAATCTCATTTGAAAATTATCTTTAAAGTTCTCATATTGCTTATATAAATTTAGATATAAGTTTCGTATTTTTTTATTTTTAATACTATCCAATGATTTTAGATTAGCAATTACAAAACTTATTCCGGCCATCCCCTGTATACATTTATTAGAACTAGATGCTAAATACTTTATATTCATTTCTTTCATATTAATAGGTATTCCTGCAAATGAACTCATTGCATCAACTATCATTTCTATGTTATATTTTTTACAAATTGATCCTATTTCTTTTATATCATTTAATAATCCAGTAGTAGTTTCATGATGCACTACTGCTAAATGAGTTATTTTCTTTTTGCTATATTTAATTACCTCTTCTAGCCTAATAAAGTCTATAGTATTTATAGGCGAACTACAAAATCCTATATAATTTAAATTATATACTTGTGCAATTTCACACATTCTTTTTCCATAAGCACCATTGTTAATTATTAAAATAATGTCTTCATCACTCATAACAGAACTTATTATAGATTCAACTGCTGCTGTACCTGATCCTCCAAATAATATTGTAGAATATTCAGAATTAGATCCAACTATGTTAGTTAATTCATTTGATATATATTCCATAACACTTCCGAATTCTTTTTCCCGTGGACATATATCTGGTACAACTTGCGCTAATTTAACAGTATCAGTTGTTGTAGCTGGACCTGGATTAAGCAATATATTTCTTTTAATTGTCATCTTACTAATTCACCTCTAAATTCTTCATAAAACCTTCTTTATTTTCAATTGGTATTTGGGTTGGTCTACCAAGATTTTTTCTCGCACCCTTTTTTACCTTAATTTCTAATAATGTAGGACCCTTACTATTTTTTAATTTTTCTAAGCATATTATTAAATCTTCTTTTTTACTACAACTATATGCTTCACTATATCTTGCACCCTTTGCTAAAGCTAATATATCTATATCTAGCGCTACTGTTTCTTGACCTCCTACAGAGTCATGTGCACCATTGTTCATTACTATATGTTTGAAATTTTCTACATTTTCATGACCTATTGTTGTTATTCCACCTAGATGCATTAATAAAGCTCCATCTCCGTCTAAGCAATAAACATTTAAATTTTTCTTATTTAATGCTATTCCTAATGCTATTTGAGAAGCATGTCCCATGGAACCAACTGTTAAAAAATCTCTATCATGTTTTTCCTTTCTTTTTTCTCTTAATTCAAAAAGTTCTCTTGATAACATTCCCGTTGTAGATACTATTATGGACTTTTCATTAATATGTGATAGAATAACTTCCAATGCTTCTTCCCTAGTCATTTCAAAGTCATACAATTTATTATTTTTAAGTTTATATTCATTAAAAGTTCCTTTTTTTATCACTAGTGCATAAGGTTCTTTTTCTTTTTTCATATAATCATTAACATCTCTTAAAAAACTCTTCATTTCATCTTTACTTGTATCATCACTTAAAATTTTATATTTTATATTTAAAGTTTCTAATAATTTAGTAGTTATTAATCCTTGTTTTTTATGTTGTGGTTCATCCTTCTTACCAGGTTCCCCTCTCCATCCTATTACTAATAACATAGGAATACTATAAACTAATTTATCACTTAAAGATGTAATTGGATTAATTGTATTACCAAGTCCTGAATTTTGCATGTAAACAAGTCCTATTTTTCCTGTTGCTAAATGGTAGCCTGAAACTAATCCAACTGCATTCCCTTCATTAGCTGCTATAATATTGTTTTTACTGATTGTATTATCATTAACATATGCACAAAAAGATTTTAATAATGAATCTGGCACCCCTGTAAAAAATTTTATATCATTATCTATTAACTCTTTATAAAATTCTGACACATCTAACATCCTTATTTCCCTCCAGGTATTAAAGTTAGTATTTCTTTTATTGCCATACAATTTTCTGAAGCTTCTTTAGAACGTTCATTTTCTAAAATACTTTTTGCTGTACTCATCATAGCTGGATAAGCACTTCTTATTAAATGATTTGCATATATAACAACATTAACTCCTAAATGTGATAATTCTTCTTCTGTAATAAAATTATATGAAGTTGGAACTACTATAAGTGGAACCTTATTTTCAAAATCACTATACTGTTTACAAAATTCTATTATTTCTTTTCCATCACTTTCTTTACTATGAATCATTATTCCATCAGCACCGGATTGTATATAAGCTTTTGCTCTAAATAAAGCATCACCAAGTCCAGCTTTAGTAATTAAACTTTCAATTCTAGCTATAATCATAAAATCATTTGTTACTCTTGCATTTCTTCCTGCTCTAATTTTGCTGCAAAAATTTTCTACAGTATCTTGCTTTTGCTCTACGTCCGTTCCAAACAAAGAATTTTTTTTAAGTCCAATTTTATCTTCTATTATAATGGCTGATACCCCTAATCTTTCTAATGTTTTAACTGTATAAACAAAATGCTCTACTTTTCCACCAGTATCTCCATCAAGTATTATAGGTTTTGTAGTTACTTCTAAAATATCATTAATTGTATTTAGTCTTGATGTCAAATCAACAACTTCTATATCAGGTTTTCCCTTTGATGTTGAATCACAAAGTGAACTTACCCACATACCATCAAATTCTTTTATCTTTCCTTCCTTTTCTACTTTTGTTTTCTCAACTATTAAACCAGTAAGTCCATTATGTGCTTCAAGTATTCTAACTATCTTTTTTGAATACATTAACTCTTTGAGTTTTTTCATTCTCATTTGAGGGGTTGTCCCTATTCCACTTAACTTTTCTTCTAATTTAGTAATTGATATTCCCTCAGTGTACTTTATTTCTACTAACTTTCCATCCCATTCCTTAATGACATCTATAATTCTTTTTCTAAATTTATTTTGAAATCCACTTTTCCAATCGTCACCATGCAAAATATAATCGGGTTTTAATATCTTAATATTTGCTACTTGATCTAATGTGTCTTGAGGAATTACCTTTGAAACACCTTTTATATTTTCAATCACCATTTTTCTTTCTTCATAACTCATTATTGGTTTTCTCCAATATCCTGCAATAACATCATCAGTATGAAGTCCTATTATTACTTTTCCTAAATTTCTTCCTTCATTAATTATATTTAAATGACCATGATGTATTATATCTCCACTCATTGCTATATAAACTGTTTTCATAAACTCATCCCTTCTATTCTTCACCATTAACATACAATCTAGGAATTATATATTCCTTAACTCTTTTTAAATGTTCTTTATTATCAATTTCTGACCATATTAAATTTTCAATTTTTAAATACCCAATCTTTCTCATCTTTGCAACATCAAATAATATATATTCATAGTCACATTTCTGCATTTTGGATTTATTAAATTGCTTTATCATTTCCCTATATAAATTTAATGATATTTTAGATATCCCAACTAATTCTCCATATATATTTTTTATTTCTTCTTTAATTTTAGAAATTTTATATAAGTTATTATTTTTAATCTCAATGTAGCATTCATCGCCACTATTAGTTAAATTGCTAATAATTACACAATCATCAGAAGCATATTCAATTGCATCTTTTAATGCTTTAATTTCATAAATAAGATCACCCTCTAATAATAAAAAATCATCAACAATTAAATTTTTTAATGTAGCCAATGAAGCCATACTACCAGTAGTTATATATTTATCATTTCTTTTGACATATAAATCTACCTCTTTTTCACATAACTTATCATAAAAATTTCCTAAATGTCCTGTAACTAAATATATTTTCTTTATTCCTGCTTGCCTTAATTTAGATATTGATCTTTCAATTAATGTTTTTTCATTTATGCATATAAAGCCTTTGGGTATTTCATCATTTGTTATTTCATATAATCTTTTTCCCATTCCTGCAACTAAAATAACCGCAGTATTTATTTTTCCCATAACACTCCCCCTTTTGTTCATTTATTGAACAAAATTATATTATCATTATTCACTGTTCAATACAATATGTTCATGTAAATTTTTTACTTTTATACAAAATAAAAAGTCATATAGAGTTTAAAAATATATTTCATATCTTTAAACTCTATATGACTTAAAGTTTTATATTTTTAAAGTCACATATAATCTTTTGTATTTATTTTTAAACCTTTTTTCTTTAAATTTGCTTCTACTATTTCTTTTATAATAGAATATACTACTGCAAATAAAGGTACACCTATAATCATTCCTATTAATCCCAAGAATTTTCCTGCAAATAATATTGAGAATAATATCCAAAAAGCAGATATTCCTATTGAATCTCCCAATATTTTAGGTCCAATAATATTTCCGTCAATTTGTTGAATTATTAATATTATTACTAAGAACCATAATGCTTTTACTGGAGATACAAATAAAATTATTATAAATGATGGAACAGCTCCTATAAATGGTCCAAAGAATGGAATAATATTAGTTATACCCACTATTACTGATATTAATATAGCATATGGCATACTAAATATAGTTAATATTATAAAAGTTAATACTCCTATAATAAAAGAATCTAATATTTTTCCCATTAAAAACTTTCCAAATGTATCATTACTTCTGTGAGTTATTTCTATAATTTTTTCTGCAGCCTTTCTGTAAAAAACAGCATATGTTACTTTTTTACTCATTGCACAGAATTTTTCTTTATCAATTAGTAAATATATTGATATTATTACGCCTAGAACAATATTCCAAATACTAGATGCTATTTTAGTAACAAAGCTTCCTAAAACAGGTAATAAATTAGTTGCAATCTTTATTATGTAATTAATAAATTCATTAAAATTATTATTTATTAAAGGAAGATATTCTTCTGAAATATTTAAATCTAGCATTAATTCATTAATAAATTTTGTTGATTCATTAATAAATTTAGGAACATCATTCACTAATCCTATTATACTTTGTATCAATTGTGGCAATACAAAGTGTATAAAAAGAGCAATCAATAACATAGCTGTTATATATGTAATAAATAAACTTAATCCTCTCTTTCCTTTAAAACTAAGAGATTTTAATTTATTATATTCACTTATTTTTCTTTCATAAAATTTTAATATAAAATTTAATATATACGCCATTGAAAATCCTATTATAAATGGTTGTAATATAACTATTATTCCACTTATTTTTCCTAATAATGATCCAAATTCAGATATAGATAAGTAAAATATAATAATTGCACTTACAACTATAAAAGAATATATTGATATTGTGTTATATTTTTCATTCCAATTAATTTTCATTTTTCCCTCTCTTTTGTAGTAGTTATTTAAATAATACTACTATGTAATCATTATAGATTTTTTACATATAGCTTTCAACAAAATTCTCATTAACTTAATTATAATTATGAACTATATACAAAATATAATACAAAATTCAAGATATAAATTAATAACTTAAATTGATCTATACAATTATCTTTAGTAATTCATCTAAATCTTTAACTATATAAGTTGCACCTGCTTCTTTTAATTCATCATAATTTCCATATCCATATAGTACCCCAATACTATCAATGTTAAATTCTTTTGCTCCAATAATATCGTGTTCTCTATCCCCTATCATAACAACATTCGATAAATCAGTGATATTATTTTCTGATAAAACGTATTCTATGACTTCACTCTTTTTAGAACGAGTTTCATCCATATTACTACCACCAATAAAAGTAAAGTATTTTGATAAACCAAAATGGTCAAGTATTTTTTCTGCAAAAAACTTAGGTTTTGATGTTGCAACCATAAGAGTTTTTCCTCTGTCTTTTAATGATTTTAGAAATTTCTCCATTCCTTCATATACATCATTTTCAAAAAGACCCACACTTGCAAATCTTTCTCTAAACTTCTCTATAGCCTCTACTGTTTTTTCTTCATTAAATCCATAATACAAATTAAAAGTATCTTTTAATGGTGGACCTATAAATTTAGTTAGTGTATTTATATCTTCAACATTAATTCCAAAATGTTTTAATGAATATTGTATTGATTTTGTTATTCCAATCATAGGGTCAGTTATTGTTCCATCTAAGTCCATAAAAATATAATCATATTCTTTATTCAAAGTCATCCCTCCAAATTAATATTCTTTCTAGAATATTATATTAAAATTTTAATAATAGTACAAAATAAAACTAGAATTATTTATATTTTTTTTGTTATTATAATATATAGACAATTTTTTACTATATAAAGATAGGAGAGGTTTTTTATGATTGATCTATGCACTTTAGGGACAATAGGTGGAATGCCTATGGTTGATAAATTTTTATCTTCTACTTTGATAAACATAAATGGTAGAAAAATTTTAATTGATTGTGGTGAAGGTACACAAGTTGCCATGAGAAAAATAGGTTGGGGGTTTAAATCTTTAGATTTAATTTGTATAACTCACTCTCACGGCGATCATACAATAGGATTACCTGGATTACTTTCTACAATAGGTAATTGTGGTAGAAGTGAAAAAATTACAATAGTTGGACCAAAAGGATTTAAAGAAATTGTTAATGGTTTAAATGTTATAAACCCATATCTTCCTTACGAACTAGAAATTATTGAATTAGAAAATAATGAGTTAAAATTTTTAATAAATACAAATGGTACTTCTTTATGTGAAAATGATGATAAGTGTAATCTTATATTATCTTCATTAGAAGTTGAACATTCTGCTAAATGCCTAAGTTATAATTTTTATATCAAAAGATTCCCTAGATTTTCTGTAGATAAAGCTATTAAAAATAATGTACCTAAAACTTTATGGAACAAACTACAAAGTCAAGAAACTATAAATTATAATAATAGGATATATACCCCTGATTTAGTTCTTGATAATGAGCGTAAAGGCATTAAAATATCATATGTAACTGATACAAGACCAACTAATGCTATTCCTGATTTTATCAAATATAGTGACTTGTTTATTTGTGAAGGTACTTATGGTAGCGATGAAGATATAGAAAAAGCTATAAAAAATAAACATATGACATTTAGAGAAAGTGCAACCTTAGCTCAAAATGGAGAATGTAAAGAATTAATTTTAACTCATTTTAGTCCTGCATTATCTAATCCTGAAAGTTATATCTATAATGCAAAAGAGGTTTTTGAAAATTCCAATGTTGCTCATGATGGTTTAATTAAAAACCTAAAGTTTATAGATTGAAAAATACTTTACAATTTTTAGTTTTACTTTTCCTTTATTAAAAGTTATAATATGTAAATATAAAAACTTAATTACTTTTTTTATTTCGAAGGAGAGATATGTGTGAATGGTATAAATATGCTTATTGAATTAATTGGGGGCTTGGGGCTATTTCTCTTTGGTATGAAGCTCATGGGAGACGGGCTTGAAAACGTTGCAGGTGAAAGATTAAAAGGTATTTTAGAAAAAGTAACAAATAATAAATACATGGGAGTTTTTATTGGAGCTCTCGTAACTGCTATAATTCAAAGTTCTAGTGCTACAACAGTAATGGTTGTTAGCTTCGTAAATGCTGGTCTTATAAATCTTATGCAAGCTACTGGCATTATCATGGGCGCAAATGTCGGAACAACTATAACAGCACAATTAATTTCTTGTAAATTAGATAATATTGCACCTTTATTTGTAGGTATCGGTTCAATATCACTCTTAGTTACAAGTAAGAAAAAGCATAGAGATATATCTTCCATAATATTAGGATTTGGTATACTATTCCTTGGAATGAATTTTATGTCTAATGCTATGAAACCGTTAGCTGAATCATCAATTTTTTCGCAAATTTTAGTTCTCGTTGGCAATAATAAACTCTTAGGAGTTTTATGTGGACTTTTAATGACTGCAATAGTTCAAAGTTCTTCTGCCACAACTGGTATCTTAATAGCCCTTGCTACAACTGGAGCTATTGATATGAATATTGCATTGCCTATTATATTTGGATGCAATATTGGAACTTGTGTTACAGCACTTTTAGCCTCTGCTGGTGGAAGCAAAACTGCTAGAAAGGCTGGCTTAATACATCTCTTTTTTAATATTATAGGTGTATTAATATTTACTCCATTTATAAATCCACTAATTTCATTTATAAAATATATTAACCCTACAGATGTTTCTAGACAAGTTGCAAATGCTCATACTATTTTTAATATTACAAGTACAATAGTTTTACTGCCTTTGTCAAAATATCTTGTTTTATTAGCAAATAAAATCTTACCTGGTAAAGATTCTTTAGAAACAGATGGATCAATTTATTTGGATAAAAATTTATTAGATACTCCTATTGTAGCAACTGGACAAGTTGTTAATGAAACAATTAGAATGGGTAAAATTGCACAAAAAAATATAGAATTAGCCATGAAAGCTTTTTTGATTGAAAATGAAGAATACATAAAACAAGTATATAGTAATGAGAAAATAATAAATACTTTAGAAAAAGAGATAACAGATTATTTAGTTCTATTATCAAATTATGAATTACCAGATACTGATAGTAAAATTTTAAGTACAAGCTTTCATATAATTAATGACATAGAAAGAATTGGTGATCATGCAAAAAATATAGTAGAATTGGCTACTGAAAAAATTGATGATCATATTAGAATTCCACAAGATGCTATTGAAGAACTTATGAGTATGTATGAGCAGACTCTTAATGCCTTAACTTTAGCTTTAAAGTGTTATGAAAACAGTGATTATACTAACGCTAAGCATGTAAAAGAAATTGAATTGAAAATAGATACTTGTGAAAAAACACTTAGAGAAAGCAATATAAAAAGATTAAATCAAAAAAAATGTTCAGCTAACTCTAGTACAATATTTTTAGATTTGATTAGTAATCTTGAAAGGATTGGTGATCACTCTACTAATATTGCCGAAAGAGTACTTTAATATTTTTATAATTTCCTAAAGAAGAAAAAAGCGACTGTAAATCAGTCGTTTTTTTCATATTTGCCTTTCTGAAAATATATAAACTTTCAAATTGTTCTATACTCTTTAAAATATACTTTTAAAGAGTATATTCTTTCTAAACATAATTACTGATATTTAAAATTAAAACACATGTTTTTATGTACTTTTAGTTTTTACATTAATATGATATACTATTTAAGTATTTTTACTATTAAATAATAGGGGGAGTTATTTAACTATGATACACATTTTAATAACAATATTATTTTTAACTTTAATTGGTGGACTTATAGGTTGGATTACTAATATTTTAGCTATAAAGTTATTATTTAGACCAATAAAACCTATAAAAATACCTATATTTAATATAGAAATTATAGGCCTTATACCAAAAAGACAAAAAGAAATTGCTAAAAATATTGGGCAAGTTATTGCAAATGAATTATTATCAGTAGATGATTTATTTAATGAAATAATAAAAGAAGAAGATAAAGAAAACTTTAATGAATATATAAAAAATAAAATAGTAAATGTAATATCAGAAAAAATCAATTTCATTCCTGCTCCATTTAATGTAATGATTAAAAGCTATATTGATGAAATTATTAATACTGAATTAAATCCTATTATCAACGATATACATAATACAATTATGTCAAAAGCTAAAGAAAAAATAGATATTGAAAAAATTGTTGAAGAAAAAATCAATCTTCTTGATTTGAATAAATTGGAAAGCATAATAATATCTGTTGCTAAAAAAGAACTTAAACACATTGAAATACTAGGCTTTATTTTAGGTGGTTTTATTGGAATAATTCAATCTTTAATAATACTTTTTATAAAATAAAATATAAAGTATTAGGCTTTGTTATAAATAATTAAAGATCAGATATTAAATAATAAAACTTTAACATCTGATCTTTACTCTATGTATTGCAAATTATCTATTAATATTTTTTAAATAAAGCTACGTATTCTTTCTAGTAACATACTAAGCGCAACTGTATTACATCCACCTTCTGGAATTATAATATCAGCTCTTTTTTTACTAGGGTCCACAAATTCTTCATGCATAGGTTTTACAGTAGTAAGATATTGATTAATAACAGAATCAAGATCTCTTCCTCTTTCTTGTACATCTCTTAATAGTCTTCTAATGATTCTAACATCAGCATCTGTATCTACAAATACTTTAATATCCATCAAGTCACATAATTCTTGATTTTCAAAAATTAATATTCCCTCAACTATTATTACTTTTGCAGGCTTGATCATAATTGTCTCACTTGTTCTAGTATGTTCAACAAATGAATATACTGGATGATTAATAGTTTCTCCATTTCTTAACATCTTAAGATGTTTTATCAGAAGATCAGTTTCAAAAGAATTAGGATGATCGTAATTTAATTTCTTACGTTCATCTAATGATATATTATCATTTGATCTATAATAATAATCATGAGAAAGTATAACTACATCATCACCAAATTCTTCTTTAATATTCAATGATAAAGTAGTTTTTCCTGACCCTGTTCCTCCGGCTATCCCTATTATCATTATATCTTGCATAATATAATTTCCTCCATATCGATTATGTTTAATTTATATTTAATATAAAATATTCTTATAAATTTATATATTTTTTTCCTATATAATAATAGCATAGCTATTATTATTTATCTATATTAAATTGTTTGTTTTAAAAAATAAGGAATAAAATAGCTATGCTGATATAATTTTTATTAGTAATTTTGAACAAGTATTTTAAAATACAGAAGATTTTTTATAGAAATATACAGTTAATTTATTATCATCCTTAGATACTACTGCTTTTTCTCTACCCTTTTCATTTGTATTTTCATCATCTTCAAAAAATTCTATTGCTCTATTAATTGATTTTATATCTAAACTATTTTCTACTTCTTTTCTATACAAAACCGCTAATTTATTGCTAAAATTATTATCAAATGATGATACATAATTTATTGTTCTATTGTTGCTACTACTTGTATTAAATTTATTTTTTAAATTATCATTGTTATTTTTATTGTATTTATTTTTTTTGAGTTCCTCTTTTCTTAAATTAATATTCTTTAAGTAATATGATACATCCTCTATCTCTAAATTGCTCAAGTCATTAGCTAATTTTATACCACATTCTTTAAAACAATTAACTGCATTTTTTAGTTGAATACATACTTCAACTTCACTACCATAGCGCTTACTAAATTCTCCTAATAGTTCATTTACTTTTTCTTCATTATATAAATTCATAAATGATATATCTTTACTTATATTATTTGCTATCAAGTATGCCTTTTTATATTTTATATTATTAAAGGCTTGTATACTGCAATAAATTGATATTATAATACCTGAAATTAGAACTATTAAATTTCTTCTTAAAATAAACGTCAAAATTAGAAAACACCAAAAAAATAATCTTGAAGTCTTATATTTTCTTATGCCTTTAATTAAATTCTCATCCTCATTAATTATTTCATTAACTATTATTCTCTTATTTTTTAACTTATTTTTTCGTTCTTGTATTCCCTTAATAAAAGATTTTAAGTTTAATTTTTTCTTTTTAAATATCCATAATTGCTTCTGTCTTTTTATATCTCCATTTTGTCCATAAACTATTAGTCTATTTTTATTTAATGATATATTGTTATCCTTATATTTAGTTATAATAGTTATATTTCCATTTGTAGATATTTTTACTTTTATATTTTCACCTAATCTAAAGTTTTTTTTATATTTAACTCTCATTCCAATAGCCACCTTTTCTTTATAATATTTCAGGCTTTAATCTCAATGACTTAAATGTAAATTTTTGTAATTATTTACCTTAATTTTACACTAGCTTTCAAAAATAATCAAGGGGCTATCTTTTATTTATTAATCAATTGTTTTTAATGACAGATTTATCTTTATTAACTAATATATATAGAATAAATATTAATATATTACAAAATATAAAATTAAGTAATTATCTTTATATTTACTTTGTAATTCAATACAAACGATATATTTTCAAAAATGGATTAAATTTTATAAAATGTGTTATAATGTAAATAAGCACATAAATAAAAGGAGGTGTTTTTTTGTTTAACGTTGGTGATAAAGTTGTTTATCCCATGCAAGGAATAGGAATAGTTCAAAGAATTGAAGAAAAACTTTTCTGTGGTAAGAAAAAAAAATATTGTATAATACAAATGTTAAAAAATAGTTTAGAAATAATGATACCTATTGATAGAATACCTAATTCTAAATTACGTATGATTAATGATATTAATACACTAGAAGATATACTAGATCATATTCAAGACACATCTAATCCGGAAGAAATAGATCTTCCTTCTAAACAAAGATATGAGATAAATTTAAATAAAATAAAATCTGGTTTATTGGAAGATAGCGTAGATGTATTTTATAATTTAACTCTTATCAATAAGATGAAAGCTCTCAACTCAACAGAAAAACAAATATTAAACACAGCACGCAAATTCCTAATAGATGAAATAAGAGTCATTAAAAATATAAGCGAAAATGAAGCTACAAAAATATTAAAATCTAGTATTAATTAAATTAATGCTTCAAATTTATTTTTTAAATTTATTAGAATAACTGATAATTTTCTTAAAATTAAGTTATTACTCATGATTTTTTAATTTAATATTTTAAATTACATAAAAGAAATATTTTACACCTTAGTTGTAATAAAGAAAGCTATATTGCTTATCTTAGCAATATAGCTTAATTTTTTACAAATATAAATTACTCTTGAGTATTTTCTACTTCTTTATTTGTTTCAGTATTACTTAATGATACATTTTCAAAATAATTAGTTATTAAATACCTACTATTTCCAACATTAATATATTTTATAGAAACTGAATCACCTACATTTGTTAAAGCAATTTCTCTAGATGTTTCAGTTGAAATTGAAAATATATTATTTATTCCTTTTAATTTAACATCATATATACTTGTTCCTTCTTTAACAACAACACCAATTCTTTCAACTTCACCTAAAATAGTTTCTTCTTTATTTCCACCCTCTAAAGAAATATTAGTGTTAGTTAATCCCTCTAAATATTTATTAAGAGTTGATTGAAGTGTATCTCCAACACCAACTGTATTATAATTTTTCACATTAACCATAGCATATTGTTTTACGAGTCCACTTGAATCTTTTAGTGTCATAAAATATGTAGGTTCATTTTGAATATTTATTAAGTAAGGGAATGTAGCAGTATATCCATATTGTTGCACTTTACCCTCAGCAGATTTCATACTTGCATATTCTGTCGCTCCTGCTGTCTTATATAATTTAGTTTGACCATTTCTTGTATTTGTTAAAGTAAATCCTACTAAACTTTCATCACTTCCTACTGAAGTTATGCCTGTATAATAATAGCATGTATCATTATTATAAATAACATTCATACCAGAAGTTGATTTTAATTTATCTTTATCACTAAAGTTAAGAATTCCATGAACTAATTCTCCCCACTTATCTATATATCTTTTTATATATGTTGATGGTTGAATTCTATCTACCCAATTAGGTAAATTATCAATACCATACTTTTCCGATTCACCTGTTTGTGCATCTATTATTAATGCTCCGATTGCTTTTGTTTCTGCTATTCCAATAGCATTATCATATCTAGTTACAACCCAATAAGGCTTTCCACTATCATCTAATTCAAATGTATAATCTGTATGTCCAGCTTTCATGTCTCTAAAAAATGCAGCTCTTTTTAAATTGCTAAATAAATAAGACGAATCTAAATATTTTATTCTTAAATCTTTTCCATCTAATTGTGTTACTAATTGAACATCATTTTGATTTGTTGCACTTACCTTTATGTATCCAGCTGTACCCTCTCTATTAGTAAACCACTTAAACAATGAAGAATGTTCTAATGGTGCTACATAATATAATTCACCATCAATACTTTGTAAATCTAAAGTTCCAACATATACTTGGCTACCAAGACTTGCAATTTCACCCAATTTTTTATCTGCTAATTTTTCCGCTAATTCTTTGTCTATAGTTGGTAATTGATTTAAATCTATATATTGTATCTCATTTGAAAAATCCACATCTTGAATACTTCCTATTAAATTTCTGTGAGCACTATAACTAATTATAGGACTACATATCACTGCTAATATAATATATAGGACTGCTACTGTTCCACCTGCCATAATAATTTTTTTATTTCTGTGAAGCACACCATATACTACTGAACATAATACAAATATTCCTATAATCAATACTGAATTTAAACTTAAATCAAAAATTAAATTATTAGTTAATAAAAGTACTATTCCTATACACATATATGCGCCTAATAATAATTTTAAAAAACTAAATGATTTTTTATTGTCCATTTTATCTCTCCACCTCATCTTTTATTATGGTTAATATTATATCATAATAAGTTTTTAAATACCACTTTTAAATTAAATAAGAAGAGATAAAAAATCTAGAAATTAGACTCTTTATCTCTACTTAAAAATATTAATGTAGAATTTCTATTAAAAATTTTATAAAAATAATTACTATAATCCTAATAATTATTTTTATCCTTATCTACCTCTTCATATTCAACATCAATTATATCGCCAACTAAATCATCATTTGAATCATATGTAAATTCTTTATTATTTTCATATACATTTTTATTTTTTCTTACATCTTCATTTAATTTATCTTTTCTTCCTTTAATAAATGATATTAACTTTATTAAAAGATAAGCTATTACTCCAACTAATAATATATATGGCAATATACTAAAAAATAATGATATTATTAAAATTATTATACATGTACTACCAATAAAGTACAGTATGTTTCTAAAATTGCCTCTCATAATATACTCCTTTGCAAGCTTTAATTTAATTTATATTATATAATATATTAAATTTATGTGCAATGCAATAAAAGATATTTTATATTCTATTAAGGGTTTTATATAAACTTATTATATATTTTTATTTATTTTTCCTACTTCTTGCCATACTAGGTAATATCAATCCTAGCCCTAATAATATGAACGGTGTAACTATATTAAGTACAAGTGTAAAAATCCACTCTGGAGAATAAGCCTCTACTCCATGTGGAAACATTCCCATTATACATGCAAATGCTGTAAATATAAAACACCATACACCTATTATTAAAGCAAATTTATCATTCTTAACAAATTTATAGCTAGAATTATATTTTTCACTAGCCTTCTTAATACCAATAAAAGCTAAAAATACCCATAAATATCTCATTGGCATTACAACCGCATTTAATCTTAAAAGCCAGTTAAATAAATCAGTCATATTGCCGATTCCCAAAGCTGGAACAATTATCAATATTCCTACTAATACAGCGGTCATTATGTAGCCATTTACAGGCACACCTTTATCATTTATCTTACTTAAAGATTTTGGAACAAAATTATCATCTGCATCTCCTAATAATACTTTTAAAGGTGCATCAATAGATACAACTAAAGCTGATATCTGAGCTATCATATTAGCTAATGCATATAAAATTAATAATGAATTGCCTAATCCATAATACTCTCCTAGTTTTTTAAATGCATAATATTGTCCATTCATCATAAGATCTTTCGGTATATTATTTGCATCAAACATTATTGCCATAGCTATAGAACCTAATATAGCTGATATTGTTACCATAATAGCTAAAACTATCATTCCTCTAGGAAATTCCTTTTTAGAATTTTTAGTATTATTAACATATGGAGATATTTTTTCTGCTCCACCTACTGCAAATACTAGCATTGATAATGTTGTAAAATATGAAAAATTAAAATTAGGCATTAATGCTTTAACTGATAAATCTGTTGTCGCAATTTTAACTCCTCTTAATGCAGGCGCTGTAATAACTAACAAAATGTATAACAATGACATTATAAAAATCGCAGTTCCTGCTATTGTTCCTATTCTATTTAATGACTTAATTCCTTTTGATGCCACCCATAAGAAAAGGAAAAATATCAATAGAGTTATACTTTGAGCTACTAAAGGAACCATATCTTTTAATAAAGTTCCATCACCTTTAATTACCCATCCTAATGCTATTAAAACAGCTTGTGGCTTTTGAGCCAAATATGGAATATGCACTACCCAATAAGTCCATCCTGCTAAATACGCTAATTTAACTCCATAAGTTGATCTTATCCATGAACTTACACCACCTTTTTCCTCTTTAAAAATTGTTCCTAATTCACCAACCATTAAAGCGTATGGTATAAAATATAATCCTATAATTAATATCCAAGAAACTATAACTTGTAATCCTTGATTTGCAAAGTTATTAACAACATTTCCAAATCCCCAAACAGATACAAAAGATATTAGGGCCAGATTATACCACCTGAGTTGTTTATGTTCATTTTCCATCTTTCATCCTCCTGTTAGTTTTTCTTTTAAGCTTAAGATAATGAAATTTGATATGAAGAGTATAATTTTTATAATACTATAAATTCAAATAATATTAAAACACCTCTATAGTATTCTTTTATTATTTGATAATATTTATGTAAGTTTTTGTTGAAAATTAAGAAAAAAAGTAGTATTAGTTTTAATAAATTAAACTAATACTACTTGAAATTTTATTATATTAAATTATTTTCTTAAGAATTCATTTACTTTTAATCCACTATTTATGCCTTCACTAATAGCTGTAACAACTAATGATTGACCTATTCTAGCATCTCCAGTTGCAAATACTTTAGGAATATTAGTTTTAAAATCTATTGAATTTGCATTTATATTGTTTCTTGAATCAAATTCTATTTTAAATTCTTCTTTTATATAATCTTCTGATCCTGTAAATCCCATAGCAAGTAAAATTAAATCAGCTTCATAAGTTTTTTCTGTCCCTCTAACTGTAATTGGAAACATTCTTCCTTCATCATCTTTTTTCCATTCTACTTTTACAGTATCAACGCTTATAATATTACCCTCATTATCTACATTAATTCCTGTAATTGTAGTTAAATATTCTCTTGGGTCTTTTCCATATAAATCAATAAATTCTTCTTGGCCATAATCAACTTTTAATATTTTAGGCCATTCTGGCCAAGGATTATTTTTATTTCTTTCATTTGATGGTTTAGACATTATTTCAAGTTGAACTAATGATTTACATCCATGTCTAAGGCAAGTTCCAACACAGTCAGTTCCTGTATCTCCTCCACCTATTACAATTACATTCTTATCTTTTGCACATATATAATTATTATCTTCATGATTAGAATCTAAAAAGCTTTTAGTATTTGCTTTTAAAAAGTCTACTGCAAAATGAATGCCTTTAGCTTTATCTCTTCCGTCAACATTTAAATCTCTTGCATTAGATGCTCCTGTAGCTAAAATAATTGCATCATACTCTTCAATTAAATCATTAGCATTATAATTTTCTCCAACATTTGCATTAGTTATAAATTTTATACCCTCTTCTGCCATAATTCTAATTCTTCTTAAAATTACTTCTTTATCAAGTTTCATATTAGGAATTCCGTACATTAATAATCCACCTGGTCTATCATTTCTTTCATAAACTGTAACTTTGTGACCACACTTATTTAATGTATTGGCTGCTGCAAGTCCTGCTGGACCTGAACCTATTATAGCTACTTTTTTCCCTGTTCTTTTTATTGGTGCATTAGCTACAACTTTGCCATTATTAAATGCAGTGTCAATAATAGCTCTCTCATTTTCTTTTATAGTAACTGCTGGACCATTTAATCCTACTGTGCAACCTGCTTCGCAAGGAGCTGGACAAACTCTACCTGTAAATTCAGGAAAAGGATTTGTTTTGCTTAATCTTTCATATGCCAAATCCCATTTCCCCTTATATACTAGGTCATTCCATTCAGGAATTAAGTTGTGAAGAGGACAACCTGAAACCATTCCTGAAAATAATGTACCTGATTGACAAAATGGTACACCGCAATCCATGCATCTAGCACCTTGAATAGATTGCTTTTCTAAAGAAAGACTTTTATGAAATTCATCATAATCCTTTAACCTTTCCTTTGGTTCTCTATTTAAACCTACTTCTCTGTCATATTCTAAAAAACCAGTTGGTTTACCCACATTTAAGCCCCCTATCTTCCTTTTATTTCTTGGAATGTTTTTATTAAAGCTTCCTCTTCTTTAAATCCAAGATTCTTATACTTTTCTACTGCTTTCAATACCTTTTTATAATCTTTAGGTATTACCTTTATGAAATTAGATTTGTCATTTTCAAAGTTAGATAATATTTTATTACCCTTAGAAGATCCTGTAACTTCAACATGTTCTTCTAATAAATCTTTTAAATCTTCTTCATCTTCTAAACTTAATTCTTCTAAAAGAATCATTTCTTCATTTATATTAATCTTGAAATTGTCATCTTCTTTATAAAGATAAGCAACTCCTCCACTCATTCCTGCCGCAAAATTGATTCCTGTCTTTCCTAATACAACAACCTTTCCTCCAGTCATGTATTCACACCCATGTGCTCCAACGCCTTCAACAACAGCTGTTGCGCCTGAATTTCTTACACAAAATCTTTCACCTGCAATACCATTTATAAACACCTTACCTGATGTTGCACCATATAAGGCAACATTTCCAATAAGTATATTTTCTTCTGCTATAAAAGTAGCTTTCTTGGGTGGATATACTATAAGCTTACCGCCTGATAATCCTTTTCCAAAATAATCATTAGCGTCACCTTCAACTTCAAACGTTAATCCCTTTGGAATAAATGAACCAAAGCTTTGACCTGCTCCACCATTACATTTGATAACTATACTATCTTCTGGTAATCCCTTATTTCCATTTACTTTTGTTATTTCAGATCCAAGTATTGTTCCAAGAGTTCTGTCAGTATTTGTTATATCTACTTCAAATCTTATATTTCCATTACCATTTATAGCATCTTTACACTTTTTAACAAACATTGTTTTATCTATTACTTCATTTAATTTATGATCAGATTTGTTTGCTTCATCAAATTTAATAACTTTACCTTTAAATTTATCTGGAGTATAAAGTATAGAACTCAAGTCAATATTTTTAGCTTTCCAGCCATGTATATTTTCTTTTTGTTTTAATCTATCTACTCTACCTATCATTTCATCAATTTTTCTAAATCCAAGTTTTGCCATGATTTCTCTTAATTCCTGTGCTATAAAGTACATAAAATTAACTACATATTCTGGCTTTCCTTTAAATCTTTTTCTAAGTTCTTCATTTTGTGTTGCTATTCCTACAGGGCAAGTATCTAAATTACAAACTCTCATCATAACACATCCAAGTGATACTAAAGGTGCTGTTGCAAATCCAAATTCCTCTGCTCCAAGAAGCGCTGCAATTGCAACATCTCTGCCTGTCATAAGCTTTCCATCAACCTCTACTGTTACTCTGTCTCTTAGTTCATTAAGTAATAATGTTTGATGTGCTTCTGCAAGTCCAAGCTCCCATGGAAGTCCTGCATTTTTTATTGAATTCTTAGGTGATGCTCCTGTTCCTCCATCATATCCTGAAATCAATATTACATCAGCTCCACCTTTAGCAACTCCAGCTGCAACTGTTCCTACTCCACATTCTGAAACTAGTTTAACAGATATTCTTGCATCCATATTGGCATTTTTTAAATCATAAATTAATTGTGCTAAATCTTCTATTGAATATATATCATGGTGTGGTGGTGGTGATATAAGTCCTACACCAGTAGTTGAGTGTCTAGTCTTAGCAACCCATGGATAAACTTTAGTAGCTGGTAATTGACCACCTTCACCTGGTTTTGCTCCTTGCGCAAGTTTTATTTGAAGTTCATCAGCATTTACTAAATATTCAGATGTAACACCAAATCTACCAGAAGCAATTTGTTTTATTGAAGACCTTCTTGAATCTCCATTTTTATCTACAATCCATCTTTCACTATCTTCTCCACCTTCACCAGTATTAGATTTTCCGCCAACTCTATTCATTGCAATAGCTAATGCTTCATGAGCTTCTTTGGAAATTGATCCATAAGACATAGCTCCTGTTTTAAATCTTTTAACTATTTCAGAAACAGATTCTACTTCATCTAATGGAATTTCTGATGAATTATAATTAAACTCTAATAATCCTCTTAATGTTATTTCTGCTTCTTCATCATTAATTAAGGATGCATATTCTTTAAATAATTCATAATCTCCAGTTTTAGTAGCTTTTTGTAACTTATGTATGGTATTAGGATTATATAAATGTTCTTCTTTTTCTTCTCCTGATCTTAATTTTTCATAACCAGGTGAATCTAATTGAAAATCTGCTGCATAAGTTTTATCTTTAAAACCTTTTTCATGATTTATTTCAGCTTCTCTTTGAATTTCTTCTAATCCTATTCCGCCAATTCTACTTACTGTATTAGTAAAATATCTATCTATAACTTTTTTGCCAATACCAACTGCTTCAAAAATTTGAGCACCTTGATAAGATTGAATTGTTGATATTCCCATTTTAGAAAGTATCTTAATTATTCCTTTAACTACTGCTTTATTATAATTATAAACAGCCTTATCATACTCAATTTCAAGTAACCCTTCCTCAATAAGTTCTCTTAAAGATTCATATGCCATATATGGATTTACAGCTGATGCTCCAAAACCAATTAATGTTGCAAAATGATGAATTTCTCTTGGTTCTCCACTTTCAAGTATTAACCCTACCGATGTTCTAGTACCCTTTTTAACTAAATATTGATGAAGTGCTGAAACTGCAAGTAATGATGGTATTGGTACTTTAGTTGAGCATACATTTCTATCAGATAATACAAGTAAAGTATATCCTTTTTCATAGGCTTCTTGTGCTTTATCAAACATTTCATCTATGGCATCTTCTAAAGAACTTCCCTTATCAAATACTATATCTATAACCTTTGTTTTTATCTCTCCCTTATTAAGTGCTTTTATTTTTGATAATTCTTCATTGTTTATTATTGGAGACTCAAGCTTAAGTAGTTCACAATTTGAAGATTTATCTTCTAAAATATTTCCTTCTGGTCCTAAATAAATATTAGACGCTGTAACTATCTCTTCTCTTATTGCATCTATAGGTGGATTAGTTACTTGTGCAAATAATTGTTTAAAATAATTAAACAAAGGTTGTGCTTCTTTAGATAATGGAGCAATTGGAACGTCTATCCCCATTGCAGCAAGTGGTTCTGCACCATTTTCAGCCATATGAAGAATAGTTGTTTTTACTTCTTCATAAGTATATCCAAAAGTTTTTTCTAATCTTTTTCTTGTATCCTTGTCATACTCTATTTTCAAAGTCTTTCTATCATTAATTTTATCTAAAGTAACTAATTTCTCTTCAAGCCATTCCCCGTAAGGATGTTCTGTAGCATAAGTATGCTTTAGTTCTTCATCATCAATAACTTCTTTTTTAATTGTATCAACAATAAGCATTCTGCCTGGTCTTAATCTATCTTTTTTCTCAATTATCTCTGATGGAATATCTAGTGCACCTACTTCTGAAGATAAAATTAATCTTCTATCTTTAGTTATATAATATCTTGATGGTCTTAAACCATTTCTATCTAACACTGCACCTACTTTTTCACCATCAGTAAATACTATTGCAGCAGGACCATCCCATGGTTCCATCAATGTAGCATTATATTCGTAAAAGGCTTTTTTCTCTTTGCTCATAGTTTTACTTTTTTGCCATGGTTCTGGAATTGCCATCATTACAGCTCTAGTTAAATCCATTCCATTCATATATAAAAATTCCAAATTATTATCTAAAATTGCTGAATCTGATCCTTCTTTATTTATAATAGGAAGCACCCTAATTAAATCTTTTCCAAGTGCTCTTGATTTTACATTAGTTTCTCTAGAGTAAACCTTGTTTACATTCCCTCTTAATGTGTTTATCTCACCATTATGAATCATGAATCTATTAGGATGTGCTCTTTCCCAACTTGGAAATGTATTAGTACTATATCTAGAATGTACTAATGCAAGTGATGTTTCTACTCTCTCGTCTTCTAAATCTTTATAAAATTCTCTTAATTGAGTAGATAATAACATTCCTTTATATACTATTGTCTTTGATGAAAAAGAAGCCATATAAAAAATTTCATTTAAGAATTTACTTATCCAAGTAGCTCTTTTTTCTATATTTCTTCTAACAATATATAATTTTCTTTCAAATGCAATTCCTTTTTTAGTTCCAACTCTTTTTACGAAAATTTGTTTTATTACGGGCATAGCTTCTAAGGATGCTTTACCTAAAATTGAAGGATTACTTGGAACATCTCTCCATCCTATTACTTCTAATCCTTCTTCTTTACATATATCTTCAATAAGGCTTTCTGCTTCTTTTCTTGCTTTCTCTTCTTGAGGTAAAAAAATCATACCAACAGCATAATCACCTTCATTACCTAAAACAATGCCTTTTGATTTTAGCTCTTCAGTAAAAAATTTATGGGGTATATTTAATAGAACACCTGCACCATCACCTGTATTTTCATCAGCACCAGTTCCACCTCTATGTTTTAATTTTTCTAATATAGTTAAACAATCTGATAAAATATCATGGGATTTTTCGCCATCAATATTTACAATTGTACCAATGCCACAAGCATCATGTTCAAAACATGGATTATATAACCCTTGCTTTTTAGGAATAAATTTTTCCATTTGCGTTCCTCCTTACAATAATATATTTATGAGTAGCAAAATAACGAGTAAAAATACCTTTTTTCGATATTATTACTCGTATATTTTACTACAATAAGTGATTTTGTACAGCTTAATTAAAAAAAATTATAAATTATTCTCTAATATTAGAGAAGCAACGTCACTCATTTTTTTTCCTAAATTCATACTTAATTTTTGAATATATCTAAAAGCTTCATTTTCACTCATATTTTTATCTTCCATGATATTTCCCTTAGCTTTCTCAATTAACTTTCTATCTTCTAATGTATTTTCTAAATTTTGCACTTGTTGTTGCAATTTTAATATTCTTTTCTTTCCTTGAAATATAATATCAATAGAATTCTTTAAAAGTACATTGGAAATTTTGGTTCCTATACAATATATATCAGTATCTTCTTCTATAAAAGAACGATAGGGTTCATTAACTAATGCTAAAAAACTTGTAAAATCATATATTGCTTCATATACATCTAGTAAACTCATATCCTTAAACTTATAGCCTACTAAAACCAAATCTGGTGAATATTGCATAACTATTCTAATTAATTCATTTCCTGATGTACATAAGGCTAAAACATCATACTCTTCTTGCATCAATAAACATTTTAGCTTCTTATTAGTTTCCATATTACTTAATGCTATAATTATTTTGCCTCGAGATTCCATCATCGCAACCCCACCTTAAACTTTACTAATATTTATTAAGATAATTTTCTATTTCCCAATCATGAACTTTAGTTCTATAATCATCCCATTCAGCAGCTTTAGCTGAAACATAAGTCTTATATATATGTTCTCCTAAAGCTTCTTTTGCAAGATTACTTTCTTTCATAAAATTAACTGCCTCATATAAATTATTTGGTAAATTATCTATTCCTTCAGCTTTTCTTTCCTCATCGTTCATAGCAAAAATATTTGCCTCTATTCCTGCTGGTGGTTGTAAATTATTTTTAATTCCATCTAATCCTGCTTGTAAAAGACATGCTAATACTAAGTATGGATTTGAACTTGGATCTGGACATCTTAATTCTACTCTAGTTCCTGCTCCCCTAGCTGCTGGAACCCTAATTAATGCTGTTCTATTTTTACATGACCAAGCTAAATAAACAGGTGCTTCATATCCTGGTACTAATCTCTTGTATGAATTAACTAATGGATTTGTTACTGCTGTAAGACCTTTTATGTTTTTTAATAAACCTGCTATAAAATTATATGCTATTTTACTTAATCCATTTGGATCATTTTCATCAACAAATACATTGTTACCATCTTTAAATAATGACATATTAACATGCATTCCTGAACCATTAATTCCAAAAACAGGTTTAGGCATAAAAGACGCATACAATCCATGTTTTTGTGCTATTGCCTTAACTACTAATTTAAATGTCATTATATTATCTGCAGTACTTAATGCATCTGCATATTTAAAATCTATTTCATTTTGTCCTTCTGCAACTTCATGGTGAGAAGCTTCTATTTCAAATCCCATATCTTCTAACACTAAAGTCATATCTCTTCTAGCATTTTCTCCTAAATCCGTAGGTGCTAAATCAAAATATCCAGCACTATCTTGTGTTTTGGTTGTTGGTTTGCCATATTCATCAGTTTCAAATAAAAAGAATTCACATTCTGGACCAACATTCATCTCATATCCAAGTTTAGCTGCTTCTGAAATAGCCTTCTTTAATATATATCTTGGATCTCCTTCAAATGGTGTGCCATCTGGTTTATATACATCACATATTAATCTTGCAACTTTACCTTGTTGAGGTCTCCATGGAAATATTACAAAACTATCTAGATTTGGTCTCAAGTTCATATCAGATTCTTCAATTCTAACAAATCCATCAATAGATGATCCATCAAACATACATTCATTATTTAGTGCTTTTTCTAATTGCCTATCTGTTATTGCTACATTCTTTAATGCTCCAAACATATCAGTGAACTGTAATCTTATAAATCTAACCCCATTTTCCTTTACTAAGTTCATGATATCTTCTTTACTGTATTTTGCCATTTCTAATTCCCCCTTTAAGTAAAAAAGGCGAACAATGGATATATCAATATATCCATTGAACGCCTTTGTTCAATAATTTTATTGATATCATTATATATGATATTCTTATATAACTCAAGATTTTTTTTAGATTTTTTTATTTTTTCCTAAAATATATACTAAATAGTTAATTTTATTAATATTTTTATACTTAAATGTCAATTCTATTAAGTGAGAACTTATTTATAATATTATATATAATCTTTTTTATTATTCAATAATTAGATATATTTATATACAAAATTGTTGAATATTGAATAATAAATTGTTACAATTTATTATGTATAAAATTATATAAATAAACATAAATTTGATACTCTTATATAAGTAATATAAGTAAGTTATCAAAATATATACTTTATTTTTTGGGGGGCTATAAAAAATGAATACTATTATAACAAAATTTGGCGGAAGTTCATTAGCTGATGCTGTACAATTTAGAAAAGTGAAAAGCATAATCACATCTAATAAAGCTAGAAAATATATTGTACCATCTGCACCTGGAAAAAGAACTTCTAAAGATTCTAAAATCACTGATTTACTATACCTTTGTCATGCACACATCAATGCTGGCATATCTTTAGACGATGTTTTTAATCATATTAAAAACAGATATATTGGAATAGTAACAGATTTAGAATTAGATCTTAATATCAGATCTCACTTAGACATTATAAAAAAGGATTTAGAAGAGGGGGCTTCTAGTGATTATGCAGCTAGCAGAGGGGAATATTTAAATGCTCTAATTCTTAGCAATTATTTAGGATTTGAATTTGTTGATGCTAAAGATGTAATTAAATTTAATACTGACGGGTGTTTAAATTATGATGAAACATTAAGATTATTAAAAGAAAAACTTTCATCAATTGACAAAGCTGTTATTCCAGGATTTTATGGTTCTGATAGCAATGGAAATATAGTAACTTTTTCAAGAGGTGGATCAGATGTTACTGGCGCTTTAGTTACTGCAAGTTTAAATGCTGATCTTTATGAAAATTGGACGGATGTTTCTGGATTTCTAATGGCTGATCCTAGAATAATATCTAATCCAAAACCTATAAGCACAATAACTTATACTGAGCTTAGAGAGCTTTCTTATATGGGTGCTTCTGTTTTACATGAAGAAGCTATTTTCCCTGTAAGAAAAGCAGGTATTCCAATTAATATAAAAAATACTAACAAACCAGAAGATAACGGAACATTTATAGTAGAGGACTCTTTAAGTGAAGATTTACAAACTATAACTGGTATAGCTGGTAAAAAAAATTTTACTGTAATTTCAATTGCAAAAGCTCTTATGAATTCTGAATTAGGTTTTTGTAGAAAATTACTATCAATACTTGAACAGCATAATGTTTCATTTGAAAACATGCCTTCTGGTATAGATACTGTTTGTTTAGTAATTTCAGATTCTCAATTAAAAAATAAAACTTCTTTAATTGTTGAAGAAATTAAAAAAACTTGTAATCCTGACACAATAGAAGTTCATCCTAACCTGGCCTTAATAGCTACTGTTGGTAAAGGTATGGCTAAACAAAAAGGTGTAGCATCAAAAGTATTTACTGCGTTATCAGAAGCTAATGTAAATATAAGAATGATTGACCAAGGATCTAGTGAAATCAACATATTAGTTGGTATAGAAAATGATAGTTTTGAAAAAGCCATAACTGCTATTTATAATGCTTTTAATTAATATCCAACGCAATTTTAAAACAATATTTAATATTATAGTATAAATAGATTGATAGTTATCAGGATAATGATCCTTTTGTAAAAAATCACTTTAAGAGATATAACAATAAAACTAATATAAAAAAATGGATTCGTAATTTATACGAGTCCATTTTTTATACTATAAAACATAATTTTAAAATATGATATGCCTAGTATATCATATATTAACATTTTTAAACATATACCTGAAAATAAAAAATAAAATAGTGCACCAAATTTTGGTGCACTATTTGTGTTAATATTAGATTGCTTTCATATTTCTAGCAGCTACAATATCAACGCCTGTTCCTAATACATCTTTAACTATAACATCTCCAATTTTAACTGGTGCTTGTAATTCTACTCCAGATAAAACTTCCATGCATTTGAAGTTAAGACCCTTTGGAATTGCTCCATTAGTTTTTACTGGTATAACTGGAAGTTGTCCTCCCTTTACTTTAACAGTTGAAGTTATTACTCTAACTGGGTGAGTAACTTCGTTTATACCGTATTCTGCACCTCTTTTACAAGTGTTACCTGTTACAGTATTATTTTCTGCGTCTACTTTTAAATGACAACCCATTGGGCAGCTTATACAAATTAATTCTTTTATCATCTTATTCACCATCCTCTAATGATATTGTAATATCACCTTTAACTTTTTCTAATAAAGGCTTACTTAAAATAACCTTTTCCATTTCTGATGGTGCTAAGTGAGCTCTCTTAAACTTAGCAATTTCTTCACCATTACATCTTACAACTAAAGCCTTATTATGATAAATGTTATTAACTCTCATGAATATAGTTAATTTATCGTCTACTGCTTCTACATCAAGTTTTTGAGGTACTGTATAATTAACATTTTGTCCATTAATTATATTTACATAACTACCTTTTTTAAGTTCTTTCTTAATGTATTTAGCAGCTGCTTGTCCAGCATGTTTTGATTCTTGAGTAACAAAGTCAACTAAGTCATGAACGTGTACTACATTACCACAAGCAAATACTCCATCCATTGAAGTTTCCATGTTTTCTGTTACTATTAAACCATTAGTTCTGTTATCTTTTTGAATACCAGCATTTGTTGATAATTCATTTTCTGGGATAAGACCTACTGATAATAATAATGTATCAACAGTAAATTCTTTTTCAGTTCCTTTAATTGGTTTTCTGTCTGGACCAACTTCAGCAATTACAACTTTTTCTACTCTTGTATCTCCTACTATATCAATTATAGTGTGTGATAAGTATAGAGGAATATCATAATCATTTAAACATTGAACAATGTTTCTGTTTAATCCATTAGAATATGGACATAATTCAACAACAGCTTTAACCTTAGCACCTTCAAGTGTCATTCTTCTAGCCATTATTAATCCGATATCTCCAGATCCAAGTATTAATACTTCTTTACCTGGCATATATCCTTCCATGTTTATATATCTTTGAGCAGCACCTGCTGTGAATACACCTGCTGGTCTGTCTCCAGGAGTATTTATAGCTCCTCTAGTTCTTTCTCTACAACCCATTGCAAGAATTACTGCATTTGTTTTTAAAGTCATGTAGCCTTCTTCTGAATTCATTGCATGTACAGTTTTGTCTTCATCTATATTTAATACCATTGTATCTAATTTAACTTCTACATCTGTATCTTGTAACATATCAATAAATCTGCTTGCATATTCAGGACCTGTTAATTCTTCTTTGAAAGTGTGAAGCCCAAATCCATTATGTATGCATTGATTTAGGATTCCTCCAAGTTCTTTGTCTCTTTCTAATATTAATATCTTCTTGATTCCATTAGTATATGCTTCGTGTGCTGCTGCAAGTCCTGCTGGACCTCCACCAATTACTATTAATTCATAACTCATAATTAAAGCCTCCTACTTAGTTTTTCCTGTTAAAATGTAAGAACCGTCTTTTTCTTGTACTACTTCTTCTAATTTAACACCACATTCTCTTGCTATTATTTCTTGAACTCTTGGTCCACAGAATCCGCCTTGGCATCTTCCCATTCCTGGTCTACATCTTCTCTTAACACCGTCTAGAGAAAGTGTTCCAAATGATCTCTTTATAGAATCAACGATTTCACCTTCAGTGATGCTTTCACATCTACAGATCATTCTACCGTATTGTGGGTTTTTCTTAATCATTTCAGCTTTTTCTTCAGCTGATAATTCCATAAAGTGAACTTGATGTCTCTTAGCTATGAAGTTATCTTTCTTAGTTAATTTAAGACCTGCATTACCTAATATTTCAACTACTGCTTCAGCTACAGCTGGAGCTGAAGTTAATCCTGGTGATTTCATACCAGCAGCATCAACGAATCCTTTAACTTCATCATTTTCTTCAATTATGAAGTCTCCTGTACTTGGTGTTGCTCTTAAACCTGCAAAGTTTCTTATGCTTTCTCTGAAATTAATCTTTGTAGTAGTATGCATAGCAGATTCTCTTATAGCGTCTAATCCTTCACCATTTGTTCCTAAATCTTCTTTATCTTCGATATCTATAGCATCTGGTCCTATGATAAGGTTACCATGTATTGTTGGACTAACTAATATACCTTTACCCATTTTAGAAGGACAAGGGAATATTGTATGAGATACTATTTTACCTTGAGATTTATCCATTACATAATATTCACCAGTTCTTGGAGTAATATTAAATGTTTCTTTACAAATCATATTGTGTACTTTATCTGCATAAAGGCCAGCAGCATTTACTATATATTTAGCTTCTACTTTTTCTCCATCAGTAGTTTCTATTATAAATATTCCATTTTCTTTTTTGATTGAAGAAACTTCTTTTTTAAGTTTAATTTCTCCACCATTAGTTACACCGTTTTCACATAATGCAATTGTAAATTCAAACGGTCCAACTATTCCACCAGTTGGTGCATATAAAGCTCCATGAACTTCATCTGTAAGATTTGGTTCCATTTTTAATAATTCTTCTTTATCTATAACTCTTAGGTTTCTAACACCTATTTTAGTACCATTTTCACAAAGATCTCTTACTGTTTGCATTTCTTCTTCTGAATGAGCTACAACTAATGAACCATTTCTTTTAAACGGAACATCTAACTCTTTACAAAGATCTTCATACATTTCATTTCCTTTTACATTGTACTTAGCCATTAAAGTACCTATCTTTGGATCGAATCCAGCATGTACTATTGCTGAGTTAGCCTTTGAAGTACCCATTGATACATCCTTTTCTTTCTCTAAAACAGCTACTTTTAAGTTATATTTAGTTAATTCTCTAAATATAGAAGCTCCAATGACACCAGCTCCAATTATTGCTACATCATACATATTTTATCCTCCTTTTATATAACAAAAGAGCCAATCACAAACACAAATTACAAATAACAAGTAATCTGTCTTTGTGCTTGACTCTAATTCTCTAAGCACTTTTTATTTACTTTATATTTATATTATAACATAAATGTTTAGGTTTGTCTACTATTCTGCCCAACCTTTAACTCTTGAAACTGCATTTTTCCATCCTTTGTTTAGCTTTTCTCTCTTAGCACTTTCAAAAGTTGGTCCATAGCTCTTACTAACAGCCCATTTAGTTGCAATTTCTTCTTTAGATTCCCAGAATCCAACTGCAAGACCTGCTAAGTAAGCAGCTCCTAAAGCTGTAGTTTCAGTGATGATTGGTCTAAGAACTTGAGTATTTGAAATATCAGCTTGGAATTGCATTAATAAATCATTTCTACTAGCTCCTCCATCAACTCTAAGTGATGCTAATTTACATCCAGCATCTTCTGCCATAGCAGTTAATAAATCATTAGTTTGATAAGCTATTGATTCTAATGCTGCTCTAATTATATGATTTCTATTAGCTCCTCTAGTTAATCCAAAGATAGCTCCTCTAGCATACATATCCCAATATGGTGCTCCTAGTCCAACGAATGCTGGTACTACATAAACTCCACCATTATCTTCTACTTTTTTAGCAAAATATTCTGAATCTGCTGCATCATGGATGAATTGAAGTTCATCTCTTATCCATTGAATTACAGCTCCACCAACGAATACTGATCCTTCTAACGCATATTCAACTTTATCATTTATACCAACAGCAATTGTAGTTACAAGACCATTTTTGCTAAGAACCATATCTTCGCCTGTATTCATAAGTAAGAAACAACCAGTTCCGTAAGTGTTTTTAGCACTACCTTTTTCGAAACAAGTTTGTCCAAATAATGCACATTGTTGATCTCCAGCCATACCAGATATTGGAACTCTAACGCCACCAACGCCGCCAAGATTAGTATGACCATAAACTTCTGAAGAATTCTTAACTTCTGGTAACATAGAAGTTGGTATTCCTAGTTTATTGATGATTTTTTCATCCCATCTTAATTCTTTTATATTGTATAGCATAGTTCTAGAAGCATTAGTGTAGTCGGTTACATGAACCTTACCATTTGTTAACTTCCAAACTAACCATGTATCAACTGTACCAAATAATAAATCGCCTTTTTCAGCTTTTTCTCTTGCGCCTTCAACATTATCTAAAATCCATTTAATTTTAGTTCCTGAGAAGTAAGCATCTAATAATAATCCTGTATTTGCTTTTACATATTCAGCAAATTCTTCGTCTTTCTTTAATTCATCTACTATACCAGCAGTTCTTCTACATTGCCATACTATAGCATTGTAAACTGGTTCCCCAGTATTTTTATCCCATACAATTGTAGTTTCTCTTTGATTTGTTATACCTATAGCTGCTATTTCATCAGCCGTAATGTTAGTTTTTGCTAATACTTCTTGAAGTACTCCATATTGGCTTGACCATATTTCTAGCGGATTATGTTCTACCCAACCTTCATGTGGATATATTTGTGTAAACTCTTTTTGGCTTACACCTACAATATTTTGTTCCTTGTCGAAAATAATAGCTCTTGAACTTGTAGTTCCTTGATCTAACGCTACAACATATTTACCCATTTAATTCACCAATCCTCTCATCATAAATAAATAAATTTTATAAATAAAGCCAAATAAAACTTTTTTGCTTTATAAGACTATACTAACTAAATCTAAAGCCTACATATTCCATATTTTATTTTTAGTTGTTGAGACACATGTTGCACCTGAACTTAGCGCTAACATAACATCCTCTTTAGTTTCAATCAGACCGCCTGCAACAACCGGTTTATTTGATTTTTTTGATATAATTTCTATAACTTTTGGAATAACTCCTGGTAACACTTCTAATGCATCGCAATCTACTACTAAATGATTTTCTGCATTTTTTAATGATAACGTATCAAATATAAATACTCTTTGTATTGCTACTAACCCATAATTTTTTGCTATCTTTACTACTTGAGGTTTTGTACTAATAATTCCTTTAAATTTAGTTTCTTGTTTTAAGAATTTTATAACAACTTCTTTATTCGTAAAGCCTTCTACTAAATCAATGTGAATCACACCTACTTTACCTTTGGAAACTATTAATTCACTAATTTCTTTAATGTTCATTACGTCTCCAAATAGTACAAAAATTATTTCAGCTGAGGATTCTAATGCTACGTCTAATTGTTTCATATCTTTTACTGCTGCTATTATTGGATTTTCTTCTAATAATTCTTTAATATTATTCATTGTGCACCCTCTATACAAACGTTTTCTTTTGATGTTTTTATTATTACACACTTGTATAATCTTGTCAACATTGTTATTTTTTTAACTTTCTTGATATGACTCGTTATATATCTATTCTTATGCTTATTTACTCTCCTTTATTAATAAATTGTTAATTAATAAATTATTTTTTAAGGAAATTCAGCTTTAAAATTTATAATAAGTATTATTTTTATCATTCTTTTATTTATATGTTCTTAAAACATGACCTTTATTTTAAAATAAAAAACCAGTCATATAATAAACTACTCCCTTTATAAAGAAAACAGTTTTATTATTTTAACTGTCTACTATAAAGAGAGCATATCATAAATCTATTTTTTAATCTACTCTTTAAAATCTTCTATTCTTATTATATTGTCTATTTTATTTACAGAACTTAAATTAGATATTTCATTGCAAGAGCTATATATTTGAGCTTGAGTTGTCTTATGTGTAACTAAAACTATTGTTACTTGACCCTCTTCATTTTCCTCACCTTTTTGAATAACTGATCTTAAACTAACATTATGTTTTCCTAAAATAGCAGTTATTTCACCTAAGACTCCTGATTCATCTAATACAGTTGCTCTAATATAAAACTTACTTTCAACATCTTTTATATCTGATATTTCTCTATCCCATAAATTATTTTTTACTACTGAATTATAATTTTCTAAATCAACATTACTTCTAAGCATAGAAATAACATCACTAACTACAGCACTACCTGTTGGTAAATCTCCTGCTCCTCTACCATAAAACATTAAATCACCAACTGCATTTCCCTTTACAAACACAGCATTAAATGAATCATATACATTAGCTAGTGGATGTTTTTTAGGTATCATAGTTGGATGAACTCTTAATTCAAGTTTTCCCTTAACTTCTTTTACAATTGCAAGCAATTTAATAACCATTTTAAATTCTTTTGCATATTCCATATCTATAGGATTTATATTAGTTATTCCTTCTCTATAAACATTATCTACGTCAACCTTTGTTCCAAATGCCAATGATGAAAGTATTGCTAATTTATATTGAGCATCATAACCATCTATATCAGATGTAGGATCTGCTTCTGCATAACCTTTTTCTTGTGCTTCTTTTAAAGCTTCGTCAAATTCTAATCCATCACATTCCATTTTAGTTAAAATATAATTTGTAGTACCATTTATAATTCCATATAATTCTTTTATTTTATTTGCAGTCAAACTTTCATCTATTCCATTTATTATTGGAATTCCACCTGCAACACTTGCTTCATATTTAAACATAACATTATTGCTATCAGCTTTTTCAAAAAGTTCATCTCCATGTGTTGCAATTAACATTTTATTTGCTGTTACAATATGTTTACCTGCATTCATGCACTTTATCATATATTCCTTAGCTGGATCTATTCCTCCCATAATTTCAATAACTATTTTGATAGAATTATCATTTAATATTTCATCAAAACTTGTAGTTATAAGTTCTTCTGAAACTTCTACTCCTCTTGCTTTGCTTTTATCTCTTACAAGAATCTTAGCAATTTCAACTTCATAACCTGAACGTTTCATTATTTCTTCTTTATTAGAATTTAAAATCATACAAACACCACGACCAACATTCCCCAATCCTAGTAGTGCTATTCTAACTTTTTTCATTTTTATTCCCCCTTATTGCATATAATTGCTAATAATACTATTCTCTTTCATTATATTATAATGTTTCTGTGTAACTTTTACCATATGATTTTTATTTTTATATTATTAGGAAAAGCATACGGTTTAATATTCAACTTACTTAATTTGCATAAATATAATTTAGCACTTTATATGAAGTTAATAAATTATAACAGACAAAAAGAGTATTGATAATCCTATTTATCAATACTCCTTTTGTTATGAGTTAATCTGTAAATAAACAAATAAACCCTTGTCGTTTAGACTCTGCCCAGCTTTTCTTGTGCACATGTCAATATTGTACTGAAACAAATCAGTTTTTCATATTATTAATGACCACATCCATCATGGCTACATGTATGATTAGATGGGAATTCTGTTAATTCACCTTTTTTATATGCTTCTAAGTTTTTGTTAACATTTCCTTCTATTGCTTTAAAAACTTTAATTCCCATAGAATTAAGTTTTGTAATAGCACCACTTCCTATTCCACCTACTATTACTGCATCTACAATTTCACCTGATAATGCTTTTATTGGTTGGCATTTCCCATGTTCATGACCTAAATCACCATTGTTTAATGATTTAACTTCATTAGTTTCAGTATCACATATTATAAATAATGGTGCTGTTCCAAAGTGATTATATGGAATACTATTTACACCTTCATTTGATTTTACTGGAAAACATACTTTCATTGTCAATTCCTCCTTAATTAATTCTTTTTTAGAACATTTTTTGTTTTTGCAATTTGATAAACACATAAGAGATCCTACTTTATAATTCTTATCTTTAGAATTTAAGCTTAATGATATATTATCGCTATTAGTTATTAAATTTAAAAACTTAATAGCATCATTTATTCTCTCTTCATTTAAATCATAAATAATATAATATCCTATTTTATATCCTATTATAAGTTGCGATTCTTTCAATATCTTTATATGTTGAGAGACAGCTGCTTCACTTATTCTTAAGTGCTTTGCAATCCCTTTTGCGCACATATTTTTTTTAGATAGTAATATTAATATATTTACTCTTGTTTCATCAGCTATTGCTTTAAATAAATTTATAAAACTATTCATAAAGACCTCTTATATAATCTAATTAAGTATTTGCTTAATTAGATTATAATCCTATTGTAAATATTTTTCAAGTAATAAACAAAATAAGTTACCTCAATATTAAAAATTGAGATAACTTATTATTTAATAGCTAATCATTTAATTGATCTCCATCATAAGATATCATTCCACCATAAACATTTATAACATCAAATCCTTTTTCTCTTAGATCAATACACACGCTAGCTGTTCTTGCTCCCGATCTACATATCAAATAATATTCCTTGTTTTTATCTAAGTAATTATCTGCATTATCCAATAAATCATGCATTGGTATGTTTTTAGACGTCTTAAGACTTCCTACTCTATATTCAAAAGGCTCTCTTATGTCTATCAATTCTATCTTTCCTAATAATTCATCTATTTCACTTACATCTATAGTCGTTATTTTCTTATTAGTATTTTCATTCATTAAATCTAATCCTCCTTAGTATTTTGCTATGTTTAAAATATCATTGATATTATATATCAATATTCACTTAAAACAAAGCTAAGTATCTAAGTAACTCTAAATATTTACAATTAAGTTACCTAATGAAAATTATTATTACTTAATAATAATAATAATATGTAATCTCAAAAAATTCCAAATATTATTGGTATAAATATAGCTGGGATCATGTTTGCAACTTTAATTTTGCTTACCCCAAGTATATTTAATGCTAATCCAATAATTAAAATACTCCCAACAGAGGACATATTGGATATAATCACATCATTTAATATTGCAGAAAGACTATTTGCTAATACAGTTATTATTCCCTGATAAATAAAAACTACTACTGAAGATAACATTACACCTATACCTAATGATGAACTAAAAATAATTGATGATACTCCATCTAATACTGATTTAGCAAATAAAATTGTATGATCACCTCTCAAACCACTTTCCAAAGATCCTACTATAGCCATAGCGCCAACACAAAATAATAAACTTGCTGCAACAAATCCTTCTGCAATAGAAACTTCATTTTTAGTTTCTTTTTCATCTACATTTTTATAATTTAATCTATTTGCCATAATTTCTCCCAAATAATTCAATCTTTTGTCAATGTCAATAATTTCTCCTATAAGTGAGCCTATAGCAATACAAAGAATTATTTGTAAAGTATCTTCACCTTTTAAAGCTCCTGATATTCCGATATAAAGTGCACATAAAGCCAACCCACTCATTATTGTAGAACTAATTTTTTCAGTTAATTTTCCTTTTAGAAGTAATCCTATTAAACATCCACATATTATAGATATGGAATCTACTATAGTCCCAAACATATCCCTTCTCCCCTTACATTTTTAATAATTTATTCAAGTATTATACCATAAAATTGTATTTTAATCTTAAATTCACATTTGTATGTTTAACTACAATTACTAATCTTTTGAATATAAATTGTTTTTATTAGACATATTAAGCATATGTAATAAATTTAATTAACACAATGAGGTGATTTTTAATGTACAAAAAAGCAAAACTTAAATTATATATTCCACTGCTATTATTAATTACTATTTTTTCTTCATTCTTTTTAAACTTTAATATAGCTTTAGCATTTAATGAACCAAATAATAAAAGTGATGTAAATCTTATAGTTGATAGTTTAAAAAAAGATAAAATTCCCAATAATTTTAGAACTACTTCTAATCTAACAAATATACAAAACAAATCTTCTTTAAATTTAAAGGGATTAGAAACTTTAAATACATCCGGAAGTCAACAATTTTCTAAAGATAATTTAGATATTTTAACAAAATCTATAGAAAGTAAACTTCCTATATTAATTATTGATTTAAGACAAGAATCTCACGGATTTCTAAATGAATACCCCATTAGTTTTGCAAATGAGAAGAATGATTCTAACTTAGGTCTTAGCAAAGCAGCAGTTACATTTAAAGAAAAGAAAGATTTAAAAAGTATAAAATTAAATACTCCATTTAACTTTTATAATCATCCAGAAATAAGCGTAATTCCAAAAGAAGTTTTATCTGAAAAACAAATTACAAAAGCTCATTCTTTGAATTATTCAAGAGTTCCAGTAACAGATACAAAGCTACCTACAAATGAGATAATCGACTGTTTTATAAATATTGTAAAGGAATGTTCAAAAGATAATTGGATACATTTTCATTGCAAAGCAGGATTTGGTAGAACAACCACTTTTATGATTATGTACGATATGATGAAAAATTATAAAAATGCTACTTCTGATGAAATTGTAAAAAGACAATTGGCTTTAGCTAGTTTTAATGAAAAAGAAATATCTGAATTTTCATCAAATGACCGAGTTAATTTTTTAAATAAATTCTTCAATTATTGTAAAGATACTAATGGAAACTTTGATACAACTTGGAGTTCTTGGTTGAATAACTCTCAAAAGCATTGATAAATTAATCAATATACTTTAATAGGGATATTAGCAATTTAAAAATCTTTCTAATATCTCTATTTATTATCTATACTCTTATAATTTATAATTTTCTTTTAAAAATTTTGCTAAATCTAAACTCACTTTATCAGCTCCCCATATATTGGTATGACCTATGTTATTCATATCTTCTTTAAAATCAAAATTAATTTCACTCATTTTTTTTGACAAAGAATAATTTATAAATGGTATATTATTTTCTCTACTTATAATAGATACTTTATTAAACATAGCAGCATCATCTTTGTACCAGCCTTCAAAATCATTGCTTGAATAATCATAAGGAGCATTTGTAAATATAAGCTCAAATTCTTTTTCTTTTGATAGTTCAATGAATTTATATAAATATTCTTTAGATTTAGCTGGTATTTCTCCTATTATATCATTTTCTTGTATACCTTCTATACCGTATCCATACTTTTCACTTCCTGCCTCAAACCCATTTATATCAGAGTTGCCTGATATATTATACTTTGTATAATCGTACTCTGTTAATTCTCCCCATCTATTGTGATACTTAAAAATAGGAAATATATATGATATATAGTCTTTAGATGGTGTACAATTAAAAATCGCTTCTAACTTGTTATAAGAAAATTTCATATTATCTAAAACATTTCTAATATATGATTCTTCTCCATATTCATTTTCTAATCCTAAATAATATAAGTCTAGTATTACTATATCAACATTTTTTTGTGTCTTTAATGCTTCTTTTAATAAATAATAAGTAACGTCTATGGGTTGCCCTCCAGTTGCATAATTAAAACTAGTTATACCACATTCATTATATAAAACTTTAGGATCTATAGATCCATTCATATGACTAGATCCAAGTAATAATACCTCATACTGTTTCTCTTTATTATACAATCCTTCAGTTAATTTTTCTAAATGCCCTGGATATTTAAATATTGGAGATAATATATTTAATATAAAAGCAATTATAAAAATCAGTGTAAATCCTTTTATTAAAAACTTTTTAATCATATTAACCTCCTAAAATTGAAAATATATAAATTGCTGTGCACTATAACCTGAACCATAAACCCCGAATATGCAAATTATTATAATTACAGAAATGTACATAGCCCCTCTAAAAACAAAATTTTGCGTAGAAAAAATTTCTATTAAATTCTCTTTTTCTTGTAAATTATCCATAAATATTACTATAACTATTCCTATAATAGCCATAATAAACTCATATGAACTTAATCCTAAATTATATAAACTTTGATCACTTAATACCCAAGGATTATATACAAATAAGTTATTTAATATTATCTTTATATCACTAAAAGAATTAGCTCTAAAAAATATCCATGCAAAATTAACCAGTATAAAGGTTATTAATATTTGTGATAATTTAAAGCTGAATATATCTGTTCTTATATTATATTTATGTATTATTTTATTTTTTATAGGCTTAATTATGTCACCTATAACTTGATAAATACCATGTAGTGTACCCCATATTACAAAATTCAGTGATGCTCCATGCCATAATCCGCTTGCTAAAAACACACTCATAATATTTAAATATGTTCTAAATTTACCTTTTCTATTCCCACCTAATGGTATATATAAATAATCTCTAAACCATGAACTTAAAGTTATATGCCACCTTCTCCAAAAGTCTTTTATAGATTTTGCTAAATATGGTTGCTTAAAATTTTCTGAAAGTTCAAATCCCATTACTTGCGCTGATCCTATTGCTATATCAGAATAAGATGAAAAATCACAGTATATTTCAAAAGTAAAAAATAAAGTTGCAATTATAAATTGAAATCCGAAATACTCATTTGGTGCATTATAAACCGTATTAACTAAAATAGCCAATCTATCTGCAATAAATATTTTCTTAAAAAATCCCCATAGCATTTTTATAAGACCATTTTTTACTCTGTAGTAATCAAATTCATACACTTCGTTAAACTGTGGAAGTAATTTTTTAGATTTCTCTATAGGACCTGCCACTAACTGTGGAAAAAACGATACAAACAACGCATATTTACCTAGATTTTTTTCTGCTTTAATATCCCCTCTATATACATCTACTGTATAACTTAAAGCTTGAAAAGTATAAAAAGATATTCCAACAGGTAAGAGTACATCAAAATTCGGAAATTTAATTATAAAATCAATAGTTGTTCCTAATCTAACTATAATGTTTGTAAAAAAATTATAATATTTAAATAAAAATAGTATTCCTAGGTTAATAACAAAACTTAATATAATCCACAACTTTTTTATATCTTTAGCTTTTTTTACATCTTTTACTGTATTATTTGTTCTTTCAATTAATATTCCACTTAAATATGTAACTATAGTTGATAATCCTATTAAAATTGCATATTTAGGATTCCAACACATGTAAAAATAATAACTAGAAAATAATAACCATATCCATCTTATCTTAAATGGAATAAGAAAATATAACATAGTTACTATAGGAAAAAACACTAAAAAGTGTATTGAATTAAATGACATATTCTATATCCCTCGCTTTATTAATCTCTATATATTATTATTTTTTCCTTAATACTAGCTTAATAAACAAAGTTTTTGAATTATATTTGCAATAAAAAAGCCTATCATAATAATTATTTTTATTATGATAGACTTTTGTTTTTTATTATTTTAAATTTTATTATTCTTGTTCTTGTTTTTCTTGTTTTGGAAGTATTCCAATTCCAAGCTCAGTTAATTGTTTTTCATCAGCTATATTTGGAGCTTCACTTAAGTAACAATATGCATTTTGATTTTTAGGGAATGCAATAACATCTTTGATGTTTTCTGTTCCAGCTAAGAACATTATCATTCTATCAAGACCAAATGCTAAACCGCCATGTGGTGGTGGACCAAATTTAAATGCTTGTAATAAGAATCCAAATCTTTCCCATGCTTGTTCTTCAGTAAATCCTAATGCTTTAAACATTCTTTGTTGAAGTTCCATCTCATGAATTCTTATAGAACCTCCACCTAATTCTTCACCATTTAATACTAAGTCATATGCCTTAGATCTTACTTTACCAGGATCTGATTCAAGGAATTCTAAATCTTCTTCCATTGGTGCTGTAAATGGATGATGGCAAGCTGTATATCTTTCCTCTTCTTCACTATATTCAAATAGTGGGAATTCAGTAATCCATGTGAAGTTAAATTCATTTTTATCTTTTATTAACTCAAATTGTTTAGCAAGCTCTAATCTTAAAGCTCCTAAGCTTTGGAATACTACAGATTCTTTATCTGCTACTATTAAAATAGCATCTCCAGTTTCTGCTCCCATAGTTTCTATAATTGAATTTGTAACATCGTCAGTTAGGAATTTAGCTATTGAAGATTTAACACCATCTTCTTTAAGTTGGATCCAAGCAAGGCCCTTAGCTTTATAAGTCTTAACAAATTCTCCAAGCTTATCAAGTGGTTTTCTACCTAGTGTAGCTCCACCCTTTAGGCATAATGCTCTAACACTTCCACCAGCTTCTATGGCAGATTTAAATACAACAAAATCCATATCTTTAACGTCTTCTGTTATATTAGTTATTTCCATACCAAATCTTAAATCTGGTTTATCTGAGCCGTATTTTTCCATAGCATCTTTAAATGTCATTCTCTTAATTGGAAGTTTAACATCTACTCCAGCTACTTCTTTAAATACGTGAGCTATTAAGCCTTCATTTAATGCCATTATATCATCTTGTTCTACAAAGCTTAATTCCATATCTACTTGAGTAAATTCTGGTTGCCTATTAGCTCTTAAATCTTCATCTCTAAAACATTTAACTATTTGATAATATTTATCGAATCCAGACACCATTAATAATTGTTTAAATATTTGTGGTGATTGTGGAAGAGCATAAAACATACCTGGATAGTTTCTTGAAGGTACTAAGTAATCTCTAGCTCCTTCTGGAGTACTCTTTGTAAGCATTGGAGTTTCTACATCTAAGAAATCATTTTTTTCTAAGTAATCACGAATAGACTTCGTAGTTTTACTTCTAATTTCAAAAATTCTATGCATATCTGGTCTTCTTAAATCTAAATATCTATATTTTAATCTAATATTTTCAGCTGCATCTAAGTTTTCTTTTATATATATTGGTGGTGTTTCTGATTCAGAAAGAATCTTTAATGATTCACATTTCAATTCAACAAAACCAGTAGGCATGTTTTCATTAACACTTTCTCTTTTTACAACTTCTCCAGTTACTGCAATGCAGTATTCTGGTCTAACGCCTTTTGCCTTTTCAAAAGCTTCAACATTTATTTCTTCACCAAAAACAACTTGCATGATACCTGTTTTATCTCTTAAATCAATAAAATCAAGACCTCCAAGTTTTCTATTTCTTTGAACCCATCCCATTAATGTAATCTTTTGACCTACATGTTCTTCTCTAGGTTCGCCGCACATCATCGTACGCTTTAAGCCATTTAAAGCTTCACCCATTTTCATTTCCTCCTAACACTTTTCCAATATACAATACATTAAATATAATTTATATATTGTATATAATCTTTTTGCACATATTTATTTTTGTGCATATATTTGTTATGAATCTAATTAAATATTATATTTAGGCTACATTCTAAGCAACTGAATATATTATAAATATCAAGTAATTTTATGCTTAATTGACACTTATAATATAATCAGAGTTTCAAAACATAGCAATTATTTAACTATTTTTTGTATTTCTTCTATATTATCTAATGAAAGAGTAAATATTTCTCCATCTTCCATTCTCTTTAAATTAATTTGATTATTTTGTAATTCATCTTCACCTAATATAGTAGTGAATTTAGATCCAATTTTATTAGCATATTTCATTTCTGCTTTTATACTTCTTCCCATATGATTAATTTCACATTTAACGCCTAAACTTCTTAAATCATGAGCTAACTTGAATGCATATTTTTTTTCTGCATCTCCTCTTGCTCCAATATATAAATCTACCATATTTTCATTAGGGATCTCAATACCTTCATTTTCAAGAGTCATTATTATTCTTTCTTCACCTATAGCAAAACCTACTGCTGGCATTTCAGGACCACCAAGTTCTTCTACAAGTTTATCATATCTTCCACCACCACATACTGTGAAATCATCATTTATTATTTCAAAAATTGTCTTTGTATAATAATCTAGACCTCTTACTATGCCTTGATCTACTACATAAGAAATTCCTAAAATATCTAAATGCTCTTTTACTTTATTAAAATGTGTTTCACATTCTTCACATACATAATCTAAAATTTGTGGAGCATTCTTTGTAATTTCATGACATTTTCTTTCCTTACAATCTAAAATTCTCATAGGATTTTTTTCAAATCTACTTTTACATGTGTCGCAAAGATTTTCATAATTTTCTTCTAAGAATTTTTTTAATGCTTCATTATATTTAGCTCTACAAGTTGGACATCCTAAATTATTAATATGTAAACTTAAGCTCTTTAAGCCTAATTTACTTAAAGTATCCATAGCGACCTTTATTGCTTCAACATCCATTGTAGGTTCTTTAGATCCAAATATTTCAATTCCACATTGATGAAATTGTCTAAGTCTTCCCTTTTGAACATTTTCATATCTGAAAGTTGGTGTTATATAAAATAATTTTGTAGGTTGAGCTTCGTTAAATAATCTATTTTCAATAAAAGCTCTAACTGCTGGTGCAGTTCCTTCTGGCTTTAAAGTTACACTTCTATTTCCTTTATCATTAAAAGTATACATTTCCTTTTGAACTATATCAGTAGTATCTCCAACCCCTCTTAAAAATAGTTCTGTATGCTCAAACATAGGTGTCCTAATTTCTCTTATTCCATAAGCCTTTACTATATCTCTAAATGTATTTTCTACATAATGCCACTTATAAGCATCTTGTGGTAACATGTCTTTAGTACCTTTCGGTGCTTGCATTTCCATTGCCATAATTCATCCTCCTTATTTAAACATAAAATTATTAATTCATCTAATATAGTGTATTTAATAATTTTATCTTCTTATCAATCATTTCATCTACTCTATTAACATATTCTCTAATGTCTTTTAGATTAGCAAATCTTTCAATTCTATCTTCATCTAGAAATATTATTTTACTAACAGCATCTGCTCCTAAAGCAATTACTGTTTGCTTTTCTTCAATCATTTCTATATTGTAGACACATTCTTTGCCCTTTTTAGCATATCCTACATTCTCCATATTTCCAATCATATTTTTTTGTCTGTACATATAATATGGTGAAATATCTAGATGTTTTGCTAAATTCCTACTTTCTTCATACATTTTTATTATCTCTTCTTGTTTCGGAATGTCAAGTCCCTTTTTCAAGATAAAGTTTTCATACATTCTAGAACCTCTTTTTAAACAAAGCCCATGAACGGTAATACTATCAGGATTTAATTTTATTAATTCATCCCTAGTTTTTATTAATTCTTCATGACCTTCACCTGGTAATCCTATTATTATATCCATGTTAATATCATCAAATCCAAGTTCTCTTGCCATCTTAAACTTTTCTTTTATATCATCTACAGTATGATTTCTACCTATTAATTTTAATGTCTCATCATTCATAGTTTGTGGATTTATACTTATTCTAGTAACATCATACTCTTTCATTGTTTGCAACTTATCTAAAGTTATAGTATCTGGCCTTCCACATTCAACAGTAAATTCTTTAATGTTTTTTTCTTTAACAAATCCATTATATATTTCAGTCATAACAGATTTGAATTGTTCATCATCTACTGAAGTTGGTGTTCCGCCACCAAAATAAACCGTTTCTATTTCTAAATTCTTTTCTTTTACATATGAACTAATACCTTTAATTTCTTTAATTAAAGCCTCTAAATAAGGTTCAACCATTTTTTTATTTCCAACTATAGAATTAGATGTAAATGAACAATATAAACATTTAGTTGGACAAAAAGCCATGCCTATATAAATAGAAATTTTATCTTGTTTCTTATTTACAAACTTCTCTTCTGATTTAGCAACTTCTAAACATATTTTCGCTTTATCTTCATATGCTAAATAATCATTTTTAAATATATCCATGATTTCTTCTTCATTTTTGCCTTCTTGTATTAGCTTTAATGCTATTTTAGATGGTCTAATTCCTATTAAAATTCCCCATGGATATTCATCTTTTGTTATTTCCTTTAAGCAAGAAAAAACGAACCTTCTAAGAGATTGTTTTATATTATCTCCTAAAGATTCTTCTTTCACATATTCCTCATGGGAAAATCTCATGATTTTATCATCAATATAAAAAGAATAATTGTATTCGTCATCTAAAAACTTAATCTCACTTAAAGGAAAATATATATTGAATAATTGGTATACATCATATCTATACTTTAAGTTATTTAAATTAATTTTAATTTCCATATCTTCTCCCTAGTATATTAAAAAACTATTTTTCCTTTTTTCATATCCTATTGTAGACACTGGTCCATGTCCTGGATAGACTTCTATATCATCTCCAAGTATTAATAGTTTTTCTTTTATACTCTTTATAATTTCCTCAAAATTGCCACCTGCAAAATCAGTTCTTCCAATTGAGCCTTGGAAAAGTGTATCTCCAGTAAATAATTTATCCTCAATGAAAAAACAAAGTCCACCTTTTGTATGGCCTGGTGTTTCAATAACTTTAAATTCTTTATCACCTAATTTTATTGTATCACCTTCTTGCAAGTACCCAGATGCCTTTGGTAATGTGCCAAAAACAAAGTTATCTTTTTCCATATACTCTTCATCTATTTTATTTATATAAAATGGAACTTTAAAAGCTTCACTTAATTCAACTACTCCACCTACATGATCCATATGTCCATGTGTTAATAAAATATACTTTACATCTACCTTTAAAGAATCAATTATACTTTTTAGTCTTTCAGCATCTCCGCCTGGATCAATTATCCCACATTCTTTTGTGTTCTCATCTATTACTAAGTAACAATTTGCTTCATACATTCCTGCTGGAATTGTTTTTATAATCAATATACACACCACCTAAAATAAAAATTTATTTTAAAAGTTTTTACTACTATCTAAAATTATTGTTACAGGGCCATCATTATTGATTTCAACTTTCATATCTGCTCCAAATTCTCCCGTTTCAACTTTTAGATTTGATTCTTTTAAAAGACTAAGAAATTCTTCATAAAGCTCTTTGGCCTCTTCTCCACCTTTAGCTTCCATAAAGTTAGGTCTTCTGCCTTTTCTACAATCTCCATACAATGTAAATTGAGAAATAATTAATAACTCGCCTTTTACATCTAATAAAGATAAATTCATTTTTTCTTTCTCATCTTCAAAAATTCTTAAATTAATAACCTTATCTCTTATGTATTTCAAATCCTCTAATGTATCACTTTTAGATATTCCTATCAATACATTGAGTCCTTTTCCTATTGAACCTACTATATTGCCATCAACTTTAACATTTGATGATGTTACCCTCTGTACTACTGCTCTCATATTACCCTTCCTTAACTATTCATTCTATATACATCTAGTATACCTTTTATACCTTTTATTTTTTTCATAAGATTTTTCAATTCATCAATAGAAGTAATTTTTATCTTTATATTTATAAATGCCACCCCATCTTTTGCTGGATTTGCATTTAATGCACTTAAATTTAATTTTAAATCAGTTATAACACTCATTATATCAGTTAAAATACCCATTTTATCATCTGACTTAACTTGAATTTCCGCAAAATATGCAGTACCTTTAGCTATTCCCCAAGCTACATCTACAACTTTATCTGCATCTGTTTGAATTAGATTTTTTAAATTACTACAATCAGTTCTATGAACTGAGACACCTCTACCTTTAGTTATATATCCAAGTATCTCATCTCCCGGAACCGGATTACAGCACTTAGCAAATCTAACCATAAGATTACTTTCACCTTTTACCGTAATACCATAATTATCAACTGATCTTTTTCTCTCAGTTTTTAATATATGCTCTTCTATTGTTTTACTCAATACATCTTGATTATCTTTATCTTTATGTGGTTCATTTTCTTCCTTCAGTCTTGAAACAAAAGAAGATGGAGAAATTCCTCCAACGCCTATTAATACATGTAAATCCTCAATAAAATGAATGTTATATCTTTTAATTAATCTATCATAGCTTTCACCTTTAGCTATATCTATAAAATTAACCCCTTGTTTTTTTAGTTCTTTTTCAAGAAGTTCTTTACCTTTTAATATATTTTCTTCTTTTTTAGCTTTTTTAAACCACTGTTTTATTTTACTTTTTGATTGATTACTTTTAGCAATGTTTAACCAATCCATATTAGGTCCTTTTGAATTAGATGATGTAAGTATCTCAACTATTTCACCAGTTTTTAATGTATAATCAAGTGGAACTATTCTTCCATTTACCTTAGCTCCTACACATTTATGTCCAATATCAGTATGTATTCTATAAGCAAAATCTATTGGAGTTGCTTTTGCACATAGATTTATTACAACACCTTTTGGAGTAAAAACAAAAACTTCATCAGAAAATAAATCTATTTTAAAACCCTCTATAAATTCTTCTGCATCCGATGTTTCTTTTTGCCATTCTAACATATCTCTAAGCCATACTAACTTTTTCTCAAAATCTTTTACTTTATCTTCTTCATTTTTGTCGCCCTCTTTATATTTCCAATGGGCTGCAATTCCGTATTCTGCTGTTTTATGCATTTCAAAAGTTCTTATTTGAATTTCAAAGGTCTTCCCTTGATTTCCAATTACTGTTGTATGTAGTGATTGATACATATTAGGCTTTGGCATAGCTATATAATCTTTAAATCTACCTGGTATTGGCTTATATATTGTATGAACTATTCCCAAAACTCCATAACAATCTTTAACTGAATTCACCAATATTCTAATAGCTGTTAGATCAAAAATTTGTTCTATACTCTTATTTTTATTTATCATTTTTTTATAGATGCTATAAAAATGTTTTGGTCTACCTTCAATATCCGAGTCTATTCCAGATTCATCTAATTTCTCTTTTAAATAGCAAACCACTTCGTTTATGTATGTTTCTCTTTCTACCCTTTTTTCTGCTATTTGCTCTACTAATTGATAATATTCATCTTCATGTAAATATCTAAAAGAGAGATCTTCAAGTTCCCATTTTATTTTAGACATACCAAGTCTATGAGCTAAAGGAGCATAAATATCTAATGTTTCCTTTGCTTTTAATTTTTGTTTTCCTTTTGGCATGAATTTAAGTGTTCTCATATTATGAAGTCTATCTGCTAATTTTATAATTATTACACGTATATCCTTAGCCATAGCAAGTAACATTTTTCTAACATTATCAGCTTGCTGCTCTTCTTTTGTTTTATATTGTATTTTTCCAAGCTTAGTTACTCCATTAACTAAATTTGCTATTTCTTCATTAAAAATAGTTTTCATACTCTCATAAGAACATGTTGTATCCTCAATAACATCATGAAGTAAGCCAGCTGCAATTGTACTTGTATCCATTCCAAGTTCTGCAAGAATTTCTGCTACATCTATTGGATGAATTATATATGGCTCTCCCGATTCCCTTTTTTGCTCCTTATGTGCATCTTCTGCAAAGAAATATGCTTTTTTTATCATTTCTACATCAACATTATGACAATTGGTATGAATCTTTTTCAATAATTTATCAATCATAAGGATAGCTCTCTCCTTTTGCTAAATTTCTGTAAATTCAAAGGCTGGTTATGTAACCAGCCTTTTCTTCTAATTATATATTATTTTATCAGTATTTTCAATAAATTTAAATGTCATATTGAGTTAATGATATTACATCATACTCACCTAATTTATCTCTTCCTTTAAGATCTATTAATTCTATTAAAAATGCAAGTGAAATTACTTCTCCACCAGCTTGTTCAACTAATTTAGCAACACCTTCTACAGTTCCGCCAGTTGCTAATAAATCATCTACAATAGCAACTCTTTGACCTTTTTTAATAGAATCCTTATGAATTTGAAGTGAATCACTACCATATTCCAAATCATACTTAACAGAGATAGTTTCTCCTGGTAATTTACCTGGCTTTCTAACCGGAACAAATCCTGCACCTAATGCATATGCAACTGGAACACCAAATATAAATCCTCTTGCTTCTGGTCCAACAATTAAATCAATATCTTTATCTTTTAAATATTCTACAAACATATCAATTGAAGCTTTTAGTCCCTCACCGTCTCCTATTAATGTAGTTATATCTTTAAAGCTTATTCCTTCTTTAGGAAATCCGTCAATTATTCTTATTTTTTCTTTTAAATCCATGTTTACTCCTCCAAAAATGTTATTTTAGATTCAATAACTTTTATTTTAAAAGCTCATTTTTCTTTGAACTATACAGATATTTAACAATCTGATCTGCCCTATCTTTGTCATCAGTAGTTAACAATTCTAGTACTATTCTTGCATTGTCCATAATTCCAACAGGTCCTATTGTAGGCGTAATAAATTCTATCATGCTATCCATTGCATGACAATCAAACTCCATTATGCTATTAAACTCTATTACCGATCTCAACCCATTATTATTTGTATTAAATAGAAACTTGTTTCCCTCTTTAATAAATACCTCATTTTCCCCTTTTATTGGAGTATCTGTAAATTTTACTCCCATAAGAATTAAATCCAAATATTTATTAATACTTTTCATATTATAATATATAGCTATTGATTGCATTAACTTAAACGTTAAAGCACTTATAGATAAATCCTTATACCTATATTGACAGCCTTTTTGATTTGGATTAATGTATATGTATTCATCTATAAACTTACTCTCTTTATTTTCAAGAACAATTAAATTTATACCTAATTTTTTACATAAATTTATTTCTTCTTGCGATTTTAACCCTAAGCCTAAAGTTATTAACAGTTCAGCACCCAAAAAATCCACATTATTCTTTATGTCTTTAGAATTAAGTTTATCTCCACCATTTTCTTCATCATATATCAGATATTCAACATCTGCGTTTAAATACTTTAATACAAGTATTAGAGAAGCAGTGGCACAAATACCATCAACATTCGAAGTACCATAAACAATTATTTTCTTTCTATTATTCACAGCAGAGACTACTCTCTCTAATGCTTTGTTCATACCTTTAAGTATAAATGGGTTATATCCAGTAATATAATTTGGACAATAAATACTTTCCCAGAACTTACGCATTGCTTACTCCTCCATAAAATTAGAAAACATTTATATTATAATGTATAAAACGAATTTTTACAAATATTTTATAAAAAAATTAATAAACCTCCATATTTTTGTCTACGGAGGTTTAGGCACATCCCAAAAATAATATACCGATATTATTGTCTATTTTATGTCATATCTCGTTAGCAAATTCAGCTAATAGATCAGCTCACACTATTAACTGAACTTGCCTCCTTGTCTGACACAAAATATACGATCCATTTTTGGTCTATTATTTTCTTTCATGTGCCTTAAATTAAAAGTCATATTTAATTTTATATAAATGTTTAAACTCTTTGTAGTTTCTTATTATTTGCTTTAATTTTGCCATTTCCAAGTTTATTTTTAAGATAAACCCATACTGGAGAAGCTACAAATATTGAAGAATAAGCACCTGCAACTATTCCTATAATAAGTGGAACAGTAAATTCTCTAACTGTTGGTACAAATATATTCACAGCAATTATTGTAAATAACGTTGTAAGGGTTGTATTTATAGATCTTGTCATAGTTTCTGTTAAGCTTGTATTAGCTATTTCTATTGAATTTGCTCTTCTCATAATCTTAGAATTTTCTCTTATTCTATCAAATATTACTATTGTATCATTCATAGAATAACCTATTATAGTAAGAATTGCTGCAATAAAAGAAGTATTTACTGGTATTCCAAAAATAGCATATACACTTACTGTTATTAATACATCATGTATTGTTGCTATTAAAGCTGCAACACCAAACTTAAATTCAAATCTTATTGCTATATATATAAGCATAACTATACATGCAACAAATAATGCTATCAATGAATTTTTTGTTAATTCCTTACCTATTGAAGCACCTATTTCTTGTTGATTAAGTAGTGCATCATCAGCTAAATCATACTTTTCTTTTAATTCAGTCATTATAGATGATACTTTTTCACTATCTAAATCTCCTGATTTTACTTCATATTGATTATCATTTATTGTATTTGTGACAGCATCTGCTGCGTAAGTTTTTATTGTATTATCTACCTCTTGCTTATCTACACCATCTTTTAATTGAATTGTTAATTGAGTACCACCCTTAAAATCTATTCCAAAGTTTAATCCTTTAGTAAACAAAAATCCACATCCAACTAAAATTATAATTAGAGAAATTGAAAGCCATATCTTTGATTTTTCTATTATTTTAAACATGTTCTTCCTCCCTCTTAACTCCAAAATGAGGTAATTTTTTTAGCAATCCTATATCAACTGATAAATTGACAAGTAATTTTGTTACAAATAATGATGTGAATAAACTTACAACTATACCTATCATTAAAGTAACTGCAAAACCTTTAACAGTTCCTGATCCAATGAAATATAAAATTAATCCTGCTAAAATTGTTGTTACATTTGAATCTACTATTGAAGAAAGGGCATTTTCAAATCCTTTTTTTACTGATGTCTTTATTGATATACCTTTTTTCAATTCTTCTTTTATTCTTTCAAAAATAAGCACATTTGCATCAACTGCCATACCTATTGTAAGAAGTAATGCTGCTATTCCTGGAAGTGTTAAAGTTACTCCAATTTCAGAGAATATTAATAATGTAATAGTGATATATAATGTTAACGCTATACTAGCTAATATTCCTGGAACTCTGTAATATAAAATCATAAATAAGAATACTAACCCTATTCCTATTGCTCCTGCCTTTAAAGCATTTGGAAGCGCTGTAGCTCCAAGTTGTGCTCCAACATTTTGTACTGAAGCAGCTTTAACAGTAACAGGTAATGCTCCTGAATTTATTATTCCAGCTAATTTCTTAGCATCTTCTAAACTAGTGCTTCCTGTTATTATTGCACTACCATCTGTAATTTGAGTTTGTACTGTAGGACTAGTTAAAAGCTCATCATCCATATAAACTGAAATTTTTTGTCCTACATATTTTCCTGTTGCTTCAGCAAATGCTTTTTGACCATCGTCATTTAGTTCTAATGATACAACTGGATTTCCATCTTGTTGATTAAGAATTGCTGATGCTTTTTTAACATCTTTACCAGTAAGAATTTCTTCACCTTCTGGACTTTTAAAAACCAAGTTTCCTGATTTACTTAAACTCTCTACAATTTCTTGAGAATCAAAGGCACCTGGAATATCAACCCTTATTCTTCTTTCTCCTTCTGTCGTTACAATAGTTTCAGCTACACCCATCTTATTAACTCTTAAAGAGATGTGCTCTTTTGTACTGTCTAATTGTTCCTTTGTAACTTTATCTTCTTGAATTTCCATTAACACAGAAACTCCACCTTGTAAGTCGAGACCTTTTTTTATAACATCATTAAAAGATTTAATTTCCCATCCGCCTACTACAAATCCTTTAAATCCTGAAAAAGCTAAAAAAAGTGTTACAAGAACCATTACCACGAATAATGCTGAACTTTTTCCTTTTTTCTTCATTTTAATCCCCCTCTGCTAAATAAACAGCTATTATAGTTTTATAAATTAAACTTCACTTAGTTTTTTATTATGTAAAACTACTATTTTAAATATAAGTCTTGGCTAGTAAATTGAAGATACATTTATCCTCATATTAAACCAAAACTTATACTTTTCTCTAAAATTGATTGTTCAATATATTTCCAACCAAAATGATTATATCACATTAAAAATTCTTAATAAAGATTTTTATATTTATAAATTTATACCTAGCATGCCTGCTAAGAATCCAATCCCCATAGAAATTGCAAATTTAGCTAAATCAAAAATTTTAAATGTTATTGCTCCGCTTATGTAACTTGAAATTATAAATAAAGCCATATAGTATATTATGCCTATTCCAAGTCCTACTAACCATCCTTTAGACTTATTAGCTTTAGCCCCAATTATAGAACCAATAGCTAAACTTATTAAGGATATTATTACATACAGCATACTAAATATACTTGGTGTAAATTCCACTATCTTCATAAGTAAAGATAAGACAACTGCACCAACAAAACTTAATATTACTGCTCCAATGGAGCCTTTGCAAACAGATCTCAAATAATTATTATTGTTATTTTGCATTTTAAAACAACACCTCCTAATACTTCATTTTATGAAGCATCAAGAGGCATTATGATTGATTTTATTTATTTAACTTATATGATATTCCACTTTTTGAAAGCTTTATTCTAGTTTTTGCTGCACTTGTTTCAATAACTATATTTTCATCATCAATATTTACTATTTTGCCGATGATTCCACCTCTTGTCATAATTTCATCTTTAACTTTCAATTCACTTATCATATTACCATATTGTTTTTTCTTCTTCTTTTCTGGTAAAATAAGTAAGAAATAAAATACAACGAAAACAACCAAAAATGGTAGTACATTCATAAGTATTGCACCTATATTATTCATCTTTTACCTCCATAAATTTATCAATAAAACATAGTATTATTGATTTTTTGTGATTTATTCCATGATAGATAGTTTACATTTTTTTAGATATATTGTCAATTAAACTATCATTTTCTTTCTTCCCATGCTTGTATTTTCTTATTTTTAAATTCCTTGAAATATCCGCCATCAATGGCATCTCTTACTTCTTGCATTAAGTTGTTATAGAAATATAAGTTATGTAATACACATAATCTCATAGCTAACATTTCTTTTGCTTTAAATAGATGTCTTATATATGCTCTTGTATAATGCTTGCATGCTGGACATTGACATCCTTCTTCTATAGGCTTTGCATCTAATTCATGCTTTGCATTCATTAAATTAAGCTTACCTTCGTTAGTATACACATTGCCATGTCTACCATTTCTTGCTGGAAGTACGCAATCAAAGAAATCAACGCCTCTATCAATAGCCTCTAATATATTGCTTGGTGTTCCAACTCCCATCAAATATATAGGTTTATCTTCTGGAAGATATGGTGCAACAGCATCTATAATTCTATACATATCTTCATGGCTCTCTCCAACAGCAAGCCCTCCAATTGCATACCCATCTAAATCCATTTTAACAATTTCTTTAGCATGTGCTATTCTTATGTCTTCATATGTTCCACCTTGATTTATTCCAAATAACATTTGTTCATTATTTATTGTATTTGGAAGTGAATTTAATCTATCCATTTCATTTTTACATCTTTCAAGCCATCTTGTAGTTCTTGCTACTGATCTTTCAACATATTCTCTTGTTGAAGGATTTGGTATACATTCATCAAAAGCCATTGCAATAGTAGATGCTAAATTACTTTGAATTTGCATTGATTCTTCTGGTCCCATGAAGATTTTTCTTCCATCTATATGAGAATTAAAGTAAACACCTTCTTCTTTTATTTTTCTCATAGCTGAAAGTGAAAAAACTTGGAATCCACCTGAATCAGTAAGTATTGGTCTATCCCAATTCATAAATTTGTGTAATCCGCCCAACTTATTAACAACCTTATCTGTAGGTCTTAAATGTAGATGGTATGTATTAGATAATTCAACTTGACATCCAATTTCTTTTAAATCCATACTTGATACTGCACCTTTTATAGCTGCTAATGTACCTACATTCATAAATACTGGGGTTTGTATAGTCCCATGAGGAGTTACAAATTCTCCTCTTCTAGCTTTTCCATCCTTTTTTAATAAAGTATATCTTTTACTCACAAGCGTCACCTCTTAATTATAATTTTTAGAAATCTTCCTTAATAGTATTAGGAAAATTAATTAGAGCTATTTATTTTTTAGCTCTTTATTTATAATTGAGACACTTGACTATGTCACCTCATCAATGTACTCAAAAATTATTATTATTTTATAAACATAGCATCTCCAAAAGAGAAAAATCTATATCTTTCTTTTACAGCTTCTTCATATGCATTCATTACATGTTCTTTTCCTGCTAAAGTTGAAACAAGCATTATTAATGTAGATTCTGGTAAGTGGAAATTAGTTATTAACCTATCAACTACTTTAAATTTATATCCTGGATATATAAAGATATTAGTCCACCCACTTGTTTCTTTTACATTACCATTTTCATCTGCTATTGTTTCTAAAGTTCTAGTAGATGTTGTACCTACTGAAATAACCCTATTGCCTCTTTTTTTAGTTGCATTTATTATTTCAGCATCTTCTTTTGAAAGATGATAATATTCTGAATGCATTTCATGATCTTCTATAGTTTCTACTTTAACTGGTCTAAATGTTCCAAGACCAACATGTAAAGTTACATAAGCAATATTAATACCTTTATCTCTTATTTTCCCTAATAATTCTTCAGTAAAATGAAGACCTGCCGTTGGTGCTGCTGCTGATCCATTTTCTTTAGAATATACTGTTTGATATCTTTCTCTATCTTCTAATCTTTCGTGAATATAAGGTGGTAATGGCATTTCTCCTAAAGAATCTAATACTTCTTCAAATATACCATCATAATAGAATTCTACTATTCTATTTCCATCTTCTTTAACTTCTACTACTTCAGCTTTTAATTTTCCTTCACCAAAAGTAAATCTTTTTCCTACCCTTGCTGATTTTCCTGGCTTAGCTAAGCATTCCCATCTATCTTTTTCTACTCTTTTTAATAGTAAAAATTCTATTTTTCCACCAGTTCCTTCTTTTTCACCAATTAATCTAGCTGGCATTACTCTTGTATTATTTAATACTAAAGTATCACCTTCATTTAAATAATCTATAATGTCATAAAAATTCTTATGAGATATTTCCCCTGTTTCTTTATCCAAAACCATAAGTCTTGAAGTATCTCTTTTTTCTAAAGGATGTTGAGCTATCAATTCCTCTGGTAAATAAAAATCGAAGTCTTTTACGTTCATTGTTATCGCGTCTCCTAACTATTTAAAAAAACTTGTTTGTCCTTTATTTGAATTGTTATTTTTATTATTAACTCTTCCTAAATGTTTATAAGCTTTATCACTTGCAATTCTTCCTCTTGGAGTTCTTACTATAAACCCTTTTTGAAGTAAATAAGGTTCATAAACATCCTCAATCGTACCTAATTCTTCACCTATAAAATAAGATAAAGTTTCTATTCCAACTGGTCCACCATTAAAGTTATCTATAATTGCTTCTAATATTTTATTATCAACCTTATCAAACCCTTGATTATCTACTTCTAGTAATTCTAATGCATCTCTTGCTTCTTTTAAAGAAATTACTTTATTAGATTTTACTTCTGAGTAATCTCTAACTCTTTTTAATAATCTATTAGCTATTCTAGGAGTTCCTCTAGATCTACTTGCAATTTCTAAAGCTCCCTCTTCAGTAATTTTACATCCAAATACAGCCGCACTTCTTATTACAATTTCCTTTAATTGAATTTCATCATAATATTCCATTGCACAAAGTACACCAAATCTATCTCTTAATGGAGATGTTAGCATTCCGATTCTAGTAGTTGCACCTATCAATGTAAATTTTGGTAAATCAAGTCTTATAGATTTAGCAGCCGCACCCTTACCAATAACAATGTCTAATGCATAATCTTCCATAGCAGGATATAAAATTTCTTCAACACTTCTATTTAATCTATGTATTTCATCAATAAATAAAACATCATAATCTTTTAATGTCGTTAATATAGCTGCTAAATCTCCTGCCCTCTCTATTGCTGGACCTGATGTTATTTTTAAATCTCCAGTCATTTCCTTGGCAATAATATTAGCTAAAGTAGTCTTTCCAAGTCCAGGTGGACCATATAAAAGCACATGGTCAAGGGCTTCTTTTCTATTTCTAGCGGCCTTTATAAATATATTTAATCTTTCTTTTACTTTATCTTGACCTATATATTCATTTATTTTTTGAGGTCTTAAGCTAAGTTCAGAATTTCCATCTTCAAACATTTCAGCTGGAGTTACTATTCTTTCCATAAATACACCCCCATTTACATACTAAATACTTTATTTTAACCCATTAACTTAACTAATGCACTTTTTATTATATTTTCAACACTTTCAGATTTATCCACTTCTTTAAGAGCTTTTTCCGCTTCTTTTTCTGTATATCCTAAAGAAATTAACGCACTCAATGCTTCTGAAATAGCAAGTGAATTATCTACAGTTACATCATCAAATTCATCTATACAATTCAATAACTCATCTGGTTTCAACTTATCTTTTAATTCTAGTATAATTCTAGCTGCAGTCTTTTTTCCTATCCCAACACCTCTGCAAAGATGTTTTTCATCACCAGTAATTATTGCATATTTTAAATTATTTAAACGACTTATAGATAATAATGATAAAGCAGCCTTAGCTCCAACACCATTTATACTAAGTAATAGTTTAAACATATCTAATTCTTCTAAAGATTCAAAACCATATAATCCTATAAAGTCTTCTCTTACAATTTGTTCAATATATAATTTTATTTTTTCACCACAGCATGGCATTGAAGACATAGTTGCACCTGAAGTAAATATCTTATATCCTATTCCATTATTTTCAACAACGATATAATCTTTATTTATTCCCATATATTCACCTTTTATATATTCATACATCCAAAACAATCCCCCTATAGTTTTAAATAAAAAAATCGTCAAGACGACTTTGAAACCTAACTTATACTTTACCATTTTATAAGAAATCTTTCAATTAAAAATACAATCAAAAAAGTTATACTATTGCTAATATAAATTCAACAACGGCATAACTCTTTAAAACATAAACATTATGATATTAATTCAGATACACTTTCTTCGGCTTCATCTTTTGTATTGTATTTAAGTTCAAAATTCTTTATTTTAGACTTATCTACATCACGTAAATTTTCTATTGGTTTATTATCTAAAAAAACATCTTCACTATTTTTTATAGATGCATTCCCTTTTTCATCTGTCTGATATATAGCTAAATATCCATCTTTTTCACCAATGTAATATTTATTAGGTTCTAATGCATTTGAAGTATCTCTCTTAAACATAATTTGACTATTGGATGTAAGATCTAACGCATACCCACTATTTTTTAATATTTTTATTAATTCCTCTTTAGTTAGATCACCATCTATGTTTAACTGTTGTTTTATTTGAGCAACAGTCATATCACTCTCTTTTTTATCACCAGCAAATAGCGCTACCTTAACACTATCTTCTAGTTTATTTATCTCAACATCTGTATTAACTTTTTCTTGTGAAGTTTGAAGTAAATTTTTATTATTAACAGATTTATCTACTAAATAATAAGTTAAAGAAAATATAATTGCTAACATTAAAATACATATAACAGATAACTTTTTCTTGTTGTATTTCATATTCATCACTCCTTACTAGAAGCATTGACCAAATTTATCATATTTATTCACATTATTACTATTTTAGTAATTGTTTGGTGCACTTTGCTTATGCACATATAAACAACATATTAAAAGCACAAATTCCTTGTATATTATCTTACTCTATTTATAAATCCACACTTTTTACACAACTCTTCTACTGCAACTCTTCTTGAAAAACCATCATACATATCTCTAGCTCGTTTAGAATTTAAAATTTCTTCTAAATCACTTTTGAATATATTGCCAAGTGGTATATTACCTTCGCTATCTAGACAGCATGGTACAACTGTTCCATCTACTAATATCCCTATTTGATCTCTTAATCCATAGCAAAAAGCTCTTTCTCCTAACTCTTCACTATTAATTGATGGCCATTTAAATTTTTCCCCCATGCTTAAATATACATTTTTAGAAAGTTTAACACTATTTTTTTCCCTTAATATATCTTTTAAGTTATAGTCTAATTTAAATATTTCTTCAAGAACACTATATATGTCTATATTCATATCATTACTTGCTTTATATCTTGTATCTAAATTCCACAATCTTAATGAACAAATTATATTACTTTTTTCTGTAGCTTCTTCACAAAAACTTACTATATTTTCTATATATTCTTCAAATTTTATTTCCTTATTATTAGCTTCAAAACTATGAAGTGAAATATTTACTTGTCTTAATGCTGGTGATTTAATCAATATATCCTTCACATCATTTATTAATGTTCCATTTGTAGTAATATTAGCTTTTATTTTATACTTATTACTTAAATCTAAAAACTTTTCAAGATTAGAATTTAAAAATGGCTCACCCATTAAATGAAAATAAACATAATCACTATATGGTTTTACAGATTTTAAAACATGTTCAAAAGATTCCTCATCCATAAATTTTAATTTTCTACTTGTCTTGGGGCAAAAATTGCATTCTAAATTGCAAATATTAGTTATTTCTATATATACTCTTTTAAATTTTCTCATTAATTTTATTCACCTTTTCAATCGTTTTAATAATGATATTATACTAAATTTATTATATAACTTTCTATAAATAATCACAAAAAACGCACTAAACTAAAAAGAAATAAGTTGAAAGTATATACACAATACTTTTTAAATTATTAAAATTTGTAACATAAACCATATTCTGAATTATATATGCTATACTAGAGTTATATTATTTTATATATTTTAGGAGGGATAATCATGGCAAATATTATCATTTCACCAGGTAAATATGTTCAAGGAAATGGCGAACTTGAAAATATAGCAACACACACTAATAATTTAGGAGATAACTTTTTTGTAATCATTAGTACCTCTGGAATGAAGAGGGTATCTAATACTATAAAGAATAGTTTTTCTAATAGCGATGAAAATTTAACATTTGAAATATTTAATGGAGAATGCTCAGAAACTGAAATAATGAGATTACAAAAATCATTTAAAGAAAATAATTGTAATGTTGTTATAGGAATAGGTGGAGGTAAAATTTTAGACACTGCTAAAGCTGTAGCATATTATGAAGATGTTCCTGTAGTAATAGCTCCAACTATTGCTTCTACAGATGCTCCTTGTAGTGCATTGTCTGTTATTTATAAAGATAACGGTATTTTTGATAAATACTTACTATTAAAGAAAAATCCTGACGTTGTATTAGTAGATACAAAAATTATAGTTAATGCTCCTTCAAGATTGTTAATTTCTGGCATGGGAGATGCACTAGCAACTTATTTTGAGGTGAGAGCTTGCAAAAGAGCCAATAGTTTAAATTTATGTGGAGGACATATAACTCTTGCTGCTGAAACTCTTGCTTATTCATGTTACAAAACATTATTATCAGAAGGATATAAAGCTAAGCTTGCTGTTAGTAACAATGTTGTTACTAAATCAGTTGAAAATATTGTAGAGGCAAACACATTATTAAGTGGTTTAGGTTTCGAAAGTGGTGGTTTATCTGCTGCACATGCAATCCATAATGGGTTTACAATTTTAAAAGAATGTCATGATTTATACCATGGTGAAAAAGTTGCCTTTGGTACAATAACACAATTAGTATTAGAAAATGCTCCTATTGAAGAAATTAGAGAAGTTATAAACTTCTGTAAATCACTTGGTCTTCCAACTAATTTATCTGAGATGGGAATTAAAAATATTGATAAAGATGATATAATGAGAGTTGCCGAAGCTTGCTGTGCTGAAGGTGAAACTATTCACAATATGCCATTTGAAGTTACCCCTTATGATGTATATGCTGCTATTTTAACAGCTAATAAATTAGGACGAGCTTAATAATAATTAAGCATTAAGTTTTATATAAAACATAAGCAAAAAAGTGCAGATTAACGAAATAAAATTCATTATTCTACACTTTTTCATTTTAAGTTACTATAAATTAAAAATTTGTTAATATATACTAAGTAACAATTCTCTTAATACTTTGCAAGCTAATGCTGTTGAACTTCCACTTTTATCATATATAGGACAAAGTTCATTTATATCCATTCCTACAATATTTAACTTACTTATCTTTAATATTGCTTTTAACAAATCCATAAAAGTAACCCCACCAGCTTCTGGAGTTCCTGTTCCCGGAAATACTGATGGATCTAATACATCTAAATCTAATGTAAAATAGACTGGCTTTCCTTTTAATTTATCAACAATCTCTGCAAGTTGATTAAAATTAAATTTATTCGTAAAAACATGATCTCTTCCCCAATAAATTTCTTGTTTTTCTCCTGATCTTATTCCAAATTGAAATATTTTATTATCTCCAACTATATCCCACACTCTATGCATAACTGTTGCATGAGATAATTTTTGTCCTAGATAATCATTTCTTAAGTCTGCATGAGCATCAAAATGTATAACATGGACATCAGGATATTTTTTGTTTATAGCTTTAAATGCACCTAAGGTTACTAAATGTTCCCCACCAATCATGCATGGTATTTTATTGTCATTAACTATTTTAGATGTAAATTTTTCAATATCATTTAATGCATTTTCTGGATTTCCAAAACTAAGTTCTAAATCTCCTCCATCAAAAACACATATATCTTCTAAATCCTTATCTTGATATGTACTATAAGTTTCAATTCCAAAAGACTCACTTCTCATTGCTTTACTAGCAAATCTTGTTCCTGGTCTAAATGATGTTGTTGAATCAAATGGTGCTCCAAAAATAACTATTTTTGATTCATCGTAATTATTGTCACATCCTATAAAAGTCTCTACATTCTTATTCATAATTCTCTAAATCCTTTCTAGCATAAAATGTAATTTAATTTTTTTATAATCGTGATTTAAAATCTTCATATCCAAATTTTTTTATAACTTCTATTCCTTTTTCTTCACTATATTTAACTATTGAAGGTAAGTTTATTCCATTAAAAGTATTATTTTTAACCATTGAATAAATAGCCATATCACAAAACACTAGCTTATCCCCTACTTTCAAGGGCTTTTTAAAAGAATAATCTCCTATTATATCTCCTGCAAGACAAGTTGGAGCACCTAACCTATATGTATGTTCATACTGATTTGGCATACCTGAATTTATAATATGAGGTCTATATGGCATTTCAAGTACATCTGGCATATGGCAAGCTGCTGATGTATCTACTATTGCAATATTCATTCCGTTTTTTATTACATCTAAAATAGTACATACTAGAAATCCACTGTTTAAAGCTACTGCTTCACCAGGTTCTAAATAAATATCAATTTCATATTTATTTTTCATATATAAAATTGTTTCTATTAGAGTCTCAATATCATAATCTTCTCTTGTTATATGGTGTCCACCACCAAAATTCAACCATTTCATATTTTTAATGTACTTACCGAATTTTTCATCAACAACTTTAATGGTACGAGCTAAAGTATCTGAATTTTGTTCACACATAGTATGAAAATGTAATCCATCTATTCCTTCAAGTTCTTCTGGTTCAAAATTTTCTAAAGTAACTCCCATTCTGGAATTTTCAAAACAAGGATTATATATATCTGTTTCTATCTCTGAATACTCTGGATTTATACGAATTCCACATTCTATTCTCTTATCCTTATATTTTTTTACTTTATCCTTATAAAGTCTCCATTGATTGAAAGAATTAAATACTATATGATCACAATACTTCATTATTTCATCAAATTCATCTTCTCTGTATGCTGGAGAAAATATATGTACTTGTCTTCCCATCTCCTCATATCCAAGTCTAGCTTCAAAAAGCGAACTTGAAGTAACCCCTTTTAAGTATTTACCTATTAAAGGGAATGTAGAATACATAGAAAAGGCTTTTGTTGCAAGAATAATATTAGCACCTGTCTCCTTTTGAACATAATCTAGTTTTTCTAAATTCTTTTTTAAAAGTCTTTCATCAATCAAATAACATGGTGATGGCAATTTATTTAAATCTATATCATTCATAAAATATATCCCTCCTAATTTTAAATTTACGCTATGTTTTAGTAAAATTTTGATGGATTAAGTAGTTGAATTTAATAATATTAAATTAACCAAATATTATTTTGTTTTTTATATTAAGAATGATGAAGAAAATTTATCTCTTCATCATTCTTAAAATGTATATCTATACAAACTATATTGTTCTTAATTAAGATTACTAAAGTTTAAATATATCAAAACTCTACTAAAACATAACTTACTTAATTAAAGTTGGATTAAAATCTTCTTGCCATGGTAATCCCCATTTATTTAATTCCTCCATAAATGGATCTGGATTAAATTCTTCTATATTGTGAACACCTGGTTTATTCCATAACCCTCTTAATATCATACTTGCGCCAATCATAGCTGGAACTCCTGTTGTATAAGAAATAGCTTGCGATCCAACTTCCTTATAACATTCTTCATGATCACATACATTATATATATAGTAAGTTTTTTCTACTCCATCCTTAACGCCTTGGAATATACATCCTATATTAGTTTTTCCTTTAGTTCTTGGACCTAATGATGCTGGATCTGGTAAAACAGCTTTTAAAAATTGTAATGGAACTATTTTTTGTCCTTCAAATTCAATTGGTTCAATAGATGTCATACCAACATTTTCAAGTACTTTTAAATGAGTTATATATTTTTCTGAGAAAGTCATCCAAAATCTAATTTTCTTTATTCCTTTAATATTAATAGCTAAAGATTCTAATTCTTCATGGTGTAATAAATACATATCCTTTGGTCCTATTTCTGGAAAATTATAAACTTCTTTTAATTCAAGAGGTTCTGTTTCTACCCAATTACCATTTTCCCAATAGCTTCCATTAGCTGTAATTTCTCTAATATTAATTTCCGGATTAAAATTAGTTGCAAAAGGGTACCCATGATCTCCTGCATTAGCATCTAAAATATCAATATAGTTTATTTCATCAAAATAGTGTTTTTGAGCATAAGCACTGAATACGCCTGTAACTCCTGGATCAAAGCCACTACCAAGTAAAGCTATTATTCCTGCTTCTTCAAATTTCTTTTTATACGCCCATTGCCATTTATATTCAAATTTAGCTGTATCAAGTGGCTCATAATTAGCTGTATCTACATAATGAGTTTTTGTTGCTAAACATGCATCCATAATAGTTAAATCTTGATATGGAAGTGCAAGATTTATTACAACATCTGGTTTAAACTTTTCTATAAGAGAGATAAGTTCATCTACATTATCAGCATCAACCTTTGCTGTTTGTATCTTAGTCTTTCCACCCTCTAATTTAGTTTTTAATGCATCACATTTTGATAATGTTCTACTTGCAATACATATTTCTTCAAAAACATCTGAATTTTGACAACACTTATGAATTGCTACACTAGCAACTCCTCCAGCGCCAATAATTAAAGCTCTTCCCATTTTTAATTCCTCCAATTCATTCATGTAAATATAGTTTTCTCTTTTTATTTTTTTCTATTCCTTATCTTCATTATATTCATTAAGTAGTTCCTTTACATAAGTAGGTAACGCAAAACATCCCACATGAAGATCTGTATTATAATATTTTGTTTTTATTCCTAATTTATTCCATAACTCTGCATCAAGATCTTCAATTGGATCATATTTTTTAGAAGCAAATCCAAATAACCAATGTCCTGATGGGTAAGTTGGGATATGCGCTTGATAAACTTTGTTTACTTTAAATAATCCTTGTATTTTTTCATGGGCATCTTTCATTGATTTTGCATAATATTCATAATATGGACTTTCATGTTGATTAACTAATATTCCATCTTTACCTAATGCTTTATAACAATTCCCATAAAATTCTTTAGTAAATAGTCCTTCTCCTGGTCCAAATGGATCAGTTGAATCTACTATTATCAAATCATATTCATTTTCTTTATTACGAACAAATCTTAAACCATCTTCGTACACAATATTAACTCTCTCTTCATCAAGCTTGCATGCTGTTTTAGGTAAATACTTTTTACATACCTCAACAACTCTTTCATCTATTTCAACCATATCTATTTTTTCTATGGTTTTATATCTTGTAAGCTCTCTTATAGTTCCTCCATCACCTGCACCGATAACCAAAACATTTTTTATATTAGGATTAGTTGCCATAGGAACATGAACTATCATATCATGATATATGAATTCATCCTTTTCAGTTACCATCATTAAGCCATCTAATGTAAAAATTCTTCCAAATTCCCTTGATTCTAAAATATCAATTCTTTGAAAATCACTTTGTTCACTATATAATTCTCTATCAACTCTAATTGAAAATTTTACATCTTCTGTATGCTTTTCTGTATACCATAATTCCATTTATTCTGCCTCCACTACATTAATCTTTTCAATTTTTGAATCTTCTGTTCCGGTTAAAAAACATCCCTTTTCTTTTGCATAATTTATATAGTCTAAAATTTCTTTAGTTATTTTTTCACCTGGCGCAAGAATAGGAATTCCTGGTGGATAACACATCACAAATTCAGCGCATACTTTACCAACACTTTCATTCATAGGTATAGAATTTTTTGAAGAATAAAATGCTTCTTGAGGCGTAAGTATAACTTCTGGATTTATATATTCATGGTCAAACATACCTGCTTTATCTTTCGAATGTAACCTCTTGATTTCTGATAATGCTGAGATTAGTCTTTCTATGGTTAAAGCTCCATCTCCAACAGATATAATGGCAAGTATATTGGCAATATCTCCAAACTCTATTTGTATTCCATATTCATCTCTTAAAATATCGTATACTTCTATACCAGCAAGTCCTATATCCCTAGTAAATATAGATAACTTAGTTCTATCAAAATCAAAAACAGTATCATTATCTATAAGTTCTTCTGAAAAAGCATAATATCCATCTATTTTGTTTATTTCATCTCTAGCATACTGAGCAATATTTTTTACCTTATTAAAAATTTCTTTTCCATTAAGCACAAGATCTCTTCTTGCTAAATCTAAAGATGACATTAAAAGATACGAACCACTTGTTGTTTGAGTTAAATTAATTATTTGTCTTACATATCCAATACGTAAATCACAATTTAAAAGTAAAAATGAACTTTGTGTTAATGAACCACCCGTCTTATGCATACTAACAGCAGCCATATCTGCCCCAGCATCTATTGCTGATACAGGCATATCTTCTCCAAAATAAAAATGAGTTCCATGTGCTTCATCTACTAAAACATACATTCCATGTTCATGAGCTAATTTAGTAATCTCTCTTAAATTAGAACAAATACCATAGTAAGTTGGATTATTTACAAGTACAGCCTTTGCATCTGGATTTTCTTTAATTGCTCTTTTTACATCTTCAACAGACATCCCAAGAGGTATGCCTAATTTTTTATTAACACCTGGATTTATATAAACAGGTATAGCACCACTAATTACCAAAGAATTTATAGCACTTCTATGAACATTACGAGGCATTATAACCTTTTCGCCTCTCTTACAAACACTCATAACCATTGCTTGTACTGCTGATGTAGTTCCATTCACCATAAAAAAAGCATGTTTGGCGCCAAAAGCATCAGCTGCAAGTTTCTCTGCCTCTTTTATAACTGATACTGGATGACAAAGATTATCCAATGGTTTCATTGAATTTACATCAACAGAAAGACACTGTTCGCCTAAAAATTCTTTTAACATAGGATTTCCTCGTCCTTGCTTATGTCCTGGTACATCAAAAGGTACAACTCTTGCTTTTTTATACTTCATCAAAGCTTCATAAATAGGAGACTTTGAGTGAGATTCCTTATCTTTCATTTTCCAATCCCCCTCATTAATATATATTAGTTCCACTGAAAATCTCTATCATCTCTTTACGCAAATTGTTTTCAATTTCAAGCCTTTGTTTTGGCTTGATTTCATAAACATCCCTATTAAAAAGATAATTTTGAAGTTCAATTTCTTTAATTAACATTTTTGTATGAAATATGTTTGATTGATATACATTTATATCCATCGCATCATATTTATTTAAAGTGCTTTCATCAATATAATCTTGTATTGATGTTATCTTATGATCTATAAATAGCTTTTTTCCATCAACATCTCGAGTAAAACCTCTAACACGATAATCAATTGTTATAATATCTGAATCAAAGCTTCCAATAAGATAATTTAATGCATTTAATGGAGAAACTTCTCCACAAGTAGATACATCAATATCTACACGAAAAGTAGCAATTGAATTATCTGGGTGATATTCTGGATAAGTATGTACTGTTACATGACTTTTATCTAAATGACCTACAACAGTATCTCTAGTCTTTAAAATATCAATTTGTCCAAGATTACATGATTTATCTATTTCCTTTACTGCAAGTGTTTCTTCTGATATTAATATTGTTACACTTGCTCCTTGAGGATCATAATCTTGTTTTGAAATATTAAGTACATGAGCACCTATCATATCAGTTACATCACACAAAATATTTGTAAGTCTTTCTGAATTGTATTGCTCATCAATATAAGCAATATAGTCCTTTTGCTCTCGCTCACTTTTTGCATAGCATACATCATAGATGTTAAAGCTAAGTGTTTTTGTGAGGTTGTTAAAGCCGTATAATTTCAGCTTGTTTTCCAACCCTAACATCACAACCTTTCTCTATAAAAATAACACTTTATTGTTTAATTAATATATACTTATTTTTTCAGTAAGCATATGTAAAAATGCTACAAAATTATTCTATAATCTGCATGTTTTTTAGAAATTCTTACAAATACTTAACTTTTAGTTTAGCTATTCTTAATCTTTTATCTTGTACATTTTACTATATTTTAATTTTAATTACTACTGTTTTTTAAATTTTTTCCCACTTTTTTTTTAATAACTTGTAATAAGTTCAAGATTTTCAAAAATAATTTATTATTTTAATTGTTAATTAATCATGTAAACTTCTTCATCCTGCAAATCTTGTCAAGAACAAAATCGTCAAGGTGACTTTAGAGCCGTCGATTTTTTTTAGTCATGCACCCTTTCCAAATGCAATGCAAGAATAATGGTGCAGCATATAATTATTTTTTATTTATAATTCATATAGTGTTTATAATATTATATCAACACTATATGATATAATATATTATGTGTTTATAAAAATATAAATAATAAAAAGGGGGTAAATTTATATGAATAAAGATTATATTAATGCATTAGATGCTGCTAAAGAATATAATTTATATTTAAAAGTAGTTACATCAGTAAAATCTTTTGATACATACAATAGCTTTTTCAATATATTTGATCAATATGATGATGCTTGTAGACGAATTGTAGTATTAACAAAATATGAAAACTTAGAAGAAATTTATGAAGAAGATCCAACTCAAGAAGTTGATTCTAGTAAAATAATAGATGGATGCATATATCTTAAAAGTGCGTCATTACTTACAAGACCTGATAAAATTGATTGTAGTAACATGGTAGTAGCTAAAAATTTAGTAGAAGATTTAGTAAATAGTTGATATTTTATTCTAAAATATCAACATTATTTCAACAAGTATCTATTATTTTCTTATTTCTCAGAAATCATATTTATTATTTGTTTATATATGATCGCATATAATCTTTGCAACCCTATTTATTTCATAATAATTTAAGAATCTAGATTGTCATTAATATTATAAGCATAAGATTCAAAATTATCCTATCCTATATAAATATTAGAATAATCGACCAATTCACTATAATATATATCAGAACTATTAAGCTTTTAGATTAAAATTAAAAGTATTATTTTTTACACAAAATTGACATTATGTTGTAACAATTGATCTATATAATAATCAATATAAAGAAATTACTAATTAAATACCCCTTTTATAATCATAACTTTCAATTTTCAGAGTAACTTGCCATCCCCATTAGCAAGTTACTTTTTAATTTAAAACATAGCCTTAATTTTATGCAAAAAAGCACCTTTAATATCAATGTGAATTCTCATTGATATTAAAGGTGTTCTTATTTCAATGTAATGTTACTTAGCTTTTTATTCTTCCCATCCTTCTGGGAACTCAGCATTGTGGTAAACTTCTTGAACATCATCATCATCATCAAGTAAGTCTAACATCTTTTGGAACTTCTTAGCATCATCTTCATTAATTGCTGTGTATGTATCTGGAATCATTTTAACATCAGCTTCTAAGAACTCAATTCCAGCTGCTTCTAATGCTTCTCTTACTGTTCCAAAATCTTCTGGAGTTGTTGTAACTACAAATACTTCTTCTTCATCAGCGTTGAAATCTTCTGCTCCAGCATCTAATGCAAGCATCATCATTTCGTCTTCGTCTTTATCAGCTCTTTCAATTACAAGTTCGCCTTTTTCTTGGAACATGAATCCTACACATCCTAATGTACCCATGTTTCCGCCACCTTTTGTGAAAGCGCTTCTTACATTACCAGCTGATCTATTTTTATTATCAGTAAGTGTTTCAACAATTACAGCTACTCCACTAGGGCCATAACCTTCATAAACTATATTTTCAAAATTAACTTCTCCTAACTCACCTGATGCTTTTTTAATTGATCTTGTTATAGTATCATTAGGCATATTAGCAGCTTTTGCTTTTGCAATAACATCTCTTAATCTATTGTTTATTTCTGGACTAGGTCCACCATTTTTAACAGCTACCATTAATTCTTTACCTATTTTGGTAAAAATTTTACCTCTTTTTGCATCTGTTTTGCCCTTCTTAGCTTGAATATTATGCCACTTTGAGTGTCCTGACATATTGTTTTCCTCCTTACTTTAATTTAAGGCTATGTTTTAGCAGAGTGTTGATATATGCATAAGAAAAGTGAGCGAAGTAATTGAACTTAGGAATGC
>NZ_JAMQIF010000010.1:423916-446318 GCF_023845855.1 Clostridium sp. ZBS2
CAGTAAATGTGACAATACTCATTGAGAATTCTCAAATTCCAATTACAATGCCACTTTACCTATTGCATATATCAACACACACTTAAAACAGAGCCTAATTTAAATATATAAATTGCATTACTAAATCTAAATAAAAAAATAATATTAATATAGATTTTCAATTACAATAATATAATTAATTCACCATTATTTTAATATATACTTTAATATAAAAATCACCAAAAATTATATCATAACAACGATTGCTATTCAAGTAATTGCTATAATATGTAAACTAAATACACTTATATAATCTATTTTCTTCTTTAAAATATATTTCTTCATCGCTCTTAGATATTATTATTTTCCCACTGCTACATTCAATCATTTCTTTTTCCATATTTTCTATAATATCTTTTTCAGCTAATATATGAACAATAACTTTATCTGTATATTCAGTATCTTCTATATGCCATAAATTTTGTGCACATATATATTGAACTTTTCCAAATAAATCATAATCCATTTCTAAACTTAATTTTAACCCAACAACTTTTTCAACAATTCCTGCACATTTTATTGATATACTTGCACCTTTAGTATAAGCCCTAGTAAGTCCCCCTGTTCCAAGCAAAACTCCACCAAAATATCTTGTTACTACTACAGCACAATCAGTTATACCGCTCTTTTTCACAACTTCTAATATAGGTATTCCTGCTGTCCCCTGAGGTTCACCATCATCAGAATATCTTTGAATATTCATATTTTCACCTATAACATATGCCCAGCAGTTATGTCTTGCTTGTTTATGCATATTTTTTATTTCACTAACAAAGGCTTTAGCTTCTTCTTCGCTTTCCACACGTTTTGCATATCCTATAAATTCAGATTTCTTTTCTTCAAATCTGTCTTCACCAAAATTTCTTATAGTTATATATGGCATTCAATTAACTCCTCTCTTAAGATATTGAGTCCCTTTATAATTTTACTTTCATCAGTTTGATAAAATCCTATTCTAAATGTATTTTTCCCATCATTATGAGATGTAAAAAACATTATTCCTGGAGTTATATATACTCCTTTTTTTCTTAATCTTAAAAATAATTCTTTAGAATTTATTTTACTATCCTTTAATGTTAGATAAAAATTCAATCCTCCTTTAGGATCAATATAACTTACCAAATCTTTAAAATCATTGTCTAATATTTTTTGCATTATCTTATATCTTTTACTGTATTCAATATTCAAAGCTTTAATGTTTTCTTTCCACTTACTTTCGTATATATATAAATCTAAAGCTCTTTGCATCAAACTTGAAGTAGTTATGTCTGTATTAAATTTCGAATTTTGAAGACTTTCTCTAAAAATTTCAGGTGCAACTAAATACCCAAGTCTTATTCCTGGTAAAAATATTTTAGAAAAACTTTTTATATAGATAACTCTTTCATTTCTGTCTAGCCATTTAAAAGGAATGTATTCTATTGATTTTTCATATATAAGTTCTGATAAATAGTCATCTTCTATTATATAAAAATCATATATTTCTGCTAATTCTAAAATTCTTTTTTTCTTTTCTAGACTGTAACTAACTCCTGTTGGATTTTGAAAATAGCTCATAGTATAAAAACATCTTATATTATTTTTTTGAAGTATTTTTTCAAACTTATCTAAATCTATTCCATCTTCTTTTATTGGTACTTCAAAAATATTAGCTTTTTTCCACTTAAATACAGATAATGCACCTCCATAAGTAGGTTTTTCTACTACTACATTATCATTTATATTTAAAATTCCTTTTGAAACTATATCTATACCTTGTTGAGCACCAGATACAACAAGTATATCTTCTTCATTTAATTGATCATTCCAAAAAACATTATTTATTGTTGATATTAGATTCTTATAACCATATGAATTATTAGATATAAGTGCATTTGCACCATCTCTATCTAAAACCTTATCTATAATTTCCTTCAAATCTTCTATTGGAAATAACACTTCTGTATTGGTTTCACCTGTAAAATCAACTATATTAGGTAATTCATCTATTCTTAATTTTTTTAATGTATTTGAATATTCTCTTCTAAATATATTAGGTAATTCTTTTACTTTTGCATATGTTCCACTACCGACTTTTTGATACGCATATCCTTCAGCTTTTAATCTTTTATATGCATTAACAATGGTAACTGAATTAACGCCTAAAACTTTAGACAGCTCTCTTATTGTAGGCAATTTTGCTTTATCCTTTATTATTTTCTTCTCTATTAAACCTTTTGTAAAATTAGATATTTGTATATACTTAGGTATCTCTTCTTCAAACTCTATTTCTTTATATAATTTAATATATTCACCCATTATTTAAACCCTCTATAACCTAAAAATTATAATCTTTGCATGAATATACATTTTCATTGATTAACTTTTTATTATCTTCTATATCTAATTTTCTTATATCTTTTTTCACTAAATTTCTTTTTAAAAGCTCTTTTAATATATCTTCTATTTTTATATCAAACTCTTTAAATCTCACATCATTTTTTATTTCATATGAACTTAAAAAAGTTCTTTTTTCATTTAGAAATTCTATTAGAGCTTTAGTTGATGCAACTATGTTCAGCTCTAAAAATCTTTCAATGTACATTAATGTATTTTCTATATTTTCTTTTGACATTGGCTTATAAAATAAATCATTTATAATATTATTAAAATTATCATTTAAATTTGTTGCCATTCTAACAGCATCTTTGCTTACTGTATACCCATTTAAATTTAAATATAATTTTGAAAAGCTATCTAGAGCTCTTATCAAAATTTCATATGAAGTAAATACGCTACCATTATGTAAATATTTTTTAGTCACTCTAAGATCCTTTATAAGCTTACCTAAATAAACTAAATTCCATTTTTCAATATGTTTATCTAAACTATATTTTGCCTCATCAAAAGTTAATGTAATTTCTTCATCTCTTGAAAATACAATTTTAGAAGATAATAATATATTTCTTGCAAAGCCTTTTTTTCCATCACTTTTATATAAATTTAAAAAGCTCTCTTTGCTTAATAATTTCATATGAACATCTATTCCTAATATTTCCGAATATACATCCCTAATTTCATCGAAATTATCTTTATATAAAACAAATAAATCTATATCAGATTCATCCCAGAGATCTCCACTTATTATACTTCCAAAAGCAAATATAGCTAAAACTTTTCTATTAACTTTTAAATCATTTATTAACTTTTGAAATGATTTTTGATATTCTAATATTGATTTTAACATTATATCGCTCCCTTTCCCCATCTAACTATTATAACTTAATTAAATAATCATTTAAAGAATTGTTGTATTTTATAGTTTCTTAAAAAATAAAAAATTCTTAGTTTTAAAATGGAATCTTTGTATAAAACACTTTAAAATAGACCTATTATTTTTTATATCTATTTTTAGATTCCATTCTATTTTATCTAAGAATTTTTTAATAAATTATTTCTTAAATTTTATAAATTATTTATTAGCTTAGTACATTTAATACATATTCTTTAGTTTTGTTGTATACTTCATCATCAACTTCAACAATCATAAATGTTCCATCTTCTCTATATTCTTCTTCTAAAACTCTGCCATTTCTGTGTAAAAATGATTGTATATTACTTTTATCATATGGGATTAAGAACTCTGCTTTTTTATAATTATATGGAAGTTTTTCTTCTATTAATGCTAAAAACTCTTCTAAATTTATTCCTTGTTTAGCTGATATTCTTATAATTACTTGTTCCTTGTTAATTTCATCATTTTCTATAAATTTAATAAAATCACTTATTTGTTCTTCAGTTGCTTTATCTATCTTGTTTAAAACTAATATTGTTTCTTTATCAATTGCCTCTAATTCTGTTAATACTTCATTTACTGCTTTATACTGTTCTATTGCAGTTTCTGATGATACATCAACTACATGACATAAGATATCAGAAAATATTACTTCTTCTAATGTTGACTTAAATGCTTCAACTAAATCATGTGGTAATTTTCTAACAAACCCAACTGTATCTGTTAATGTAATTAACCCCTTATTTTTTAATGTTAAAGCTCTTGTTGTAGTATCTAGTGTTGCGAACAGCATATCTGCTTCAAATACTTTTTCTTTTCCTACAGTATCTTTTCTTGCTGATAAATCACAAAGAACATTTCTTAAAGTTGATTTTCCTGCATTAGTATAACCTGCAAGTGATACCTTAGGAATACTTTCTTTATTTCTTTTTTCTCTTTGTACTTCTCTCGTCTTCTTTATTCTTTTTAGTTCTTTTCTTAAATCATAGATAGTTTCCATTATGTGTCTTCTATCTGTTTCTAATTTCTTTTCCCCAGGCCCTCTAGTTCCAATACCTCCTCCAGTTCTTGAAAGTATTGTACCTAAGCCTTGTAATCTACTTAATCTATATTTAAGTTGTGCAAGTTCAACTTGAATCTTAGCTTCTTTGCTCTTAGCCCTTGTTGCAAATATTTCAAGAATTAATGTAGTTCTATCTATAACTTTTGCTCCTAAAGCTGCTTCTAAATTTCTAACTTGTGATCCTGTTAATTCATCATCAAATATTATTACATTAGCTCTTTCTATTTGTCTAATAGAAGCTATTTCTAATACCTTTCCTCTTCCTATAAAGAATGAAGGATCAATTTTATTTCTGCTTTGAAATACCGTTTGTAAAACTGGAATATTGCAAGCTTTAGTAAGTTCCTCTAGTTCTTCTAAACTTTCTTTTGTATCAGAACCTACAAGTATTGCCTTTTCACCTGTTTCTTCTATTACATCATTAACTTTTATTAGATTTTCTATAAACTTAATCTTATCTAATATATTTACAGATGTAATTTCTTCTAAAGATAAATTCATATTTTCATCATATTCTAGCTTATTGTTATAAAGTCTAAGAAGCCCTAATGAAAAATCTTTTATTTTTCCTTCTTCTGTTATAGCAACTGATACAATAGCATCTAGTTTTAATTTTAAAAGTGCAGTTACATCTAAAGCTGAAAGATTACAATATCCATTAGGATGAGTATGTATAACTCTAACCCCCGATAGTCTCTTTTCACTTATATCTATTAAAGGCACTTCAACTGATGTTGAATCTCCAATAGCAACTGACGTAACATTACCCTTTCTATTTATTGCTACGCTTACTTCTCTTTCAATATTTGCTGATACCTTAGCAATTATATCTAAAATTTCTACATTACATACTTCATCTTTAGAAGTTCTAATTGAATATATTCTTTCTAATTCATTTAAAATAGAATTTCTAATTCCATCAATATTTCCCTCTATCATTGTAAATCACCTCAAATTTAATTCTTACAAAAGTTCTAAAAATTACTATACTTCTTTAATTTATCAACCCAATTTTTAATAAACATGATAAAAACTAGTTAATATATTTTTTTACTTCTTAATTAGTGTCCACATTATCATTCTAACTTATCACATATACTAGTTATCATCAAATTAATTTTATAAATAATAATTTAGTCTTATCTTAAGAACTTTCATATAATTTTATACTATTAATATTTCCTTGTAAGTGCTCTTGTATTATCTGACTCCCTTTGATTTTCAATAAATTCATAAGTGTATTGTATCATACTTCTATTGAAAACATACAATTTCAGTAAAAGTTAAACTAAGATGGTATTGGGCCACCTTAAATTTTATGTTTCATATTTTACTAAAGAATAAAATAATGAGACATCCTCCTTGACAATATTACTAATATTTTATACTATTAAAATACTTTAAAGAAACTTAAATGAGATATATTAGAGGAGGTGACCTGTTGTTAAATCTTTATTATGATTTTAGATTTTAACAGCAGAATTGCATGGATAATAAAAAGCGTAACATACTTTTTTCTAAAGAAAAAATTGATGCTAGAATAGAAGAACTAGGTAAAGTTATCACTGAAGATTATAAAGATAAAAACCTTTATGTTTTATCTTTATTAAGAGGTAGCTTTATATATGCAGCTGATTTAGTTAGATCAATAGATACAAAAGCTAAAATAGGCTTTATGACTACTTCAAGCTACGGTCATGATGAAGTATCTTCAGGAAAAGTTAAAGTAATTAATGATATTCCTGATAATATTGAAGGATATGACGTTCTTATTGTCGATGATATTATCGATACTGGTATAACAATGGATTTTGTTGTCAATCACGTAAAAAGTTTAGGTGCTGCATCAGTTAAAACTTGTGTTTTACTTGATAAACCATCAAGAAGAAAAGTTGAAATTGAACCTAACTACTGCTGCTTTACAATTGAAGATCTTTTTGTAGTTGGTTATGGATTAAATTATGGAGATCATTATAGAAATATTCCTTATGTATTTAACTGGGAATAATTTATAATCCATTTTATATATTAAAATATTATAATCTAAAAAAGAAGCCTTATTTAAAAGTAGAGGCTTCTTTTTTAATTGCCAGGTTTAAAATCAATTGCTGTTTGTGGTATTTTTCCTACTATAATTGTATCTGATACTGGTACTTTAGTTGCTATTTCAACTTCATTAGTTTTAAATGGTAAAATCACTCTAACTTTTGATTCAACATTAAGATATATTCTATGCCTAGTTTGATTAATTCCCGCACTTTCAAATTCTGATTCATAATTTGCATTTATATTCCCTATATCTTCAACTCTAATAGTTATTTGTGGTCCTACATTATAATAAATACTATTTTCAGTAAACCATCCTAATGGTATTTTTATTTTTATATCTTCAAGATTCTGCAATTCTTCATTACATTGTATAGATAACTTAGATGCTAAATAATTTAATTTTACAGTATCTGCTTGAATAAGAGTTATATTTCCTTCATTATCTTTTTCTATTTTTATCATTTCATTATAATTAAATTCATCTGCAAAAAGCTTAATACTGTTACTATTAATTATGTTAAGAATTCTTGATCTTACAGTCATTTCTGCTACTCTATCCAATGCTGGCATAACTTTATTATCCAAAAATACTGCCATTGAATTAAAGATAATAACAAGGGCTATACTAATTACTATAATTGGAATATATTTTCGTTTTTTACGCTTTGTATAATATTTCATTTCACTACCTTTATAATGAGTTATTAGTTTACTCTTATTATAAGTATGCTATAATAATAAAGAATATTATTTAATCATTAACGTAATTTTAGGAGGATAGAATGTCGACTGAAAAAACTCCAAATAAAACAAAAAAAAGTACTAATAAAAACAGTAATAATAAAAGAAAAAAAAAGAAAAAGAAAAAAAATAAATTAACCGCCTCTACTATCTTAAAAAGAACAGGTATTGGTTTTTTGACTTTGATATTAATGTTATCTGTCATAGGTGCAGGATACTTACTTGCAATTATAAAAACTACCCCTCCATTAAATGTTGAAGATGTTTTATCATTGAATCAGCCTTCAAGTTTATATGATAGCAGCGAAGAATTTATGGATAATTTACATACAGATGAAGAACGATATGTAATAACTTCTGACAAAATCCCAGATAATCTTAAAAATGCCTTTATATCAATTGAAGATGAACGTTTTTTTAAACATAGAGGAATAGATGTTCAAAGAATATTAGGTGCTGCTTTAACAGATGTAAAGAAAATTTTAACTGGGCAAAAAGGACTACATGGTGCTTCTACCATAACTCAACAACTTATCAAAAACACAGTTCTTACTAATGAAGTATCTGTAAAAAGAAAAGTAAAAGAAATTTACTTATCTCTAGATCTTGAGGATCAGTTAAGTAAAGATCAAATAATTACTGCATATTTAAATACAATACCTCTTGGCGGTCAAGTATATGGTGTTGAGGCTGCTTCATTATTATACTTTAGTAAAAGTACATCAGATTTAAGTTTAATTGAATGTGCTTACTTAGCAGGTATAACCCAAGCCCCTAGTTATTACAGTGCTTATAATGAAAATAGCCAAAAAGATCCATCCAGATATATTAATAGAACTCTAACTGTTTTAGCTAAAATGAATGAATTAGGTTATATTTCACAAAGTGAATATAATCAAGGTGTTCAAGACATTAATGATGGCAAACTAGTATTTAAATCAAGTAAAAAAGATTTTCGCTTAAATTATGAATGGTTTGTTTATCCTGCTGTGTCTCAAGTTAAGAGAGACTTAAAAGAAAAATATAAATATACAGATGAAGAAGTATCTAAGTTAATGGTTAATGGTGGTCTGAAAATCTATACTACTATGGATAGGAAGTTACAGGATTTTACACAAAAAACTTTAGACAATTATCGTAATTTAAATGTTGGAAATTCAGAAGCTTATGATGAAAATAAAGTTCCATTATTACAAGCTTCAGCAACAATAACAGACTATAAACATGGTAAAGTTCTTGCTATGGTTGGCGGAAGAGGTAAACAACTTCCTCAATCAAATAATAGAGCATATAATGATTTAAGATCAATAGGTTCTACTACTAAGCCACTTACTGTATACGGGCCTGGTATAGATCAAAAGATAATAACTGCTGCAACATCAATAGATGATGCTCCATTATCACCAGAATTAACAAAAAAATATCCTGCATATGCTCCACCTAATATCCTTAGAAATTCACCTGATGAATACTTAGGTCTTATATCTCCGCGTGAAGGAATAATGTATTCTAAAAACACTGCTTCTGTTATAACAGCAGACACTATTGGTTTAAAAACAGGAATATCTTATGGAGAAAATTTAGGTCTTGTATTTAACAGCGCATCTAAAACTTCTATAGCTACTGTTGCATTGGGTCAATATAACAATAATCCTAATGATAGAGATGGTGGTAATACTTATAAATTAGCTGCTGCATTCGGAAGCTTTGGTAATAATGGTATGTACGTGGAACCTTTGCTTTATACAAAGGTAATTGATGCCAAAGGTAATACCATATTAGACGGAAAACCTAAAGAAAAACAAGTATTTTCACCACAAACAGCATATATAATGTATGACTTACTGAAAGGACCTGTTAACTTTTATGGTGGCGCTCCCGCTAAATGGGGTGATATGCCTGTTGCTGGTAAGACTGGTACTACTACAGATGCTAAAGACTTATGGTTTGCAGGCCTTTCTCCTTATCTATCTGGATCAGTTTGGGTTGGCTATGATAACCCTAAAACTGTCTTCGGAGGATCTGGAACAGTATGTGCTAATTTATGGGGAAAAATAATGGCTAAAGCACATAAAGGACTTGAAGTTAAAGATTTAGAAGAACCTAAAGGAATTGTTCATGTTGCTGTATGTAAAGATTCAGGTAAGCTACCATCAAATTTATGTAGCAGTGATCCTAGAGGAAATAGAATTACAGAAGAATTATTTATCGAAGGAACCGAACCACATGAAACATGTAATACTCATATTAGTGGACGTATAAATAGACTTAATAATAAATTAGCAGGTGCTAATACCCCTACATTGTTAACTCAAGAAAGAGTTTTTGTAAGCAAAAAATATCCTAACCCATTAACTAGGGATTATATATACGTACTTCCATATTCACAAGATAATTATATCGAACAACAACCTACCCCTGAACTTTCTCCTCCAAATATAAATGAGGAAAATGAAGTAGAAATACCAAATAATAATGAATCTGCTCAGGAAAATCCTACTGTACCTCCTGAGACTGCTCAAAATAATTCTGTATTAAAACCAAATTAACTTCAAAAAGCGATACATTAAATTCTTAATGTATCGCTTTTTCTTATTAAAATAAATAGAAATTTAAATGTTTTTATTGCAAAATGAATAAACGATAACCAATCCCTGCATTTTCTATTTTTTATGTAATCTCAGCGTTTACAAACCCTACTAAAATTAATATTTTCCATAATATCAATATATTAATTTTGCATTTTTTGCTCTTTGTTCTTGCATTTTTTACTTTTACAATATAAAATTATATTTATCGACATATTTTTTTCTAATGTAGGAGGCATAAATTTGGATATTTTAAATAATTTACTTGTAAAATTCAATGATTTTTTGTATACATATATACTTATAGCTTTATTAATAATTTTAGGTCTTTACTTTTCTTATAAAACTAAATTTGTTCAATTTAGATTTATAAAAGAAATGTTTAGGTTATTAGGTGATGGTGTTACATCGGAACGAAAAAAAGGAAGTGTATCATCATTCCAAGCCTTTTGTATAAGTACAGCATCAAGAGTCGGAACCGGTAATCTAGCTGGTATTGCCATCGCTATATCTATAGGTGGACCTGGTGCAATATTTTGGATGTGGGTTATAGCTTTAATAGGAGCTGGTTCAAGCTTTGTTGAATCTACTTTAGCTCAAATATACAAAATTAAAGATAAAAATGGTCACTTTAGAGGTGGTCCTGCTTATTATATTGAAAAAGGTCTAAATAAAAAATGGATGGGCGTTTTATTCTCAATATTAATAACAGTCTCTTTTGGACTAGTATTCAACTCTGTTCAATCTAATACTATTTCTCTAGCTATGAATGAAGCTTTTGGAGTGAATCAAATTACTGTAGGAATTATATTGACTGTTTTAACTTTAGTAGTTATTTTTGGTGGAGTTCATAGAGTTGCTAAAGTATCTGAAATAATTGTTCCTATAATGGCAGTTGCTTATATATTTGTATCATTATTTGTAGTATTTAAGAATTTCAATCATATCCCTAAAGTGTTTGCATTAATTATTGAAAATGCTTTTGGTTTAAATCAAGCTATCGGAGGAACTTTAGGTGGAACTATGCTTATTGGAATAAAGAGAGGTTTATTCTCTAATGAAGCTGGTATGGGTAGTGCTCCAAATGCCGCTGCAACTGCTGATGTAACTCATCCAGTTAAACAAGGTTTAATTCAAACTCTTGGAGTTTTCACAGATACAATAATTATTTGTAGTTGCACTGCTTTTATAATATTACTTTCAGATATAGATTTATCTGGTGGGTTAACAGGTATTCAATTAACACAAAATGCTTTAACTTATCAAATAGGAGGCTTTGGAAGTATATTTGTAGCTATCTGTATATTATTATTTGCATTTAGCTCTATAGTTGGTAACTACTACTATGGAGAATCTAATATTGAATTTTTAAACAAAAAAAAGATATATTTAATTATTTATAGAATAGCAGTTGCTTCTATGGTATTCTTTGGTTCTATAGCTAATTTAAATATAGTTTGGAACTTAGCAGATACATTTATGGGTTTTATGGCTATAATAAACTTGATTGCAATTACTTTACTTAGTAAATTTGCATTTAAAGCATTAGCTGATTATAAAGCTCAAAAGAAAGCAGGAATAAAAGAACCTGTATTTAAGGCTTCATCTATACCTGAATTAACAAATGTTGATGAATGGGAATAGCTTTAATTAGAATATAGACATAAAAAAATGTAATGATTAATTAATCATTACATTTTTTATTTGCTCTTGTTTCAAATGAATACTTCTTATTTAATCAGTCACTACTGAATTTTCTGTTCCATATTTTATATCATTAATCACTTCTTTAGATTCTGTAGTTATAAAAAATTTGTTCGTAAATTCTGCATCATTTTTATCTTTGCCTTTTACTGTAACAACATAACAAAGTTCAGAACTTAAATTTTTTTCACATTTTGCTTTTCTTTCAGCATAAGCTAGTTCAGTTGGATAAACAACTTCCCCATTGTCATTTAATTTATCAAATAAATTTAATGCTTCTTTTTCTGCTTCTTCTTGCGATATATTTATTACAAAATCTTTACATTCTTTTTGAATTGACGAATTAGTGTAATTTTCTAACAAACCATTAGACTTATTTATGCATATTATTATTTCATCAGAATATATTGGATAACCATTTTTACATTTCAAATATACAAAAGAATAATAAGGAAGCTTGTCTGTATCTTTTTCATTTTTTATTCCCCTAAAAGTTAACTCTTCAGTGCATATATTCTCTAGATATTTTTTTGACTTTTCTTTAGCTTCATAATATGATATTTCATATTTATCCTTTTTAATATCTTTATTAGCAAAACCTATAACATTATAATTTTTATCTAAATCTATACCAAAGGAATTAGCTGTTATAGTTTTATAGATTAACTTATTCTTATTGCCTAGTGTTTTTACTCGTTTATATTTTATATTTTTTAAATCCTCATCATCATCAATTGCATTTATTGCATGTAATCTCTCTATAAAACTTTTAGCAGATTTAATATCTTTAGATCCACTTCCTATAAATTTATGCATTACAAATATTACAGTTATACTAAGAATCGCCAAAACAATTACACTAATCATCTTAGTTTTTTTAGAGCTCATTTACATCAATCCTTTATAATAAGCTTTTTTATAATTGTACAATATTAGTAAAATTTAATCAAACTTCTACTTTAATATATATACTTGATTCCCAATTTATCCTCTATTTGCTTTACTAAATCTTTTCCTACAACTTTAAATATTATGGCTAAAATCATTTCTATAGTCCCCATTAGATTAGATGAAATCATTACTTTTCCATTATCCACAAAATTTTTATTAACTATCTTCATCTTATTTAAATTTTCAGATTTTATTAACTTATTTAAATTTTCAATATGAGGAATAGACATACCCGTTAAAGATTTTATTTGTTCTAATATTACTATTGAATTCCCTATAGCGCATATATAATTACATTGATTATATACTTCTGCTATACTTTTTATAATATTTTCATTTTGAATTATATTTTCTATACTTATTGAATCTGGTAAAATTATAATATTTGAATCTGAAATGCTAAAATTTGATGAATTTAACTCCAACTTTAAATTATTACTGTAATTAGTCCTATCAGTTAATGATATTACTTCAAAATTAAACATTTTCTTATTTGATAATATATTTACTTCATTAAATATATCCCAAATTAAAGTATAATTTGCTATATTTATATTTTCATATACAATAAATGAAACATTTTTTACATTCAAATCTTTAAAATAAAAAAAATTACTTTTAGCAAGTTTAAATGTTGTTTCCTTTTGATAAGTTCCACTTTCTTGAAAACCTAATTTATTTGCAAATGATCGTGCATATTCATTTCCTACTTTATCTAATATCATTTCTCCAGCAAAATCAAAGAAGTAATACTCAAGCATCAATCTCATAGCTTCTTCACCAAATCCCATATTTCTATATTTATGATGAATTTTTATATTAGATCGAGCTATTTTTGTTGTAGGGTCATATCCATGAAAACTTACTTCTCCAATAGGTTCATCTTCAACTGTATATATAAGGCAATAAAAATTTCTTCCATCCGTTGGAGATACCATTTTTTTATAAAAACTCTCCCACTTACTTTCCGTAAATTTATATACTCCCCCAATATCCTTCATTGTTTCTTCATCATCCCATAATTTTGATGTAAAAGCTAATTCTTCATATTCAGGTTGCTTTATATATACTAATTTACCATTTCTTCTATACAGTTGATATTCTGTTTGCATAAAATCACCTAATAATTTCTTTATTATATTATTTTAAATATCTCACATTTTCTTCTTTTTATCAATATTTATAATTCAAATAAATGTTAAAATCATCTATATAATTTTTATTTTTTAATTTTTATATAAAAAAGTAAAAATTTTTTTCTACACCTTAGTATATGTATACTTAAATTTACATAATACTAAACACATTCTTTAATAATAAGTAAAATAAATGGTTAAAAGAATAAATATTTTCTTTTTTTACTAAAAAAATGTTGATTTTTACCTCTAAAATTTATATAATATCATTGTTTGTTTAGTAATTTTAAACTTAAGGTTTAGTAAAAGTGAGTATATTATATATTCGACGGTAGGTGTATATTGTGCAAATTGGAGAAAAGATTCGTGTATTAAGAATGGAAAAACAATTAACCCAGGAAGAATTGGCAAATAGGTGTGAGTTATCTAAGGGATTTATATCTCAACTTGAAAATGATTTAACTTCTCCCTCAATTGCTACTTTAATGGACATATTAGAAATTTTAGGAACGAATTTAAATGAGTTTTTTAGTGAAACAAAAGAAGAACAAGTTATATTTAGCAATGATGATATGTTTAAAACAGATGATGAAGAGTTAAAATATTCGTTAATGTGGCTAGTCCCTAATGCTCAAAAGAATGCTATGGAACCAATTATGATTGCTATTGAGCCAGGTGGACAATATATTGAGGAAGAACCACATGACGGTGAAGAATTTGGCTATGTATTATCTGGAAGTATTTATCTACATTTGGGAAAAAGAAAACTAAAAGTTAAAAAGAATGAAAGCTTTTACTTTAAACCAAAGGTTAATCATTATATTTCTAACGCTGGTAGAACACCAGCAAAAGTTATTTGGATAAGTACTCCACCATCATTTTAAATTTTAGAGAGAGGTGCTTTTTTGGTGAGCGATAATATAATTAAATTAAATAACATAAGTAAATCTTACGGTGAACAAAAAATATTAGATAATTTATCTTTGACTATTAGAAAAAATGAATTTTTAACATTATTAGGACCTAGCGGTTGTGGTAAAACAACTACCCTAAAAATAATTGCTGGTTTTGAAACAGCGGATACTGGAGAAGTCTTATTTAAAAATGAAGATATATCTAATCTTCCACCTTACAAAAGACAAGTAAATACCGTATTCCAAAAGTATGCATTATTTCCTCATATGAATGTATACGAAAATATCGCTTTTGGGCTTAAATTAAAAAAACTCCCTAAAGATCAAATAAGAAAAAGTGTTAAAGAGATCCTTGAGCTTGTTGCATTAAAAGGATTTGAAAAAAGAAGTATTACTTCATTAAGTGGTGGACAACAACAAAGAGTTGCAATAGCAAGAGCTTTAGTTAACAAACCTGAAGTATTACTTCTTGATGAACCTTTAGGTGCATTGGATTTAAAACTGAGAAAAGAAATGCAAATAGAATTAAAGAAAATACAACAAGAAGTTGGTATTACATTTATCTTCGTAACTCATGATCAAGAAGAGGCCTTAACTATGTCTGATACTATAATTGTTATGAATAAAGGTGTTATTCAACAAATGGGCAGTCCTGAGGATATTTATAACGAACCTGCTAATGCTTTTGTTGCAGATTTCATTGGTGAAAGTAATATCTTAACCGGTATCATGATTGATGATTTTAAAGTTGAATTTTGCAACAAGAGATTTGACTGCGTTGACAAAGGTTTTGAAAAAATAGAAAGTATTGATGTAGTAATAAGACCTGAAGATATAAAAATAGTTGAAGCTGAAAAAGGAATGCTTAAAGGTATTGTAAAATCTATAATGTTCAAAGGAGTTCATTATGAAATGCAAGTGGACGTAGATGATTTTACATTCATTCTTCACAACACAAAATCTGTAGATGTTGATAATGAAATTGGATTAGACATACATCCTGAAGATATACATATTATGAAAAAGAGTGATGACAATGCGTAAAAAAAATACTTCAATTTTAGCATATCCTTATTTTGTATGGAGTGCACTATTTATAGTTGTTCCTTTAATTATAGTTTTATTTTTTAGCTTTACTACAAAAAACAACTCAGGTTATTCATTTTCTTTGGAAAATTATAATAATTTATTTAATTCTCAATACTTATATATATTTAAACAGTCTATAATATTGGCCTTTGAATCAACTATAGCTTGTTTAATTATTGGATACCCTGTTTCATATATAATTTCAAAAATAAATTTAGATAAAAGAAATTTTTTAATAATGTTATTTATTTTGCCCATGTGGATGAATTTTTTATTAAGAACTTATGCTTGGGTACCTATCTTAGGAAAAACAGGTTTAATAAATCTTTTGCTTAGTAAACTAGGTATAGGACCTATTTCTTTTCTTTATAATGATGGTGCTGTTTTACTAGGAATGATTTATAACTTCTTACCATTTATGGTTCTTCCTATTTATACAATATTAATAAAGATGGATCAGGATTTAATAAATGCTGCACATGATTTAGGTGCAAATAGATTTAAAGTTTTTACAAAAGTTGTGTTACCACTTAGCATGCCTGGAATAATTTCTGGGGTCACTATGGTATTTATGCCTGCTGTTTCTACCTTTGTAATCTCAAGATTATTAGGTGGAGGTCAATATATGTTGATTGGAAACGTCATTGAGCAACAATTTACAACCATGGGTGATTGGAATTTTGGATCTGCCATTTCAATATTAATGATGATAATTATATTAATATTTATGGGTATTACTTCTAGATTCGAAAATGATGACAGCAAAGAAGGTGGTGGACAATTATGGTAAGTAGATTAGAGAATTTTATTAAAAAATCCTATTTAGTTATTATATTTTTATTCTTATATACTCCTATCATCACTTTGATGGTATTTTCATTTAATAAATCAAAAACCATGGGAAGATGGACTGGCTTTACACTTAAATGGTATAAGGAATTATTTGGTAATGAAAGACTTATGTCTGCACTTTATTATACTTTATTAATTGCTGTTATAGCCTCAATTATAGCCACTATAGTTGGTACAATAAGTGCAATTGGTATACATAAAATTAAAGGCAAAAAAAAGTCTCTTATTTTAAATGTTAATTATTTACCTGTTTTAAACCCAGATATAGTTACAGGTATTGCACTTATGTCTATGTTTATATTTATTAATTTAAAATTTGGATTTATTACTATGTTATTAGCGCATATTACATTTGATCTTCCTTATGTAATTCTTTCAGTTCTTCCAAAATTAAAACAGTTACCTGAAAATACTGTAGAAGCTGCGGAAGATTTAGGTGCTACTCCACTATATGCTATTAGAAAAGTTATACTACCTCAAATAAAGCCTGGTATAATTTCAGGATTTCTTATGGCCTTTACAATGTCAATAGATGATTTTGTTATAAGTTTCTTTACAACAGGTCCTGGAGTTACTAATTTATCTATAGAAATTTATTCTATGGCTAGAAGAGGCATTAAGCCAGAAATTAATGCTCTTTCAACATTAATGTTCTTGACTGTTTTGACTTTATTAATAATAGTAAATAAGAAGCAAAATCTTACAAGGGGTGAACAATTTGAAAAAATTTAAAATATTCAGTGCTTTAGCATTAACAAGTTTATTGACTATAAGTCTTTTTTCTGGATGTTCTGATAAAAATGTAGGACAAAATGGTACAGTTTATTTTTATAATTGTGGTGATTATATTGATGAAGATTTATTAGCTAAATTTCAAGATGAAACTGGTATTAAAGTTGAATACTCCACTTATGATACAAACGAAATAATGTATCAAAAATTAAAAAGCAGCCCAGGTAGTTACGATCTAGTAATACCTTCTGATTATATGATTGAAAAAATGACAAAAGAAGATATGATTGAAGAATTAGATTTTAATAACATACCAAATTATAAGTATATAGATGATCGCTATAAAAATTTATCTTATGATCCAAATAACAAATGCTCTGTTCCTTATATGTGGGGTACTATAGGAATAATATATAACCCTGATTTAGTTACAGAACCTGTTAATAGTTGGGATATATTATGGAATGAAAAATATAATAATAAACAAATAATAATGTTTGATTCAATGAGAGATACTCTTGCTATTGGATTAAAGAAACTTGGATATTCTATAAACAGTAGAAATCCTGATGAAATAAATGCTGCTACTGAAGAGTTAGTGAAACAAAAGCAATCAATTTCACCACTTTATTATGTAGATGAAGTTAAAGATAAAATGATAAGTGAAGAGGCTATTATGGCAACTGTTTGGTCTGGAGATGCTGCTTATATAAGATCAGAGAATCCTAAATTAGAGTACGTTATTCCTGAAGAAGGAGCTAATAAATGGTTTGATGGTATGGTTGTTCCCAAAAGTGCTCCAAATAAAGAAAATGCTGAAAAATTAATCAACTTTCTATGCGATCCTGAAAATGCAAAACAAAATGTTGATTACATAGGATATTCAACACCTAATAAAGGTGCTTATGATATGTTAGAAGATCCTGTTAAAGATGACAAAGGCATTTATCCATCAAAAGAAGTTCTAGATAAATGTGAAATTTTTACTGATTTAGGTGATTCATTAAAATTATATGATGATGCTTGGATGAAAATCAAAACAGCTAAATAATAAAAAATCCTTAGATAAATTTTACTTTATCTAAGGATTTCTTTATTATAAGGCACGTTCAAATAAATAACTAGTTAGTATGCTAGTTTATTTTTATATACCTAAATTAACTTCTGGAAACCACAATTTTAATTCTGATTCTGCACTCTCTGCATTATCTGATGCATGAACACAGTTTTCAGTCTTGCTTCTAGCATATCTATGTCTTATAGTTCCTTCTTCAGCATCATCAGGACTTGTTGCCCCATTTATTTTTCTAACCTTATTTATTGCATCTTCTCCAGTTAAAATCATAGCACATAATGGACTTCCAGTTATAAATTCTATTAATTCTTCATAAAAGTTTTTTCCCTTATGTTGTGAATAATGTTGTTCTGCTATCTCTCTTGTTGCTTTCATCATTTTTATTTCAACGACTTTTAAGCCATTAGCTTCATAGCAACTAATAATATTACCTATTATATTTCTTTTTACTCCATCTGGTTTGATTAAGACCATAGTTTTTTCACTCATATTGATACCCTCCTTTTATGCTACATAATTATTATATGCATTATAATAATTATTATATACCTTTTCACAAGGTTTACATACCTTATGTTATAATATACTATAACATATTATAACATAAGGGAGTGTGTTTATGAAAAGGTATTCTATAAAAATTTCTGGTAGAGTTCAAGAGGTGAGTTTAGATATCTTTCTCATTTAATATTTATATAAAACAAAGGAGCTATCTTTCAGATAACTCCTTTAAACATTAAAACTATATTAAGCTACTACTTCTTCAATTGAATCTTTTGCTTTAATTTCTTCAAAGAATTTTTCAGTCTCTTTAATTACAACTTTTCTAAGACCTATTAATGCTATTAAATTAGGGAACGCCATACAACCATTAACTATATCTGCTATTATAAATATTAGTTCCAATGGTAAGAATGGTCCTATAGCAACTAATATTATATAAACTATTCTATATGGCATAATTGATTTAATACCAAATAAATATTGAATACATTTTTCACCATAATAATTCCATCCAAGAATAGTTGTAAATGCAAAGAATATTAATCCTATGTTAACAATATATTTTCCTAAAATTGCAATTGGTAATCCTATTTCAAATGCTGCTGATGTAAGACCAGCCCCTTCTATTGTTGCACCAACTTCAAATATCCCAGTAGATCCACTTGTTATTACTATTGCAAGACCTGTCATTGTACAAACAATTATTGTATCAAAAAAAGTACCTGTCATTGATATTAATCCTTGTTTAGCTGGTGAATTTGTCTTTGCTGCTGCTGCTGCTATTGGTGCACTACCAAGGCCTGATTCATTAGAGAATACACCTCTGGCTATACCATTTCTTATAGCCATTGTAACTGTAATACCTAAAACGCCACCGCCTATAGCTTGTGTATTAAAAGCACTTTCAAATATTAATCTTATTGCACTAGGAACAGCTGTATAATTAAATGCAAGAACTAATAGTGCTCCAATTATATATGCTACAGCCATAAATGGCACAAGAGTTTCTGAAACTTTAGATATTCTCTTTATTCCACCTAAAGTTACTAATGCTACTAACGCTGTTACAATTACTGCTGTTACAATTAACGGTATATTGAAATTAGCTGCTGCTGCTGCTATTGAATTTACTTGACCAAAAGTTCCAATTCCAAAAAATGCAACTCCAACACCAAAGAATGCAAATAATTTTGCAAGCCACTTTAATCCAAGACCATTTTGTATATAATACATTGGTCCTCCACACATTTCTCCATTTTCATCTACTTCTCTATATTTTATAGCAAGTAAACCTTCTGCATACTTTGTTGCCATTCCCAAAAATGCTGCTATCCACATCCAAAGCAATGCTCCAGGTCCTCCAGCTTTTATTGCTGTAGCAACTCCAACTATATTTCCTGTTCCTATAGTAGCTGATAAAGCTGTACATAAAGCTGCGAAACTAGATACATCTCCTTGTGCATCTTCATCTTTAGCTTCTTCATCTTTTCCAAAAACAAATTTTAAAGCCATAGGTAATTTGAATACTTGAAGTAATTTAAGACGAAAAGTTAGGTATAGACCTGTTCCAACTAAAAGAATTAGTAATGGTGGTCCCCAGATAATGCTGTCTATTTTTTCAAAAAAACTTTGAACTCCAGCTGTTGATAATAAGAAATTTGATAATAACATAAAAAAATCCCCCTTAATTTTTGATTATGGAGGAGAATAAGAATTAACTCAAAATGAGTTTAATAATCCTATCCCCTGTCCTTTTACCTGAGAGTTTCAGCAAATAAAATTTGCCTTGCTCCTTCGGTGCTCATATAACTATGAGTCTCTCCAGAGGCTCGTCCAGTAGCGGTCCTAATACCTGAAAGATTTCCCTCTTCGGTGTATTATTATAAATAATAATAACTCTCCCACTACCTTCGTCCGAACGTTCTATAAATTTGTTACTTAATTATATATTCATTTTTAAATTAATGCAAGTATTTTTTAACTTTTTAATATATATAATATACATTTAATATATTTAGTGCTATTTTTTTTATTATTTAATTTTTATTTTATAATAATACGAACATTATCATTCTGATTCAAAATAAAGTTTACCATTTCTAATAATTAATTATAAAATAAGATAGGAAAATATCCAATTTCACATTTTCCTATCTTACAAAAAATTTTAGTTTAATTTTGAATTTTTTTTGACATTATGCACAAAGAATTAGTTTCTTTAAAATCATGTTTTAAATAAAAATTCTTTAAATTATTATTTTGAGTTGATAAAAACATAAAATCTACACCCAATTTCTTTACTTTACTTTCAGCACTATTAATTAATTTACTTCCAATGCTTTTTCCTTGAATTCTCTTTGAAACAAATACTTCTTTTATATTAAATTGTCTTCCTTCAAACCACTCTTCGCAATTTCCAAAAAGTGCTCCAAAAATTTCATTATTTTCAGTATACTTAACCCCTATAAAATTAGGAGATTTATATATATCATGCAATCTTCTATATGCACTTTCTATAGTCCAATTATCATTCCATGGTTCTTCATTGAATGCTTCTATAAAAATCTTTGCACATTCTTCTATATCACTCTCATTAATTCTCAATATTTCCATATAAACTTCCCCCTTTTTTCCCAATTATACGAATTAATATATTTAAAATGTTGATATATACAACAAGCAAAATGGCATTGTATATATCAACATTTTGCTAAAACATATATTCGATTTATATTTCTAAATCACTTAACTTTCCTTTTTTCTTTAGTCTTAATATTAATTCTTCTGGAATACTATTAATTATAAGCTCTTCTGGAAAATCTATTTCTTTCAGTATTTCAATTGCTTCTGTAAATTCCCCTATTTTAGTACAAAAATGTGCATCACTATTTAAAACTAATTTAGCACCATATTTTTTACATAATAAAGCTACTTCCTTGCAATTTTTTTTACTTCCAACTCTTGATGTTGTAAAAGAACTATTATTTATTTCAACTAAAACATCATTTTCAAAAGCACATTTTACTACTTTTTCAAAATCTATTGGCACTTGTGGGTTTCCAATATGACCTATTATATCAATTTTTCCACCTTTTATTGCATTTATAAATGCATTTGTATTTTCTTCCTTACTTCCAACCTTATATACTTCTGGTTGTGGATGAATACTACCGATAACTATATCTACCTTGTCTAGTGTATAGTCATCCATGTCTAAATTCCCTTCATAATCGCTTATATTAGCTTCTACACCATAAAGCATAGTTACTCCATACATTTCTCTTGGTAGTACTTTATAATTATGAAAATACCAAATATGAGGAGAATTTGGCATTGTTACTCCATGTTCCGTTGTACCTAAAACTTTTATTCCTTTTTCTGAAGCTGCTTTAGCATTCTCCATCAAAGTAGAATACGCATGACCACTAACCAATGTATGAGTATGTACATCTAATGCATATTTCATCAAAATCCCTCTTTTCATCTATTGTTTTTCTATCCATTTATTATCATACTATCATAATTGAAATATAAATTAAACTTTTTAAACATTTACATGTTAAATATTTTATTTTTATACCAAATTATGTTATGATCTAACTTCTTTAAAGGTATTAATATTTATGATATGATGTAACTAATTAAATTAAGGCTCTGTTTTAAATGCGTGTTGATATATGCAATAGGTAAA
>NZ_JAMQIF010000010.1:446353-447473 GCF_023845855.1 Clostridium sp. ZBS2
ATTCCTAAGTTCAATTACTCAGCCCACTTTGCTTATGCATATATCAACACTTTGCTAAAACATAGCCTAAATTAAAAGTACAAGCACTTTAAGGAGGACTTTATGATAAAATTAATCGCAACAGATATGGATGGAACTTTATTAGATGAAAAGGGACATTTACCAGAAAGCTTTACAGAAGTTTTAGATTTAATAACAGAAAAAGATGTTAAATTAGTTATAGCTAGCGGTAGACCATATGCTACATTACAAACAAACTTTGGCCCAATAGCTAATAAACTATCATATATTACTGATAACGGAGCATTAGTATATGATAATAATGAATTAATATTTAAAGATGTTATAGATAGAGATTTAGTACAAGATATAATAAAAACAGCTAGAAAAATAGAAAATACAACTATAGTATTATGCGGAGCAGAATGTGCTTATTTAGAAAATTGTTCTGAAGAATACTTAAAAGAAATACAAAAATATTATGTGAAATATGAAGTTGTTGAAGATATCTCTAAAGTTGAAGATGATATAATCAAAGTTACTGTATGTGATTTAGATCACGCAATTAAAAATTCAAATCCAGTTATAAATCCATTATTCGGAAATGATTTAAACGTGGTTGTAGCTGGTGAAATCTGGCTTGATATAATGAATAAAACAGTAAACAAAGGTACTGCTTTAAGAAAAATAATGGAAGCTGATAATATCTCAAAAGAAGAAACAATGGCATTTGGAGATTACTATAATGATATAGAAATGCTAAATGAAGCTGACTTTAGCTTTGTTATGAAAAATGCTCCAGAAGACATGAAACAACATGCAAAATACATAGCAGAAAGCAATGAAGATTACGGTGTATTAGGAGCTATAATGGAACATGTGGTTCTATAATATCCAAGTGTTAATATATGCATAAATTGAAACTTAAATAATTCCTTGCATAGAAAAGGAATAACATTATGGAAATGGCAATTTTTACAACATTTTTAGCTACCGAAGTAGTTCTTTATTCAGTTGCTAAAAATAAAGGTAAGTAATTTTTCTCTGTATATAAAATAAATACCTTGTAAAGTATGTGTTAATATATGTAATAGGCAAATTGGCATTGTAATTGGACTTT
>NZ_JAMQIF010000010.1:447531-467888 GCF_023845855.1 Clostridium sp. ZBS2
AATTACTCAGTCCACTTTGCTTATACATATATTAACGCTCTACTCTATTTTTCATTTCACCCTTATTATAAACTCTTATGTTTTCTAATAAGTCATTAAATAATCTGTTTCTAGCCTCTTCACTTGCCCATGCTATATGAGGACTTAAAACTAATTTTTCTTTATTTCTAATATTTAATAATGGATTATTTTCTGGAATTGGCTCTATTTCAAATACATCTAAGCCTGCACCACCTATTAAGTTTTCATCAATGGCTTTTGCTAAATCTGCATCCACTACTATTGGACCTCTTCCCATATTAATCAGTATGCTGTCTTCTTTCATCTTCTTAAATGCTTCATAATTCATTAATCCTTTTGTATTTTCATTTAGTGGAGCATGTATAGATATTACATCTGCTTTCTCTAATAACTCTTCAAAAGATACTTTATCATATTCTGAATTTGAGTTCTTTCCTGAAGTTGAATAGTAAACCACTTTACATCCAAATGCATCTGCAATTTTAGCAACTCTTTTTCCAATAGCTCCAAGTCCAATTATTCCCCATACCTTACCATCAATATCTTTATAAACTTCATCTACATTGGTAAAGATATTAGATCTTGAATATTCTTTAGACTTAACATAATTATCAAAATATGAAATCTTATCATATAAATTAAGTGCCATAGCAAAAGTATGTTGTGCTACTGTATTTGTAGAATATCCAGCTACATTAGTTACTGCTATATTATTTTCTTTAGCATACTTTATATCTATATTATTAAATCCAGTTGCCATTTCACAGATCAACTCTAAATTTTTAGCATTCTTTAAATTATTTTCATTTAATACAACTTTATTAGTTAATACTATATTGGCATTTTCTATTCTTTCTTCCACTTCATTCCTTGAAGTTAAATCATAATATGTTACCTTGCCAAATTCGTTAAGTTTTGAAAAATCTACATTTCCTAATGTTTTTCCATCAAGTACTACTATTTGCTTCATAAAAATAAGACCCCTCTCTATACTTCAATTAATTTTTATTATATCATAAGCTACATTATTTAAAACTATTCTCACTTTAAATTTCCGTATTGTATCATGTATACCTTAATGTTAAACTTTATCTAAGAATACAAATTTGTAAAACAAATTATCTTTTAAGTTAATATTAATATTAACTTAAAAGATATCAACAAATTCAAATACAAGGAGATTTTTTATGTTTATTATTACTTACAAAATACCACATCAAAATGTAGACACTTCTATTGAAAAACTTCAATTCAATGATATTTTTAATGTGTTTTACGAAAGTCCACTAGAAATAACTACAGATGAATTTGGATATGGATTTATAGAAAAAGATGATGTTATTATCGACTTCAAAGTAGCTTTTGATGGTGATGAATGTGATCTTAATGACTTTACAAACAAAGTTAATTCTATTCTTGAATTAACGCCAGACAATATGGTTGAAGAAAATTATAATTATGAAGAAACACATTTTCCTGCTATACATATAGATGACACTTGGGTAATAGCTTCTCCGGAAGAAGATTTTCCTGAAAAACAAAAAATAAATTTTATATCTCAAGGTGCTTTTGGAACTGGAATGCATGAAACCACTCAAGATATATTAAGATATATTTTATCACAAGATTTCACTGGATTAGATGTATTAGATATAGGTACTGGTTCTGGAATACTTTCATTAGCTACAAGTGTTAAAAATGCTAAAAGAGTATGTGCTTTAGACATTAGAGATGTACATGAAGAAATAGAATTCAACTCATCTTTAAATAACATTACTAATATTGAGACTTTTGTTGGTGATGCTTTAAGTAATGAAGTAGTTATAGATGGCACTTTTCATTGGATATACATAAATATAGGTGGAGAAGAAACTGAAATGTTTATGGATTATATAAATGATCATATAAAAGAAAATGGTAAGCTTTTAGTTTCAGGCTTAGTTGAATGGAGTTTTGATTCTGTTAAAGATAAAGTTGAAGCTAAAGGATATATTATGGAACATAAAATTCAAACAAACGAATGGTGTACAGCAATATTTAATAGAAAATAACTCTCTAATAGGCTATGTTTTAATATCTTGTTGATTATTTATAAATAAAGTGGACTGAGCGGTGGGCTTAAGTATACTAACATAAGTATTGTTAAATTCCAATTACAATGCCACTTAAATTATTGTATATATCAACATCTATTTAAAACATAGCCTATTAATTTAATTACATATCTGCTTATTTCATTATTTATGTTTTTTATTTAAATATATATCCTCAATCCTCTGTAATTCTTAGCATCCTATATCCTATCCCTATATGAGTTTGTATATATTTGGGTTTTGAAGGTTTTTCTTCTATTTTCTTTCTTAAAGTTGCCATAAAAACACGTAATGATGGTGTATCATTAGGTAAAGTATTTCCCCATACCTCTTTTAATATAAAATTATGAGTAAGCACTCTTCCTACATTTTTAGCTAAAAGACATATCAATCTATATTCAATAGGTGTTAAATGAATTTCCTCATCTTTAATAAATACACATCTTGCTGCGTAATCAATCTTTAAATCTCCATTAATAAATAAATTACTGTTTTCGCCTTGTCCACTATTAACATAATTAATTCTTCTTAAGCTCACACGTAATCTTGCTAACAGTTCTTCAACACTAAATGGTTTAGTTAAATAATCATCAGCTCCACAATCAAGTGCTTCAATCTTATCTCTATCTTCACTACGTGCACTAACTACTATAATTGGAACATTCGACCATGTACGTATTCTCTTTATAATTTCTATTCCATCCATATCTGGTAACCCTAAATCTAAGATAACAATGTCAGGTACATATGAAACAGCTTCTCGAATTGCAGCTTCACCATTTTCAGCTACATGATACTTATAGTTTTCAGTCTCTAATGTTATAGTAATTAAATTTCTAACAGCTTTATCATCTTCTACAACTAAAATTTGTGGTTTATTCACTATAAATAACCTCCTCACATTGTAATGTAAAACCAAATATAGTTCCTTTAGGTTCGTTGTCTCTTACATAAACTTCTCCACCATGAGCATTTATTATTGACTTACATAATGATAATCCCAAACCAAGCCCTCTTCTTCCATCTGCACTAGCGCTATTTAATGTAAAAAACATATCAAACAATTTTCCTTTCATTGAATCCTCAATTCCACATCCATCATCACTTATTTCAATCACTACACTTTTGCCTTGCTTTTTTCCAAATATTTTAATATTTGAACCTTTGGGAGTATATTTCACAGCATTATTTACAATATTAATTATTACTTGAATAATTAATCTAGAATCCATTTTAGCCATCAATAATTCATCATCTACTTCAACTTCAATATTATAGTCTGAGCTTTCTCTATTAATATGTTGAAGTGCTTCTTGTATGACTTCATCTATTAATTCTGGTTGTAATTTTATATTCATTGTACCATTTTCAATACGAGTTACAGACAATAAATTTTCTACTAAATTAATAAGCCACATAGAATCATCATAAATATCTGTATACAACCTCTGTTTTCTATCTTCATTTAATATTCTAGAATTTCCCATTAAAATTCCAGCATTCCCAGATATACTTGTAAGAGGTGTACGTAAATCATGTGAAATAGCTCTTAATAAATTAGACCTTAGTTTTTCTTGTTCTGCTTTCATATAAATTTCATTTTTAGTTTCATTTATATATTCTTTTTCTAAAGATAAAGCACTTTCAGCTAAAATTGCTATTAACAAATTCTTTTTAAAAGAATCTAAAGTCTCATCTTTATCTATTGGAATTGCTACTACAGCAAAAGATTTTTCATGATTTCTTATAGCCATGTAAAGACATTTTGCCCCTGGTAAAGTATTTGTAGTTGCTCCAGCATGTTTTTTATTTTTAAACACCCATTGTGCAACGGCTCGTTCATCTTCTGTAATAAAGTCTTTTATATTGATTGTCCTATTTTTTTTAAATACTATAGGTTCTAAAAGTACTTCATTATCAGCAGGATATAAAATTACTGATTTATCTAATAACTTTTCTATTTGAATAAGTATCTTATTAAAAATTTCTTCCCTATTTTTAGCCATTTGTAACTTTTGACTAGTTTCCAATAAAACTTCAGTTCTATAAGCTTTTTCAGCAGATTGTTTAGCCTCTATCTTTACTCTAGTAGCTAGTTTACTTGATATTATTGACGAAACAAGCATAACAAAAAAAGTTATTGGATAACTTTTATCATATGCTTGAAATGTAAATCTAGGATTAGTAAAAAGAAAATTAAATACCAATACTCCTAATATTGATACCAGTAATCCACAACTTTTACCTGTTGTAGTTATAGATGTTAACAATACACCCAATATATATATATTTATAATATTTGCTTCACTATATCCTAAGTTATAAAAAATCATCCCTGTTGCTGTGACAGCTCCTAATATTACTGTTGTTTTTATTAAGTCCATTACAGTAAAATGTGGTAAAGTAATTTTTTTAAGTTTCTCATTAGAATTTCTTTTATAAGCTTTTAAATTATCTGGAATAATATATATATCTATGTTTGGCGCAAACTCAGTTAATTTATCAACTAATGTTTTTTTATTATTAAACCAACTTTTTTTATTATTAGATCTACCGATTACAATCTTAGATACACCACTTATCTTAGCATACTGAGATATTTGATTTGCCACATCGTCACCATAAACTGTAGCTATTTTAGCTCCAAGTTGTTCTGCAAGTTTTAAATTCGTCTCTAATATCTTTTTATTTTCTAAGCTAAGATCTTTGCTATTAGAGGTTTCTACAAATAATGCTGTAAATAACCCATGAAATGCAAATGCCATTCGTGCAGCTGTTCTAATTACTTTCGTATTGCTTGGTGAACTTGATAAACAAATTAAAATGTGTTCTTCTGTATAGTACGTACTTTTTATTTCATCTCTTTTATTTTCAATCTTTTTATTAACAGCATCTGCCGTACGTCTAAGAGCTATTTCTCTTAATGCAACCAATTTTTCTTTTGTAAAAAAGTTAATCAATGCCCTGCGTGCTTGATCAGTTTTATATACTTTTCCGTTATCTAATCTAGTAATTAAATCATCTGGCTCAATATCAACTAGTTCAACTTGATTAGCATTGTCAAATACACTATCAGGAATTCTCTCGCGTACTACTATTCCAGTTATAGATGCTACAATATCATTTAAACTTTCTATATGTTGAACATTTATAGTTGTATAAACATCTATTCCATTATTCAACAATTCCTGTATATCTTGATATCTCTTCATATGCCTACATCCATAAGCATTACTATGAGCTAATTCATCTACTAAAATTAGCTTTGGTTTTCTATTAATTGCAGAATCAAGATCAAATTCATTTAAAGTTATTCCTTTATATTTAACTTTTAAATTAGGCAACATTTCTAACCCATCTAAAAGAGCAAGGGTTTCTACTCTAGTATGAGGTTCTATATACCCTGCTACTACATCAATACCTGAATTCTTAGCTATATGAGCTGCCTCAAGCATTGCATATGTTTTACCTACACCAGCTGCATATCCAAAAAATATCTTTAATTTTCCTTGTTTGTTATTTTCATCTAGGGATATTTTCTTTAAAATCTCATCAGGATCTGGACGTTCATCTATCATATATGTCACCTCAAAATATAATCTACTTATAAATAAATTATACTATAGCCAAAATAAATATTTCATAATTATTTTAACTATAGTATAAAGATTGTGTTAATATTTTATTTTATATTCATAAAAAGTTGTTTTTACTGCTTTTTGTATAATATCAATTCTATCAATATCTATTTTAGAATTCCATCAATAGCAAGATTAACTTCTAATACATTTACTGTTTTTTCTCCTAATACACCAAAAAGTTTTCCTGAAGTGTATTTATCAATAATCTTTTCTACATCTTTTACTTCCATATTATTATTTTTAGCAATACGATTTATTTGATATTTAGCAGCCGCAACTGAAATATGCGGATCCAATCCACTTCCTGAGCAAGTGACTAAATCTACTGGTATTGCTTGTGCATCTTGTTCTGGATGATTTGCTTTTATTTTATCAACTCTTTCTTGAACAAGAGCTTCGTATTCTTTACTTGCAGGACTTAAATTAGATGGTGCTGAATAAGCTAATTTCTTTCCATTATCATCAACAAAAGTATCTGTATCAATATTCATAATTCTTCCCCATAAATGTTTTTCATCATTATATTGTTGTGCTAATAATACACTGCCGTATTTTTTACCATTAACTTGTATAATACTTCCATTGGCTTGTTTAGGAAATATTAATTGAGAAATTCCTGTTATAAATATTGTATATATACCTCCACACAAAATAGTAAATATTATAAATATTATTAAAGCTTTAGGAAATACTGCTTTAAATTCCTTCATTACTAATCATCCTTTCTTTATACAATACCAATTGCAGTAATTAAAACATCAATTACTTTTATAGCTATAAATGGTACAATTATTCCCCCTAAGCCATAAACCAAAAGATTTCTTGATAATAACTTACCTGCTGAAACTTCGCGATATTTTACACCTTTAAGTGCTAATGGAATTAAAGCTACAATAATTAATGCATTGTATATTATTGCTGAAAATATTGCACTCTCCGCACTGTGTAAATTCATAATATTTAATGCAGATAACCCTGGATATAATCCAATAAATAATGCTGGGATTATTGCAAAATATTTAGCTAAGTCATTAGCTATACTAAATGTTGTTAAACTGCCGCGTGTCATTAATAATTGTTTACCAATTCTAACTATATCAATTAATTTTGTTGGAGAAGAATCTAAGTCAACCATGTTTCCAGCTTCTTTAGCTGCTTGTGTTCCTGTATTCATAGCAACTGCTACATCTGCTTGTGCAAGTGCTGGGGCGTCATTAGTTCCATCGCCTGTCATTGCAACAAGATGGCCTTTTGCTTGAAAATCACGTATCATTTCTAGCTTACCTTCTGGAGTAGCCTCAGCTAAAAAGTCATCAACACCAGCTTCTGCTGCAATAGCTGCTGCTGTCAATGGATTATCTCCAGTTATCATGATTGTTTTAATACCCATTTTTCTTAAATCTGCAAACTTTTCTTGTACGCCTTGCTTAATAATATCTTTTAAATAAACTACTCCAAGAACTTTATTATCTTTAGCTACAACAAGAGGAGTACCGCCTTTATTTGATATTCTAGCTACAATCTCATCACATTCTTTGCTATAACATCCACCTCTTGAAATTACATAGTCTTTAACTGTTTCTGCTGCTCCCTTACGAATTTCACTATTATTATAATTAACACCACTCATACGAGTTTTAGCTGTGAATGGAATAAATTCCATATTAGATTCTCTAATATTCCTTCCTCTTATTCCAAATTTCTCTTTAGCAAGAACCACTATACTACGTCCCTCTGGAGTTTCATCTGCTAAAGATGAAAGCTGTGCAGCATCTGCTAACTCATTTTCATTAACTCCATTTACTGGTATAAATTCACAAGCTTCACGATTACCTAAAGTGATTGTTCCTGTTTTATCTAACATCAAAATATCAACATCTCCTGCAGCTTCAATAGCACGTCCACTCATTGCTAAAACATTAGCTTGATTTAAACGGCTCATACCTGCAATACCAATAGATGAAAGTAATGCACCTATAGTTGTTGGTGCAAGACATACCAAAAGTGCCACTAGTGATGTAACTGAAATAGGATTTACCACACCAGCCTGATTAGCTGAAAAAATAGAATATGAATATAGTGAAACTGTAACCAATAAAAATATAATAGTTAGTGAGATTAATAAAATTTGTAATGCAATTTCATTTGGTGTTTTCTTACGTGCTGCACCTTCAACCATAGAAATCATCTTATCAAGAAAACTTTCTCCAGCTTCACTTGTAACCTGAACAATTAGCCAATCTGAAATTACTGTTGTTCCACCAGTCACAGCACTTCTATCACCACCACTTTCTCTAATAACAGGTGCTGATTCTCCTGTTATTGCACTTTCATCAACTGAAGCTGCTCCATCTATTACTTCTCCATCAGCTGGAACTTGCTCTCCAGCAACAACAATTACTATATCTCCTTTTTTAAGCAGTGCTGATGAAACTTTAGTTATTTCATCTTTCTTTTCTAAAGAAATTATTTTATGCGCTTCCACATCTTTCTTTGCTGCACGTAAAGAATCAGCTTGTGCTTTACCACGCCCTTCTGCTATTGCTTCTGCAAAATTAGCAAACAATACAGTAATCCAAAGAATTATAGTAATACCTAATATAAAACTAGATTTTGAATCTCTAATTCCAACTAATGAAACTGCATATAATACAGTTGTTAATATAGATGAAATATATACTAAAAACATAACTGGATTTTCCATTTGAGTTTTTGGAGAAAGTTTTATAAAAGAATCTTTAACAGCTCTTTTAATCATTTTTTTATTTGCAAAATTACCTTTATTTTCATTCATATTTTGTCACCCCATTTAACCTAACATTTGAAAAAATTCAGCAATTGGTCCAAGTGCCAATGCTGGGAAGAAACTTAATGCACCAATAAGCAATACAACAAAAATTAAAAGTCCTATAAACATAGCATTATGTGTAGGCAATGTACCAACACTTTCTGCAACTTTTTTCTTTTTAACCATGCTTCCTGCTATAGCCAAAGTACCCATCATAGGAACAAAACGTGCAAATAGCATACTTAACCCAATACTTATATTTATAAATGGTGTATTCGCTGTAAAACCAGCAAATGCTGAACCATTATTACCTCCAGCTGAAGTGTAAGCATATAATACTTCTGAAAATCCATGAGCCCCTGAATTATTCAAACTGTTAACAGTCTCAGGTAATATACTTGCAATACCACTACCAATTAAAATAGCTATCGGTGTTGCTAAACAAACTAAAACTGCCATTTTCATTTCAAAAGGCTCTATTTTTTTACCTAAATATTCTGGTGTTCTTCCTACCATAAGTCCTGCCATAAATACTGCAAGTATTGCAAAACCTATCATTCCATAAAGCCCACATCCAACACCTCCAAATACAACTTCTCCAAGTTGCATAAGTAGCATAGGGATCATTCCACCAATTGGAGTATAGCTATCATGCATTGAATTTACTGATCCATTAGACGCAGCAGTAGTAAATGTTGCCCATGTTGAAGAAGTAGCAATACCAAATCTAGCTTCTTTTCCTTCCATATTTCCACCGGCTTGATTAATTGTTGATAAATCAATTTGACCATTTAACGCCATTTGTGGTGTAGCAATTTGTTCATTTATTCCAACAATGCCCATTGCTACAACTAGCATTATACCCATTGCTATAAATATAGCTATTCCTTGTCTTCTATCTTTTATATTTCTCCCAAAAGTAAAACATAATGCTACTGGGATTAATAATAATGAAATCATTTCAAATAAATTAGATAATATAGTTGGATTTTCAATTGGGTGCGCTGAATTAGTCCCCATAAATCCTCCACCATTTGTACCAAGTTGCTTTATTGCTATTTGGCTTGCTGCAGGTCCTAATGGAACAACTTCTTCCGTTACTACGGTTCCATCTTCAAGTGTAATAGGCTCTAATAAAGAAACTGTTTCATATTGTTTAAAATTTTGTACAACACCTTGAGACACTAATGCTAAAGATACTACTATTGAAAGAGGAATTAATATATAAAGTACAGCTCTAGTAATGTCTATCCAAAAATTTCCTATACCTTTTTGCTTAACTCTAATAAATCCTCTAATTAGTGCGAATAATACTGAAATACCAACTGCTGCCGAAACAAAATTTTGTACAGTTAGTCCCATCATTTGTGTGAAATAACTTAATGAACTTTCACCTGAATAACCTTGCCAATTAGTATTAGTAACAAAACTTACCGCATTATTAAATGCAAGATCCCAGCTTGTACCTGAAACTTTTTCTGGATTTAATGGCAAAAAGCCTTGGAAAATGTGTAGTAAAAATAATACTATTAAACTTATAATTGAAAATGCTAAAACAGAAAAAGAATATTTTTTCCAACTCATATCTTCATCTTTATCAATATGAAGCATTTTATAAATAAAATTTTCACATGGTGTTAATATTTTAGATAAAAACACTTTTTCTCCATTCATAATCTTACCTATATAATTCCCTAATGGAATTGCCAATACTACTAATATCAAAATATACAATCCATATTGTAATACTAAATTCATCATTACTTGTCACCTCTTAATAAAATATTTGCTAAATAAATAAAATATATAAGTGAAATTATTCCTATAAGCCCAACCATCACATGCATTTTTATTTCCCCCTTCGTTTTGATAGGACAAGTTTAACATGGAAAAAATTATAGTGGTGTTAGAGTTTACTTGTTTAGAATTAAGATTGTGTTAAGATTTTTATATTGATATTTACACGCACAAAAAGAGGACTCAAATTAATGAATCCTCTTTCATTGGATTGTAATAAAAATTATTATATACAGCCTTATTTATATTATTTATTTTGCTATGTTCTAATATATGTTTATATATGCAATAGGTAAAGTGGAATATATAAACATTTTACTGGAACATAGGCATTTATTTTATAGGAGTCTCTTTTATATCCCAAATTTCATCACAGTATTGTTTTATAGTTCTATCACTTGAGAATATTCCTGCACTATAAAGATTAGCAAAACATTTTTTAGCCCACTTTTTAGTATCTTTGTAATCTTTAAATACTTTATCTTGAGCTTCTTTAAAGCTCTCAAAATCTGCTAGAAGATAATATTGATCTCCTTCTTCTAATAATGAATTATATAGGTCTTTAAAATCATCAGTATTACCATCATCAAAAGTCTCATCAATTAGAGTATCTAGAACTCTCTTAATGCTCTTATTCTTCTTATAATAAGTCATTGGATCATACTCTTCTTTAATATCATCTATATCTTCAACTCTTAATCCAAAGATGTAATTATTCTCTTCTCCTGATTCTTGAACTATTTCTATATTAGCTCCATCATAAGTTCCAAATGTAGGAGTAGCATTCAACATGAACTTCATGTTTCCTGTTCCTGATGCTTCTTTTCCAGCTGTAGAAATTTGTTTAGATAAATCTGCTGCTGGGAATAACTTTTGAGCATATGAAACTCTATAATTATGAACAAATACTACTTTTATTTTTCCATTTACATCTTTATCATTATTTACAAGTTCTGCTATTTCATTTATAAATTTAACTATTGCTTTAGCTCTAACATATCCTGGGAAGGCCTTAGCTCCAAAGATAAAACTTACTTTTGGTATATCTAAAGACGGATTTTCTTTTATTCTATAGTATAAATCAAGGATATACATTGCATTTAATAATTGTCTCTTGTATTCATGTAATCTCTTAATTTGAATATCAAATATTGAATTTGGATCTAATTCTATTCCTTCTTCATCTTTAATATATTCTGATAATTGCTTTTTCTTTTGAAGCTTTATATTCATAAGTTCTTCTAAAACTTTATCATCATTTTCAAATTTCTTTAAATCCTTTAATAAAGATAAGTTCTTAACCCACTCTTCAGTTCCCAATAACTTAGTTATGAATTCTGATAATTCTTGATTACATAATCTTAACCATCTTCTTGGAGTAATTCCGTTTGTTTTATTTTGGAACTTTTCTGGATATAATTTATACCAATCATTTAATTCTTTATCCTTTAATATATCCGTATGCAACTGAGCAACTCCATTTACTGCTTTTGATACAAATATAGCTAAATTAGCCATTCTCATTTGGTCATCAGAAATTATTCTAAGTTTTTCAATTTCTTTTTCTGTATACTTCTTAGTTTTTAATTCTTTTATTAATTCTTTATCAATTTGCTTAGTAATTTCTAATATTCTAGGGAATAATTTTTCTATTAATTCAACATCCCATTTTTCTAATGCTTCTGCTAGTATAGTATGATTTGTATACCCAAAGAATTTATTAGCATATCCTAATGCTTTTTTAAATGTAACCTTTTCTTCATCAACTAATATTCTTATAAATTCTGGTATTGCAAGTGTTGGATGAGTATCATTTAATTGTACAAAATTATATTCACTTATCTTTTCGAAATCGGTACCGAATTTTTCTATGTGTTTTTTAATAATATCTTTTAGTGAAGCGCTTACTAAGAAATATTGTTGACGTAATCTTAATATTTTACCTTCATCGTTTGAGTCATTTGGATATAAAACTCTAGATATATCCTCTGCTCTATTCTTTAATTCTACTGATTCATCATATTTTTGTTCATTAAATAAATAGAAATCAAATTCTTTTATCGGTTCACATTTCCATAACCTTAATGTATTTATATTTTTAGTTCCATAACCTATGATAGGTGTATCATATGGTATAGCTTTAACTTTCATATCTTCAAATTCTACAATTTGAGTTTCGTTATCTTTTCTTATACTCCAGGGATCACCATACTTTAACCAGCTATCTTCACTTTCAGTTTGAAATCCATCATCTATATTTTGTTTAAATAGCCCATTATTATATCTAATTCCATAACCATTTAACGGCATATCTATTGTAGCTGCTGATTCCATAAAACAGGCTGCAAGTCTTCCAAGTCCCCCATTACCAAGGCCAGCATCTTCTTCTATTTCTTCTACTTTGTTAATATCTATATTTAATTCTGATAATACTTCTTTTACATCCTCATACAAGCCTAAGTTTATTAAATTATTTCCAAGTGCCCTACCCATTAAATATTCTGCTGAAAAATAATTTGCACTTCTCTTAGAATTATATGCTTTAGTTGTATCATTCCAATCATCCACGATTTCTTCTAATATAGTTAATGAAAGAGCATTAAATATTTGATATTCCTTAGCATCTTCTAACTTTATTCCATATTTTACTTTTAAATATCTATCAATACCTTTTTTTATATTTTCTTTATTCATTATTCTTCGCACCTTCCATATATTTTCGTTATATCATGAATTTTTTCTGCTAGTTCATCTGTAAATACATCTTTTTTAGCTCTCCAACGCCAATTTTGTCCTAGTGTTGAAGGAACATTAATTCTAGATTCATTCCCTAAATTTAAGAAATCTTGTATTAACGCTATTGATAAATAAGCTTTACTACTCCATACCCCTCTTATAAATCCCCAGTTATATCCTTCTTCTTTATTTAATCCCAGATATTTAATAGACGCTTCAATTTCTTCTTCAGTTCCTGTTTTTTCAAGCCATCCTCTAAATGTATTATTATCATGAGTGCCTGTATAAGCTATACAATTTTCTTCATAATTATGAGGTAGGTCTCTATTTGCAGCATCTCCTACAAATGCAAATTGAAGTACTCTCATTCCTGGAAATCCTGATTCTTCTCTAAATTTTATAACTTCATAAGTTAAAAATCCTAAGTCTTCTGCTATTATTTTTATATCTCCAAGTTCTTTCTTTATGGCATTGAATAATTTCATTCCTGGACCCTTTACCCATTCTCCATTTTCTGCTGTAGGATCCCCATAAGGTATTGACCAATAAGATTCAAACCCTCTAAAATGATCTATTCTTATAACATCATATAATTTTGAACTTTGTTTCATTCTGTCTATCCACCATTTATAATTAGTCTTATCAATATAGTCCCAATTATAAATTGGATTTCCCCATAATTGACCCGTTACAGCAAAATTGTCTGGTGGGCATCCTGAAACTTTTAATGGTACTAACGTTTCTTCATCTAATAAAAATGCTTTTGGATTTGCCCATATATCTGCACTATCTTCAGCTACATATATTGGAATATCTCCTATGATTTCAATACCCAAATCATTTACATATTTCTTTAAATTAGTCCATTGTTCAAAGAATTTATATTGTATAAAGGTCCAAAAGTTTATTTCATCTTTTAATTCTTCTCTATATTTATTTAAAACTTCTTTTTTTCTAAGTTTAATATCTATATCCCATTTTTGCCAACTCTTTAATTCAAATTTTGATTTAAGTGCCATATATAAAGAATAATCATCTAACCACTGATTTTCTTCTTCAAATTCTTTTAAGTCTGTTGGTAAATTACGCTTAAACCTCTCATACGCTTTTCTTAGAACCTTCATTTTTTCTACAAATATTAATCCATAATCAATATCTTCTTCATCTTTTCCAAAGTTTAAATTTAAATAATCTTTACTTTCCAATAACCCATCATCTTCTAATAGTTTAAAATCTATAAAATAAGGATTTCCTGCAAATGCTGAAAAAGATTGATATGGTGAATCTCCATAACTAGTCGGTCCTATAGGAAGTATTTGCCAATATTTTTGATGTGATTCTTTCAAAAAATCTGCAAACTCATATGCCTCTTTCCCAAATGTTCCTATTCCAAATTCCCCCGGCAAAGATGCAATATGCATTATAATTCCACTGCTTCTTCTCATTTTTTTCTCCCCCTTATGCCTTTTTTATCATTTGCTATGTTTTAATAAAGCACTGATATATGAATAAGCAAAGTGGACTCAGTAATTAAACTTAGAACACCACTTTTCATATTGCATATATCAACACATATTTAAAACATAGTCTATTATTTTTTCAATAAGTCCTTACATGATTCTCTTTCGATTAATTTAGTATCTAGTAATATTTGCTTATTTTCCTCAGTTCCATTAATTAATGAAAATAATAATGATATACTCGTTTCAGCCATTAATCTTTTTGGTTGATTTACTGTAGTAAGTCCTGGATTATAATACTTGCTTTCATCCATCCCATCAAAACCAATGATTGAAATATCATCACCAATTTTCAACCCACTATCTACAACTGCCTTTGCTACTCCTGTAGCCATAATATCTGAAAGTGCAAAAATAGCACTTACATCTTTTCTATTTTTTATAAGATTTATAGTTTCGTTATATGCTTTTTCACAAGAATAATCTCCGATTAATTCAAGTTCGTCATCAATTTCAATATTATTGTCTTCTAAAGCACTTCTATATCCCTTAAGTCTCCACCAACTAATTCCCAAATCATTTTCATCACCTAAAATAAGTGCTATTTTTTTATGGCCTTTTTCTATTAAATATTTAGTTGCATCATAAGAAGCTTTAATATTATCTATTCCTATTGAAGAATAATGTTTCTTGCCTTTTTTAGATATAGTATTAACTGATGTTAAAACTATTGGAGTTTCTATATCTGAAAAACTATCTTCTTTTATATCAATAAAGTTTCCACCTAGACAAATAACTCCTTGTAATTTCTTTTCTTTTATAAATCCCATAAGATTTTCTACATCCTGATAAAAGTTGTAATCATTCTGCTCTAATATCATTGTATATCCTGATCTATCTATGATGTTACCTATAACATTTATCATCTGTGAAAAAAATGGATTAAACACTCCTTTTACTAGTACACCTATATTTTTAGTATTGTTTTGCTTTAATATTCGTGCACTATTATTAGGTATGTAATTGTTTTGTTTTATAATTTCCAAAACTCGTTCTCTTGTACTCTCTTTTACATCTGGATGATTATTTATAACTCTTGAAACAGTACTTACCCCTACACCTGCAAGTCTTGCTATATCTCCTATATTCATGATATTCCTCCTAATATATATGTAAAATCTAATAAAAATAATGGTAACGTTTCCGCAATAATTTTATTATACACCCATTTCAATTATTATATCAATAAACTAATAAATTTACCCTATTGAATTCAGAACTCGGTATCGTTACCGGAATATCAAATATGAATTTATATATTACTCTCTTTCCATATGAAAAATGCTATTTTAAATAGTATTGCTTCATTAAAGTTTCTAATATCATAAGACGTACATTTCTTAATCTTATCTAACCTATAAATCAAAGTATTTCTATGTACATATAAATTTTTAGCTGATTCACTCAAATTTAAATCGCAATTAAAAAATACTTCTATTGTATTTATTGTATCATCATCTAATTTATTAAATCCATAATTAAATTTAGATAATATTTTTACTTTCTTTTCTTCACTTAAACTATCTACAATACTTTCAAATAATAGACTTTTTTCATTAAATATTCTATTTGAAATATTGTATTTTTTAGCTAAGTTAATTTTATATATCCCATCTTTATATAATGAACTTATATTATTATAATCTTCTACAGCATAGTAACTTATATAACATCTTTTATATAAATTATTGTGTATAGTTTCAGTTATGCTTGATATATGATCTTCAATATCTTCAAATGTCCCTAATAAAATAATATATTCATTATATTCTAATATAGACACTTCAGTATCTATATATATTGTCTTTAAAATCTCTATAGCTTCACTTATTTTTTCTTCTAAATTAATAGATATTAAATAGACCTCATTTAACTCAATCATAATATCATTTAATTTATCACTTGATACATATTCATTTTTTAATAAAGAAATTATTGTATTTTCTCTAACATTGTGCTCATCTTTGCATCTATTTTCAATACAAAATTTAATAAGCTTTAGTGAGTCTTTAAAATTGCTATAAGTTCTTAATATAAATATTTTATTATTTATATTAAATCTAGCTTCTATTATTTCTTTATCAGTGTAAAGAAAAGGATTAGTTTTAAAAACCATTTTATTATCAATACATAATTCAAAAGGTATTTCACATTTTTTATATAATTCATTTAAATATTCAACTAATCCGTACATCTCTTCACCTCAAAATAAAATTTATATTACTCTTAATTCACTTTCTTTATCAAATACGTGTATTTTTTCACTTTCAACGTATAATTTTATTGAATCTCCAGTTTTTACATTAGTAGTTCCATTTACTCTTGCTGTCATATTATTGTTAGATGCTACAAAGTAAATATAACTTTCAGCTCCCATAAGCTCAACTACTTCTACTTTTCCATTTATAATTGATGATGGATTTTCTTTTACAACTTCCATATTATCATCTAAATGTTCTGGTCTTATTCCAAATGTAACTTCTTTATTCACATAACCTTTGGTTTTTAATTCCTTAGCTTGTTGTTCTGGTAATAATATATTATTTTCTTCGAAGCTACAATATAGATTGCCTTCTTTTTCTATTATTTTACCATCTATGAAGTTCATTTGAGGACTTCCTATAAATCCAGCTACGAAAATATTTACTGGGTTATTATATATGTTTTGTGGAGTATCTACTTGTTGTATTATACCGTCTTTCATTACAACTATTCTAGTTCCCATAGTCATTGCTTCAACTTGGTCATGAGTAACATATATGAAAGTTGTTTGTAATTTATTATAAAGTTTAGATATCTCAGTTCTCATTTGAACTCTTAATTTTGCATCAAGATTTGATAATGGTTCATCCATTAAGAACACTTTAGGTTCTCTAACTATGGCTCTTCCTAATGCAACTCTTTGTCTTTGTCCTCCAGATAAAGCCTTTGGTTTTCTTGTTAATAAATGTTCTATGCCTAATACCTTTGCAGCCTCAGTTACCTTTTCATCAATTTCCTCTTTAGGTACTTTTCTAAGCTTTAATGCAAAAGCCATATTATCATAAACACTCATATGAGGATATAATGCATAGTTTTGAAATACCATTGCTATATCTCTTTCTTTTGGCTCAACATCATTTACTAATTTTCCACCTATATATAATTCACCTTTAGATATTTCTTCTAAACCTGCTATCATTCTTAAAGTTGTTGATTTACCACAACCTGATGGTCCAACAAATACTATAAATTCTTTATCTTCTATTTCTAAATTAAAATCGTTTACTGCTGTTACATCACCTGAATATATTTTATAAATGTGTCTTAATGACAAATCTGCCATGTTAACCCCTCCCATTTAAGTCTAATTAATTGTTTATCATGGTTATATTGTACAATTGTAATCCTTTAAACTCTATATGAAAAACTCACAAAACTAGATTATTTTTTTTGTGAAATGCTACTAAAGTTAAATTTAGTAGCATTTTTACTTTCTTATATACTGTTCTTTATTAGTTTATTACCATTCTTCGATATAACTCCTTTAGAATATGTTTGGATTAACTCACCTTTATACTTAATTGTTTTTTTACTTGTAAGTTCTGTTACGGATTTCTTTTCATTATCATTAATATAAACTTTCCCACTATAATCAACTAATACATCTTCTTTATTTACTGGATTATCTAATTTGAATTCTTTCCAATCTTTATAATTATCAGATGAAATTGCATAATATATTTTTACAACCTTATTATCTACTTCTGAGGCAAAATATACATTATCGTTTATATCTGCTCCTAGTAACTTTGGATTTTTTGTATTAGGTATCAATAAATTATCTGGTTTATCTAATATTGTTACTTGAGTTCCCATCTCCATTATTGCATTAGCTCCTGTAGTCGGGATAACAATATTACCTATCTCTTTATTACTTCTCTTTTTCTCTAATTGATTCATAGTGTTTGCATAATATAAATCACTTTTTTCATTACTCTTTTTAATTTTAATATATAAACTATGGGTTCCTATTGAAAAAGGAATATCTTCTACTTTATCCTCACTATTTTCAATTCTCACTCTTAATTTGTTAAAATCAAAGTCTGCAAGTTCAATTTGTTCCCCATTTTTAGCATTAAATGCTATTGGCTCAAAATAATTTCTTCCTTTTTCTTTTATTTTTTGTATGGCAATTATACGATCTGAATTTGTAACCCATTTGTAAAATACAATATTACTATTAACATTATTTTTAACGTCTTTATATTTATTTTCATCACTATCTAATACTTTTAATCTTCCATCTTGAAGCCCTGCAATATATCTACCATTAGAAGATACTTTTAAATCATCTACATTTTCTTTTAATTCAACTTCTTTTTGTTCATTTTTACTAACTTCACTGTCATCAGATTTTTCTATTTTAATATCCATGTTTGATGATAAATATATATTTTCAATATATAAAAATATTCCTTGTTGAATTATAAATGCTACAAATGTAAAAATTAATAATTTATTTAAAACTTTCATAATATTTCATCTCCTAACTTACTGTTCAACATAAAATGCTGTAGCAACAGTTCTTTCTCCATCCCACGAATTAGGAGAATTTATTACATCACCTTTATAATACATAGTCGTTGAATATCCACCATCAAGCATACCTGCATTTATAGCTCCACGATTTTTCATTATTTCTTGAACTTCATATATTGTAGCTCCTGGTTTAGATAATTTTCTACCATCTAAAGCTAAAAATAGTACTGTTCCATCTTCTTTTTGTCCAACTGCAGTTCTAGGATTAATTCCATCTACATAGTCTTCTTTTTTATGCTGTCTAACTCCATTTATTATTACGTTAGGTTCCCTAAAACACATTGCTTCCTGCACATCAAGTTTTTTTAATTCTGCTAGGGTATGATTTCCTACAATTAATTGACCCTTTTTAGTAAATGCAATTACATTCGCAATAAAATGCTCATCACATTTTGTAGTAGGATATATAACATTTCCATTAGAAATCACAAACCCCTCTGGTTTTCCCCCTGTGCCAGCACGTATTACTCCATCTGAAGATGTATCTGAGAATGCTCCACCATTTATAGCTGCTATTGCATTATGTTCTTCTGCCATTTCGCTTGTCTTCTGACCTAATTTTCCAAGATATTTAGTCATAGCTACTTTAACTTTATGTGGATTTTCTATTTCTAACATATAACCATCATATCTTTCTGTATGTATATCATATTTAGTTACATTATTTCCAGAATCATATTTAACATCTATTTTGTTTAAATCTATAGATGTATTAGTTGGAACACTTTCTTCTTCAATTTCACTTTTTCCCAATATTTTATCTAATGTTTTTTGCGGTATAAAATCATTTACTAAATAGGCATGGCGAGTAGCTAACACTGTTGAAATTAAAGTTTTCCTTGTCTTGTCATATGGGCCGTAAATTAATACTAAAGGTGTTGTTATTACTAAAAAAGTAATAACATATATTAATCCCACAAATACCGAAAATGATTTTTTCTTTTTCTTCTCACGCCTCGCTTTTTTTCTTGTTGGTTTTTTTTTAACTTTTTTATTCATAATTTCTCCTTACCTTTAAAAGCGTTAATGCTCTACATAAGATTTTATCATATATCTCTTTGTATAAATATTACAAAAAAGTTAAATTGTCAACATATTTTGGAAAAGTATTATATTCTTTCTTAAACTTCCTTATTAAAATTGCTTATAGAATATAAGATAACAAAAGAGTTGATCTAAA
>NZ_JAMQIF010000099.1:0-272 GCF_023845855.1 Clostridium sp. ZBS2
AAATATATTTAAATAATTTCCTTATTATTTTTAATATTTTTTTTTTTTATATTTAATTTAACATTTCTTTTTTTTTTTTCTTTTTTTTTATTATTTTTTTTTTGTAATTCAATTTTATTATTTTAAATAACATTTTATTCTTTTTTTTCTATTTTTTTTGTTCAATTATCTTAATTTTTTTTTCTTTTTTTTTTTTTGTTTAATTTTTAATTTTTTTTTTTTTTTTTTTTTTCCCATTTTTTATTTTTTTTTTTATTTTTTTTTATATTTTT
>NZ_JAMQIF010000102.1:0-210 GCF_023845855.1 Clostridium sp. ZBS2
GGGGGGGGGGGGGGGGTAAGGTGGGTTGGGGCGAGGGGGGTAGTTCGGTTGGATAGAAAGAGTGCTCGGGTTACAGTAGGAACTAAGGGAGAATTTGAAGCGGTGGGAAGTAAAACCTTGCTGTGAGTCTAGTTAAAAATATAATTTAGATTTTAAATCATAATTAAAAATATATAATAAGGAGACGTAAAATACGCGACTTCTTTAAAT
>NZ_JAMQIF010000103.1:0-338 GCF_023845855.1 Clostridium sp. ZBS2
AAAAAAGAAAAAAAAAAAATAAAAAAAAAAAAAAGTAAAAATAAAAAAAAAGATTTTATGGAAAAAAAAAAAAAATTAAAAAAAAAATTTTTTTATTTTAAAATTTTTAAATTTAATTTTTTTTAATTTTTTGTGTTAAAAAATAATCATTTTAATTTGGAATTTATTATAATTCAAAAATTAAAAAAAATTTATTTTTTATTATTTAAAATTTTTTTATTTTTTTTTCTTTTTTTACATATTTTTTTTTTTTTTTTTTTTTTTTTTTTGTTTTTTCTTTATATTTAATTCTTATTTTTTTATTTTTTTTTTTAAAAAAATTTTTATTTTTTTTTTTT
>NZ_JAMQIF010000104.1:0-231 GCF_023845855.1 Clostridium sp. ZBS2
TTTTTTTTTTTTTATTTTAAATAAATCTTTTTATTTTTCTTATTTTTTTTATAATCACAAATATACCTTTAAAAAAAAAAACATATAAAAAATAAACATTTTTTACAGCAATAATTTACACTAAAAATATAAAAAAACTTGAAAGAAGAAAAGAAAAAAAAGTAACAATAAAAAAAAAAACAAATAAGAAAACAAAAAAATTAATAAAAATATAAAAAAAAATAAAAAAAA
>NZ_JAMQIF010000105.1:0-391 GCF_023845855.1 Clostridium sp. ZBS2
TTTTTAAAAAAAAAAATAAAAAGAGGTTAAAAAAAAAAAAATAAAAATAAAAAAATTTAATTTTTAATTAATGAAAATTAAAAATAAAAATAATATTAAATTAAAAAAAAAAAAAATTTATATAAATTTTTTTTTTTTTTTTTATTATTTGTTTTAATAAAAAACAAATATATAAAAAAAAAAAATATTTTTTATAAAAAAATTATATACTCTAAAAAAAAAACATATTAAATTAAAATACATTTATTTCTTAATAACATTCAATGTTAAAATAAAAATTAGCTTAGTCTATAAAAATAATAAATAAAAAAATAATGAAATAAAGTATTAATAAAATAATGATACAAAAAAAAATTAAAAAAAATTGTTAAAAATAACAAGCAACACAGAT
>NZ_JAMQIF010000106.1:0-581 GCF_023845855.1 Clostridium sp. ZBS2
TTTTTTTTATTTTTTTTTTTTTTTTATTTTTTTTTTTTTTTTTTTTTTTTTAATTTTTTTTTTTTTCTTCTTCTATTTCCTTTTCTTTATTATTTTTTTTTTTTATTTTATTTGTTTTTTTTTTTTTTTTTTTTTTTTTTTTTATTTTTGTTGTTGTTATTGTTTTTTTTATTTATTTTTATTTTTTTTTTTTTTTTTTTTTTTTTTTTATTTTTTTTTAAAAAAAAAAATTATTATAATATATTTTTTTTTTTTTCTAATACAATACCTTTAAAATTTTTTTTTTTTTTTTTTTTTTTTTAAAAAACTTTTTTTTTTTTTTTTTTTGCTTTTTTTAAAAAAATTTTTTTTTATTTTTTTTTATGAATTGATTGTTAAAAAATTTTTTTTTTTTATATTTTTTATATATAATCTCCTTTTTCTATTTTTTTAAAAAAAATTTTAAATATACTTTTTTTTTCTTTTTTTTTTCATTTAAATATAAAGATATTTATTCTTTTTTCTTTTTTTTTTTTTTTTTTTAAAAATTTTTTTAATTTTTTTATTATTTTTTCTATTTTTTTTTTTTAATTTTTTTATTT
>NZ_JAMQIF010000108.1:0-217 GCF_023845855.1 Clostridium sp. ZBS2
CACCGCAACCGGTCATCTACGCGGCATTAGCGTTAGCCCTTTTAGCGTTGCGTTACCGGAAGTTTCGCCAGTGGTGGCTCTTGTTTGGTGATCTGTGCGGTCGATTGCAAAACGCAAAACAGGTAATGTCCTTTTTATGTTTCGGGTTGATTATCTTCCCTGATAAGACCAGTAATTAGCTGCCAATTGCGACGAAATAGTTATAATGAGCGACTTT
>NZ_JAMQIF010000011.1:0-982 GCF_023845855.1 Clostridium sp. ZBS2
ATTATTAAAATTAAGCGTTAATCTTAGTAACAACTCCTGAACCTACAGTTCTTCCGCCTTCTCTGATCGCAAATCTTAATCCTTCATCCATAGCTACTGGATTGATTAATTCAACGTTCATGTCAATGTGGTCTCCAGGCATTACCATTTCCATTCCGTCTGGTAATTTTATTGATCCTGTAACGTCTGTTGTTCTGAAGTAGAATTGTGGTCTATATCCATCAAAGAATGGAGTATGTCTTCCACCTTCTTCTTTTTTAAGTACGTATACTTGACCTACGAACTTAGTGTGTGGGTGTACTGAATTAGGTAATGCTAAAACTTGACCTCTTTCGATATCAGTTCTTTGAACACCTCTTAATAATGCTCCGATATTATCTCCTGCTTGCGCTTCGTCTAATAACTTTCTGAACATTTCGATTCCAGTTACAACAACTTTCTTCTTTTCTTCACTTAATCCTACGATTTCAACTTCGTCTCCTACGTGAAGTACTCCAGTTTCAACTCTACCAGTTGCAACTGTTCCTCTACCAGTGATTGTGAATACATCTTCTACTGGCATGATGAATGGTTTATCTGTTGCTCTTTCTGGTGTTGGAATGTAGCTATCTACTGCTTCCATTAATTCTAAGATTGGAGCAATTGCTGCTTCATCTGTTGGGTTTTCTAATGCTTTTAATGCAGATCCTTTTATTACTGGAATATCATCTCCTGGGAAGTTGTATTCGCTTAATAATTCTCTAACTTCCATTTCAACTAATTCTAATAATTCTTCGTCATCTACCATATCTGCTTTGTTTAAGAATACTACAATGTAGTCAACTCCAACTCTTGATGCTAGTAGGATATGTTCTCTTGTTTGTGGCATTGGACCATCTGCTGCTGAACAAACTAAGATAGCTCCATCCATTTGTGCTGCTCCTGTGATCATGTTCTTAACATAGTCAGCATGTCCTGGACAGTCAACGTGAGCATAATGTCT
>NZ_JAMQIF010000109.1:0-251 GCF_023845855.1 Clostridium sp. ZBS2
CCAGAAATCGCGCCGAATATCGGCAAATTTTTCTATCCGCTGGGGCGTAACAATGTGCGTACCAGCTCCAGTCTGTCGTTTATCAGCTACGACCAGGCACTCTCCAGCGAGCCGGTTGCGCCTGGCGCAACTAACCGCAGCGAGCGGCGAGTAAAAATGCTTGAACGTCCACGGCGTGAAGAGGTGGATACCGCGGCATGGATGCCGTCACTCACAACCGATAAACAAGGCAAAGCGTATTTCACGTTCCT
>NZ_JAMQIF010000110.1:0-530 GCF_023845855.1 Clostridium sp. ZBS2
CCCGATCTACCTTTTTTTATTTTTCCTTCCTTTTTTTTTTTTTTTTCTTTTTTTTTTTTTTTTTAATTTTTTTTTTTTTTCTTTTAAAAATTTTTTTTTTATATAAATATTTTTATATTTTATTTATTATTTTTTTCTACATCATTTTTAATTTTTTTATTTTTTTATTATTTTTTATTTTTTTTTTTTTCTTTTTTTTTTACAACAAAATCTTAATTTATTTTTTTTTGTTTTTGGTGTTAAACTACTTCAACATTATTTTTTTTTCTTTTTTTTAATGGAAATTCTTTTGTTTTCTTTATTTTTTTTTTTTTTTTTTTTTTTTTTTTTTTTTTCATCTCTTTTTTTTTTTTTTTTTTTTTTTTTTTTTTCTTTTTCATAAACTTAACTTCTTTTCCAATTACCACAACCTATTTTATATTTTTTTATATTTTTTTTACTTTCACCTTTTCCACCTTTTCTACCACCTTTTTTATCTCAATTTCTTTTTTCTTTTTTTCTATCAATTTTTTTTTCTATTTTTCTTTCTT
>NZ_JAMQIF010000112.1:0-428 GCF_023845855.1 Clostridium sp. ZBS2
GGGGGGGGGGGAGGGGGCGGGGGGGGGGGGGGAGGAGTGGTTCACTATTTGGAGAAAATAACTTTCGTAAATTATCGCTTATTCTTCTTTGTAAAATTGAAGCATCCTTACTTCTATGTCCTATCATCGGCGTTGCCATTTTTTCTAGGACATCCTCGTAATAACTGTAGCAAATAATAACCCAGCTAATGCATCCATTGTTTGATAGCCTTCTATAAATGAAGATGACAATACAGCGGTTACATTAGTAGAAACAACATGTCCTATAGGGGATATTATACCTTTTACAATTATAAATGTTAATATAAGTATTAACATGGGAGGTTATGGGGAGACATGATAATAAATATTTATTTTAGAATAGTAGCAATAATATAGGCTATGTTCTAAGTGAATGTTGATATTTTAGTATAAGGGCGAACTGGCAT
>NZ_JAMQIF010000113.1:0-414 GCF_023845855.1 Clostridium sp. ZBS2
TTTTTTTTTTCCTTTTTTTTTTTTTTATTGCTTAATGGACTGTTAAATTTTTATTTTTAAAGTCTTAGTATATTTTTTTACGAAGAAGTTTAATCTTCAATCCCCAGTGAAGTACTCAATTTTATGGGATTTTTTTTGCGTATTTTTGGTTAAAACTAACTTTATATGGAGGTATTTTTAAAATCACTGAAAAAAAATTTTTTTTTTTTTTTTTATATTTTAAACATTATAAAAAACATTTTTTATATATATATTTTTTTTTCTTTTTTTTAAACCCCGGGGAAAAAATAATCTTTTTTTTTTTTTTTTATACTTTATTATCACTCTGTGTATAATTTTTTTTTTTTTTTTTTTTAATTTACATTTTAAAAAATATTTTTTTTTTTATATTAATTTGGGTACTTTTTATAAAAT
>NZ_JAMQIF010000114.1:0-246 GCF_023845855.1 Clostridium sp. ZBS2
AATTTTTTTATTATTATATTCGTCTAGTTTTTCTTCATCAATTTTTCTAATAGGCAAAGTAAAAATTACTTCTGTACCTTCTTCTGGGTTACTATTTATCCATATTTCTCCTCCATGCATTTCAACAATTGATTTCACTAAAGATAATCCTATTCCACTTCCCTCATAATTTTTATGCAAAGAATTTTCAACTTGTTTAAATCTTTCAAATATTTTTTCCTTATATTCTTTTGGAATTCCTATTCC
>NZ_JAMQIF010000115.1:0-528 GCF_023845855.1 Clostridium sp. ZBS2
AAAAAAAAAAAAAAAAATAAATAAATAAAAAAATAAATAAATAAGTAAGGAGTTTTTTAAAAATTAAAAAAAAAAATTTTTATAGAATTAAAAAAAAAAAATTTTAATTTAAAAAAATTTTTTTATTTTTTAAAAATTAAAAATTTTTTTGGGGGGTTTTTTATCTTCATTTTGCATTTTAAAAATTTATTTTTTAAATAATTTTTTTTTTTTTATATAATTTTTTTATATTCATTTAATAGGAGATATATTTGGGGGTTTATTTCTAATTAAAAATATAGATTTTTTTTTTCCTTTTTTTTTTTTTTTTCCTTTTTTCTTTTTTTTTTTTTTTTTTTATTTCTATTTTTTTTTTTCAATTTTTTTTTTTTTTTTTAGTATATTTTAAAAATTTTTTAAATAATATATTTTTTTTTTTTTTTTTTTTTTTAAATTTATATCAATTTTTATATTTTTAAATTAATTATAATTTAAAATAGTTCTATAATTTTATTATATATAAATTAAAATTTAACTTACTTACAATCT
>NZ_JAMQIF010000117.1:0-740 GCF_023845855.1 Clostridium sp. ZBS2
TTTTTTTTATTTTTTTTTTTTTTTTATTTTTTTTTTTTTTTTTTTTTTTTTAATTTTTTTTTTTTTCTTCTTCTATTTCCTTTTCTTTATTATTTTTTTTTTTTATTTTATTTGTTTTTTTTTTTTTTTTTTTTTTTTTTTTTATTTTTGTTGTTGTTATTGTTTTTTTTATTTATTTTTATTTTTTTTTTTTTTTTTTTTTTTTTTTTATTTTTTCTATTTTTTCTTCTTCTCTTTTTTCTCCTTTCTTTCTTCTTTTTTCTCTTTTCCGGCTTTGTTTGGGCAGTTCTGTTTTGTTTTTTCTCTGGATTCTTTTCTTTCCTCCTTGACTCCTTCTTTTTTTTTTTTTTTTTCTCTTTTTCCTCTTTTTTGCTTCTCTTTTTTTTCTTTTTTCTTTTTCATCATCGCTATCTGTTTCAGTCTTTATGCTAGTTGTTAGTTTCACTTTTTAATTTCATCCTTTTTTCATATTCCCTCTCAGCTTGAGGTTTTTTTTTTTACAATGGGGCAGTGTTCTGTTCTTCTTTTTTTCCTTTTTTTCTTTTTTTTTTTCCTAAAAAAGGTATATTTTTTGCTTCTTATTTTTTTTTATCTTTTTTACCAAATAAAATTTCCTTCATTTTTTTTTTTATCTTTTTTTTTTTTTTTCAAATTTTTATTTTTATTCTAATTAAATTTAATTTTTTAAAATTTTTTTTAATTTAATTTATAAATTTTTTTTTTTTTAAAATAAAAAAATT
>NZ_JAMQIF010000012.1:0-26447 GCF_023845855.1 Clostridium sp. ZBS2
TCAACGTGAGCATAATGTCTATTTTCTGTTTCATACTCAACGTGTGAAGTATTGATTGTGATTCCTCTTTCTTTTTCTTCTGGAGCTTTATCTATTTCTGCATAGTTAAAAGCTTCTGCAAATCCTCTGTTTGCTAATACAGTTGTGATTGCAGCTGTTAATGTTGTCTTACCGTGGTCTACGTGACCGATTGTTCCAATATTTACGTGTGGTTTACTTCTCTCAAATTTTTCTTTTGACATTCTAAATTCCTCCTCTTATCCTTTAATAAACTTTGCCTAGTGTTTTTTATTTTATAATTGGAGCTCACGATCGGGATTGAACCGACGACCTCCGCCTTACCAAGGCGACGCTCTACCTACTGAGCTACGTGAGCACTCATATCTTGACATTTTCTTGATATACCAATTATAAAGTTTACTATTATTCGTTTTGTTTGTCAATATAATTTACTTACTTTATACCTAGGCATTTTTCAAGCTTTCTCTTTACTCTTTGTAATGCATTATCAATTGATTTTGAATGCCTATCTAAGTCACAAGCAATCTCTTGATAAGACTTTCCATCTAAGTATGACATAAGCACTTCTAACTCTAAATCAGACAAAACTTTAGCAATTGCAGTCTCTATATCATCCATATGTTCCTTATTTATCAAAAGCTCCTCAGGATCTGAAATTTTTATTCCAGATAAAACATCTAATAATGTTCTTTCTGATTCTTCTTCGTAAATAGGTTTATTTAATGAAACATAAGTATTTAAAGGAATGTGTTTTTGTCTAGTTGCAGTTTTAATTGCAGTTATAATTTGTCTTGTTACACATAACTCTGCAAAAGCCCTAAATGAAGTTAATTTATCAGCTTTAAAGTCTCTTATCGCTTTATATAATCCTATCATGCCTTCTTGATATATATCTTCTCTATCTGCCCCTATTAAGAAATAAGATTTTGCTTTTGCCTTAACAAAATTTTCATATTTAGAAATTAAATACTCTTGAGCTCTAATATTTCCATTTTTAGCTTCCAATACAACTTCTTCATCTAATTTATCTTTAAACTCTAAAAACTCACCCAATATTCACTCTCAACTTTCTCATTATAATCACTATACATCCTATGTAAACAATTATAACTCAGTAAAAATATCTTAGTCAATTAAATTTACTCACTTCTTCTTATTTTTTCTAATTTTTTCAATATTTCCAAATCAATGTTATCACTAAGTATGTTTTTTTCAGAAATTTTACTTTTATTTTTTCTTTTTCTTATAGAATTCTCTATATCCAAAACATCATTGTAAAATTCTAAAGATGACATTCTTACAGCTCCTCTTTGGAAAATAGTTTGTTGTTCTAACCAATCAGATGTAACAACAATAACTTCATATTTTCGTCCTAATAAATTCACTTCTTTTTCTATATAGCTATCTGCTGTTTCTCCATCCTTAGTAAAAACTATTGATAAATTCTTATTTACTGTTTCTACTTTTTGAATACTACCTGATACTTTATGAGCATCAAAAACAATTATTACTTTGCAATCATTATAAACCCCATAATTATGCATTGTGTCCACTAATGATCTTCTGGCACCATCAAAACTATAATTCTTTTTTATTTTTAAATCTGGCCAACTATTTATAACATTATATCCATCAACAAAAATAATTTTCACAATAGTTACCTCTTAATTCATTCTACTTTAAACGACCTTTTAATACTTCATACATAATTATACCACCTGCTACAGAAGCATTTAAAGAATTAATCTTGCCTACCATAGGTATTTTGATTAATTTATCACATTTTTTTAATGTCAATTTTGATATTCCTTTTCCCTCATTACCAATTATAATAGCACATGGACCACCAAAATCAGTTTCATAGCTATATTCTTCAGCTCTTATATCTGTTCCATAAACCCAAATTCCTCTTTCTTTTAATTCATCTATTACTGAATTTAAGTTTGTAACTCTAGCTACCTTTACATGTTCTATAGCTCCCACTGAAGATTTATATACCATTGTTGTTACTGATGCACTTCTTCTTTTAGGTATTATTATTCCATGAACTCCAAATAATTCTGCTGTTCTTATAATAGAGCCTAAATTATGAGGGTCTTCTACCTCATCTAGTATTACTATAAATGGTTTTTCACCTTTTTGTTCAGCTAATTCTAGAATATCTGACACCTCTGAATATTCATATGGAGTTACTCTTGCAATAACACCTTGATGAACTGCATTATTACACATGGAGTCTAATTTTCTTTTATCAACTTCTTTTATTAGTATCTTTTTGTCCTTTGCTTTTGATATTATCGCGTTTATTGATCCTTCTAATTTTGAATTAGATATGTAAAGAGTTTCTATAGTTCTCTCAGTTTTTAAAGCTTCTAAAACAGCATTTCTTCCGATTATTATATCTTCTCTTTCCTCAAAACCATTATCATATATATTATTATCAACTACTTTATTTTTATTGATTTCTCTTTTATTATCTTTCTTGTTTTCTCTTTTCTTACTTACTTTTGTGTTTTCTCTCATTCAATTACACCTCTTTTTCATTTAAAACTACAACACTTTTCTGTAACATAAATTCTAATCTTTCCTTATTTCCTATTAGATATAAATATCCTATTAATGCTTCAAATCCAGTTGCCATTCTATAATCCCTAACATCAGCATTTTTAGGAACTGTTGCAGATTTTGCATTTCTTCCCCTCTTGTATATTCTAAGTTCTTCTTCTGTTAAGTATTCTTCTAAATTGTGCATAATACTTGATTGTGCTTGAGCTTTTACGTAACTAATTGCTTTTCTATGAATTTTATTAGCACTTAAACCTTCATTTTCAGATAAAATATACGTTCTTATAAATACTTCATACACTCCATCTCCTATTATCGCCAATTGAAGAGGATTTAACATTCTTACATTTGCTTCACTAAATTCTCTTATTTTTAAATCATCTAACATAATTTATGCTCCTTTAAATAAGGGCTGCAATTTGCAGCCCTATCTAATTTAATTTATTTTTTTCCATCTAACACCTTGAGGTGTATCCTCTAAAACAATTCCTCTATCTTTTAAATCGTCTCTTATCTTATCAGCTAAAGCAAAATCTCTATTTTTTCTTGCATCCTGTCTTTTCTCTATTAGAGACTCTATTTCATCTTCTAAACTACCTTTAGTTGTTTTTTGAAGTAAACCTAATGGTGATCCTAATTCTCTTATAAGTTCTAATGCTTTATTAACTATTTCCTTAGATGAATTTACATTTATATTTGTATTAGTATCTTTGGTTAATTCAAATAAAACAGTAAGTGCATCTGCTGTATTAAAATCATCATCCATTTTTTCAATGTACTTTTCTCTATATTTATTTAATGAATCTAGATACTTAACTTCTTCTTCTCTCATATTTTCTATTGAAACTTCATCAATTAAGTTTTCTAAATTACTTATTGCATTATAAAGTCTTTCTACTGATGCTTTTGCTGAATCTAGCAAATCTTTACTAAAGTTTATTTGTAATCTATAATGAGCTGACATCATAAAAAACCTTACAACATCTGAATCATATTCCTTTAATATATCTCTAGCAGTAAAGAAATTATTCAAAGACTTAGACATCTTTTGGTTATTGACATTTACATATGCTGAGTGCATCCAATAATTCGCAAATGTCTTTCCTGTTAACGCTTCACTTTGAGCAACTTCATTTTCATGATGTGGAAATGTTAAATCCATACCACCTGCATGAATATCTATTGTATCACCCAATATTTTTTTTGCCATACATGAACATTCTATATGCCATCCTGGTCTTCCCACTCCCCAAGAACATTCCCAAGCTGGTTCTCCTGGTTTTTGAGCTTTCCATATAGCAAAATCCATAGGGTCTTTCTTTCTTTCATCCGCCACAGATGAAGTTCTATTACTTGCACCCATTTGTAAATCTTCTATACTTTGACCTGATAATTTACCATAATCATTGAATTTTTTAGTATTAAAATATACATCTCCTTCAACTTCATATGCATAGCCTTTTTTAATTAATTCTGCAACAAAATCAATAATATCCTGTATATATTCAGTCGCTCTAGGATTAACTGTGGCTCTTTCTATTTGAAGTTTGTCGGCATCTTCATAATACTCTTTTATATATTTATCTCCAATTTCTTTTACAGTTGTACCTTCTTCATTAGCTTTTTTTATCATCTTATCATCTATATCTGTAAAATTTTGAACAAATTTAACGTTATATCCTCTATACTCTAAATACCTTCTGATTGTATCAAATACTATAAATGTTCTTCCATTTCCTATATGAAAGAAATTATATACTGTTGGTCCACAAACATACATTTTGACCTCACCTGGAGTAATAGGGATAAATTCTTCTTTTTTTCTCGTTAAAGTATTAAATATCCTCATTAACTTTTTGCCTCCTATGTTATCTTAATTTTAGATTATTTTTCTCAAATTCTTCTTTTACTATTCGAGAAACCTCCTCTATTTTAACTACTTGCATATCACCAGTTCTAAGTTTAAATTCAACTTCTCCATCTACAATTTTCTTTCCTACTGTCACTCTCATAGGAATTCCCATTATTTCTGAATCTTTAAACTTAACTCCTGCTCTTTCATTTCTATCATCTAATAATGCTTCAACACCCATAGATTTTAAATCTTCATAAAGTTTATTAGCTATTTTTACTTGTTCTTCATCTTTAACATTTACAGCAATTATTGAAATATGATATGGAGCAACAGATAATGGCCAAACTATTCCATTTTCATCGTTATGTTGTTCAATTATAGATGCCATAGTTCTTGTAACACCTATTCCATAGCATCCCATTATAAACGGAGCCTCTTTCCCATTTTCAGCTATAAATTTAGCATCCATTGCTTCTGAGTACTTAGTTCCTAATTTAAAGATGTGACCAACTTCTGTTCCTCTAGAAATTGTAAGCTTTCCACCACATGTTGGGCATGTTTCTCCTTCTACTACATTTCTATAGTCTCCAACTGTTCCTTCAAAGTCACGTCCATAATTTACATTTTTAATGTGATATCCTGTTTCATTTGCTCCCGTTACAAAGTTATACATATTTTTAACTTCTTCATCTACTAATATTAAATCGGCCTTCATTCCTATTGGTCCAGCAAATCCAATACCGCAACCAGTTGCATTCATATATTCTTCATGAGAAGCCATTTCTATGTCTCCTGAAGCATGTGAAGCATTAGCTACTTTAACTTCATTAACTTCTCTATCGCCTCTTACAAATACAGCAACTATTTTTCCATCAACATTATATAATAAAGTTTTAACTGTTTTTTTAGGAGATATATTTAAGAATTCTGATACTTCATCTATTCCTCTGCTATCTGGAGTAGACACTTTTTCAACTTCCATTAAGTCTTCTTTTTCTACTTCTTCTAATCTAGCAGTTGCTTTTTCAATATTAGCTGCATAATCACATTGAGTACAAAAAACAATATCGTCTTCTCCAACTTCTGACTTAACCATAAATTCTGCTGAATTTGATCCTCCGATTGCTCCTGAATCTGCTTCAACACATTTTGCATCTAATCCACATCTATTAAAAATTTTAACATATGCTTCATATATTTTATTATATGAAAGATCTAATCCTTGTTGATCCTTATCAAAGCTATAAGCATCTTTCATGACAAATTCTCTTGATCTCATAACACCAAATCTAGGTCTACGTTCATCTCTATATTTTGTTTGAATTTGATATAAATTAACTGGTAATTGCTTATAAGATTTAATTTCATTTTTAGCTATATCAGTAAATACTTCCTCATGTGTAGGTCCTAAACAAAAATCTCTTTCATTTCTATCTTTAACTCTAAACATTTCAGCACCATAAGCGTCCCATCTACCTGATGATTGCCATAATTCTGCCGGAATCATAGCTGAAGCTAAAAATTCTTGAGCTCCTGCTTCATTCATTTCTTCTCTTATTATATCTTCAACTTTTTTTAATGCTTTAAGACCTAATGGCATATAATTATATATTCCTGATGCCATTTTTCTTATCATTCCTGATCTAAGCATAAGCTTATGGCTATCAATTTCTGCTTCTGCTGGAACTTCTCTTAGTGTAGATATTAACATGTTAGACATTTTCATAGTTAAATTTCCTCCAAATATATTATTTTTTTATATTTAAAGTGGCTTTAAATATATAAAAAAAGTCCACCCTATATCTTAGGGCGAACTTATAATCGCGGTACCACCTAAATTTGTTCTCTAATAATGATAACGGTATTAAACCGATAGTTTTTACCTATTACTCCGAAGCTGGTTCAAAATCTATTGAAAATCTTACAGCCAAGGATTTTCTCTCTTAAAGACGATCTTTACTATTCTTCATCAAAGCTTATATATATTTTTACAATCAACTTAATTTATTATAACTTTTTGTAATTTGACTGTCAATATATTATATATAAGCTACTTATTTGCTAAATATTCACCAATAATAAGGTCTTCAGGAGTAGTAATTTTTATATTTGTATATTCACCCTCATATATATAAACCTTATTTCCAAAATACTCTACAACCATAGTATCATCTGTAATTTTAACATCTTCATTTTTTATTTTTTTATGACAAGAATATATTAAATCATATTTGAATGCTTGAGGTGTTTGAACAGATACTAAATCACTTCTATTCGGTGTTTTAAGTGAAAATCTACTACTATCTATAATTTTTATTGTATCTTTCGGCATAACTCCTGGTGCTGCTGCACCATACTCTTCTGCATATTTTATAGCATTTTCTATTAGTTTCTCTGATACAAAAGGTCTTACTCCATCATGAATTAACACAATATCTGACCCTTTTGCTTCAATTAATCCATTATATACAGAATCGTAACGTTCATTTCCTCCAGCAACAATTTTATTAATTTTTAAAGAATGTTTCTCTAATATCTCCTTCTCACAATAATCCATTTCGTGGGATGGCACTACCAATATAATATTATCTACTAATTTACAATCTAAAAAACTTTTAATGGTGTAATAAAGAATGGGCTTACCATTCAAATTAAGATATTGCTTACTTTGAACAGTGCCCATTCTTTTACCTTTTCCACCAGCTACTACTATTGCACTAACCATATAGAAAAGCTCCTTTTCTTAGTTATCTTTTGGTTTGGCAAATATCATTCTTCCAGCAGCAGTTTGTAAAACTGATGTAACTATAACAGTAATTGTTTGACCGATGTATTTTTTACCGCCCTCTACAACTATCATAGTGCCATCGTCTAAATATCCTACGCCTTGGGTTGATTCTTTACCATCTTTAATCATATCTACATGCATTTCTTCCCCTGGTAAAACTACTGACTTTATCGCATTTGATAATTCATTTATATTTAACACAGGTACTCCTTGAAATTCTGCAACTTTATTTAAATTATAATCGTTAGTTATTACTTTTCCGTTTAATGTTTGAGCAAGTTTTAATAATTTACTATCTACTTCACTTATTTTAGGAAAATCGCCTTCCCAAATTTGTGTTTCAATTGAAAGTTCTTTTTGTATCCTATTTAATATATCTAATCCTCTTCTTCCTCTATTTCTCTTTAAAGAATCTGAAGAATCTGATATATGTCTTAATTCATCTAAGACAAAATTAGGAATTACTAAAGGACCTTCTATAAAACCTGTTTCACAAATATCAAATATTCTACCATCAATTATAACCGATGTATCTAACACTTTTGCTACACCTTTTACATGATTACTTTTTGCTTTCTTTTCTTTACCTGTATTTTTCTTTATATTAGAAATTAATGCTATTATATCATCTTTTTTCTTAACTAATATATCTGCACCTATTATCGCTGATATTATATTTAAAAATATAAATAACATAGGTCCAAACTTATCATCTATTCCATTTATTGGCTTTGCAATAAAGCTCATTAATATTAGAGCTATAATAGCTCCCAATGCTCCACAAATAATTTCAATTAATGTAAGTTTTTGAATATTCTTTTCTATATATTCAACCAAATTAAAAATAGCTTTATAAATAATTGGAGATACAACATACAATATAATTCCAAATAACAATGATATAATAGTTATAAATACTATAGAACCTGTTAATGTAGATAAATATTTCAATTCCTTAATATTAGGTATGTCTAATAAAGATTTACCTACAATATAACCAACTAATAAACCTATAGCTGAAAAAATTCCCTTTATAATCTTTTTTAACAAATATCTCACCCCTTCCTAAATTCTTACAACAATACACATTAATTCATTCCTATATATTAACTGTTATTAATTATATCACACTATATATATATCTAAAATGAATAATTTATTAAGTTTAGTTAAATACTCCCCCTATCAATTAATATAATTCTTCTGTATTATATACATGTATTCCAAATCTTAATCCCATATTGATAAAATAGTCTAAAAATATTTATAATTACTTTATTTATAATTACTTAAAGTAAAATTAAATTATATCAAGGAGTTGAGGCGTATGAAGGATATAATATTTGATGATTTTCAAAACTCTGTAAGTGATTCTTTGTTAAGACATAAAAGTATCTTAGACATACTTACTAAATATAGTGAATCTAGTTCGAGAGTTAATAGAGCAGTTGCAAAATCTGTCACAAATTGCGGATGCATAAATATTAATGCTTCTAAACAAAATTCATTAAATGAAGATAAATCTATTGACGACTTATCTACCTACTTAGCTTCTCACTTAAGTGGTGAGCTTTGTGAAAATTGTCGTGAAATTATAGAAAAAGAGATTGGTAATAATCTTTTCTATCTTACTTCTTTATGCAATAATTTAGATATAAATTTATATGACGTTTTGCTTAAAGAATACAACAAAATAAATACACTTGGAAAATTTACTTTTAGATAATAAAAAAATCGGTTTACCTTTTATATGGTAATACCGATTTTCTATTTTTTATATCTTTTTATTTAAGAGAATTTGTTCTTTTATTCTTTTTAATCCATCTTTAATTGCCTTTGCTCTTGCTTCACCTATTCCCTCAACAATATCAAGCTCATCGATATCAGCCTCTATAACATTATTTAATTCTTTAAATTCTTTAATTAGATTTTCTATTACATTTGATGGTATTCTAGGAACTTTGCTTAATATTCTATATCCTTTAGCTGATATAAGTGTATCTACAAGTGAATCACCTATATGACCTAGAACTCTTGCAATTGAATCTAAATCTAAAAGTTCAGTTGCACTTAATTTTTGTATTTGCTCATATACCTCGTTATGTTCTTCTTCATCTTTGCAATAATCTCTAATTAATAATATTCCATCTCTTTCAATATGCTTAACAAGTTCATTAAGCTGCATTGATATAAGTCTACCTTCATTACCTAACTCTAAAATATACATGTTTATTTCTTCTACTATCCTCATAACCATTTCAGTTCTTTGAATTGCAGTAACAACATCAAATAAAGTTGTTAAATCTTGAAACTCTAAAAGATTTAAGTTGTTAATTACTCTTTCTAGAACTGAAACATACTTTTCTAAAGTTTGAATAGCTTGATTAGCTCTAGCCAAAATTACGCTGCTATCTCTTAAAACATATTTTATGTCACCTTTATATACAGTTATTATATTTCTTCTTTGAGATATAGCAATAACTATATTATTAGTTTGCTTGGCTATTCTATGTGCAGTTCTATGCCTAGTACCAGTTTCATGTGTTACAATTGAAGGATCTGGTATAAGCTGAGCATTAGCACACACAATTTTTTTTAAATCTTCACTAATTACTATTGCCCCATCCATTTTAGCTAATTCATAAACATATGATGGACTATAATCAGAATTAAGAGTAAATCCGCCATCTACTGTATCCATTACTTCTTTATTATCTCCAATTACAATTAGTCCACCTGTTTTAGCTCTAAGGATATTTTCAAGTCCTTCCCGTAGTTGAGTGCCTGGGCACATAATTTTTAAAGTATCTTTTATTTTCATTCCCTTTTCTAATCTCATACACTCACCTGTTCTTCTCAAAATATCTTATTTATTGCTTCTATTAAATGTCTAATGCCTATTACTTTTATATCGTCTGTTTTTATTTTATCTAAATTTCTTTCAGGAATTATTACATTTTTAAATCCGAGTTTTTCAGCTTCTTTTACTAATCTTTCAGCTGATGATATTGGTCTTATTTCTCCAGTTAATCCAACTTCTCCTACCATTAATGTTTTATCCAATTTAAACTCTTTAGATTTTGCACTAGATATTAATGCTAATGCTAATCCTAAATCTGCAGATGTTCCATCTATATTAAGTCCACCTACTACATTTACATACACATCTTTATTATAGAAAAATACCTTTAGTTTTTTTTCTAAAACTGCTAATATTAAACTTAATCTTTGATTGTCAATTCCAACAGCTGTTCTTCTCGGCATTGGAGCTTTAGTTTCACTTACTAATGCCTGAATTTCTATTAAGATAGGTCTAGTACCTTCCATAACTCCAACAACCACAGAACCTTCTTGATTAGCGCTAGTATCTTCTAAAAATATTTTTGATGGATCAAATACTTCTACCAAACCTTCTTGTTGCATTTCAAATACGCCTATTTCACTAGTCGTTCCAAAACGATTCTTCATGGTTCTTAAAATTCTATATTCTTCTGTTCTTTCACCTTCAAAATATAAAACCGTATCAACCATATGCTCTAAAACTCTTGGACCTGCTAATTCACCTTGTTTAGTTACATGTGCAACTAGGAAGAATGGTATATTTTTACCTTTACACATTCTCATAATAGTATTTGAACATTCCTTTACTTGAGATACACTACCTGGTGCTGAAGAAACACTTTCTTTAAATACAGTTTGAATTGAATCTATTATAACAAAATTAGGGTTAATTTGTTCTATATATATTGAAATAGCATCTAAATTTGTTTCAGATATTATAAACAAATTTTCACTATTTACACCTAGTCTGTCTCCTCTAATCTTTATTTGTTCTTCTGATTCTTCTCCAGAGACATACAGAACTTTGCCATATTTTATAGCTATGTTATTTGCAGTTTGTAACAGCAATGTAGATTTTCCTATTCCAGGATCTCCTGAAATTAAAGTTAAAGAACCTTTAACTAATCCGCCACCTAAAACTCTGTTAAGTTCTTTTATTCCTGTATCATATCTTTCTTTTTCTCCAGATTTTATATCTCTTATATTTTTAGGCTGGTTATTTTGTACTATGTTATTAGCTTTTAATGAAGTTACTACTTTACTATCATCTTTTATCTCTTCATTAAAAGTATTCCAGTTATTACATGATGGACATTTTCCCAACCATTTAGGAGCTTCATATCCACATTGTTGACATATATATGTAGATTTTATTTTAGCCATACAAATTCCTTTCTTATTTTAAGATTCAATCACTATATTCATTAATAATTTTATAATAACATAAATTTTAATATTAATTATAACTTTTAAATAAAATTATAATTAACAATTTTAATAAACTACTATTATTAATTATATCATCCAAATTTGGTAATTAAATTTATCATTATATTTAAACTAAAATTTTTTATCAATTTAAAATCCTATTTTGTATAAATAATGAATTCATTACAAAAACTATTTATATAATTTAAGGAGATGATAATATGATAACTAAAGATTCTTTTAATAATGTTATAGTTCCTTCAAAAAATATATTAAGAGATAATGAAGAGCATGTTTTTCAACACAATTTTAACAATACATACTCTCAAAATGAATTTTCTAATTTAGTTTTAAACTCTAATTTAGAAAATAATAATATAATAAAGTAATTGCTATATTATTTCTTAAGTATTATAATATTTTAAATAATATTTATTATTAGTTAAGGAGTGTTATTATGGTAAAAGTTTATACTACAGATTCTTGTCCGTGGTGTGTTAAAGTTAAAAATTATTTAAAATCAAAGAGCGTTGATTTTGAAGAACTAAATGTTCAAGAAGATATGATTGCTAGAGAAGATATGGTTAAAAAATCTAAACAAATGGGCGTACCAGTATTAGATATAAATGATACTATTATCATTGGATTTGATAAACCATCTATAGATAAAGCCCTAAATAAATAAATTTATATTAATAAATATGCAAAAGACTTGGTAATACATAAATAATTGTATTTTCCAAGTCTTTATTCTTTTAAATTATAACTTTTTCTCATTCTAACGATTTACATAATCATCTATTTGTTTTTTATCAAATCCTACTATTATATTTCCCGATATATCTATTACTGGTACACTTCTTTGACCTGATGCTTTAAATACTTCTTCTCTATCCTCATGTTTATCTGCAACATTTATTTCTTCATATTTTAATCCTTTTAAGTCAAAATATCTCTTTGCTTTTATACAAGCAGGGCACCATGATGTTGAATAAATTTTTATCATATTATTATTTCTCCTTTTGTGCTATGTATTTTTCAGCATTTAATAAAGCTATTGTTCCATCTGAAACCGCTGTAGTTATTTGTCTATATTTCTTTTCACGTACATCACCGACAGCGTATACACCAGCTATCTTAGTTTCCATATCCTCATTTGTAATTATGTACCCATAATCATTTAATTTTAAATATTTCTCTAATCCATTTGTTTTAGGCTCTGTTCCAATATATCCAAAAATAGCATCAAGTTTTAACTTACTTAATTCACCTGTATTTTTATTCTTAATAGTTACTTCTTCTAAAAAGTTATTACCACTTAAATGAACTAAATCCTCATTAAATAAAACCTCTATTTTAGGATGATTTAACACTTCTTCTATTAAAGATTTTTCTCCATTAAAATAATCATGTCTTCTAATCACAAAAACTTTTTCAGCAAATTTAGTTAAAAATATCGCTTCTTCTAAAGCCGAATTTCCACCACCTACCACTCCAACTCTTTTTCCCTCATACATAGCACCATCACAAACTGCACAATAATGAACACCTTTGCCTTCATACTTTGCTTCCTCTGAAACTGGTAGTTTTTTAGGTGAAGCTCCTGTTGCAATTATTATAGCCTTAGGTTTATATATGTAACTTTCAGTTTCTACTATCTTCTCATCATCAGATAATACTATATTTTCTATTAAATCAAATTCGTCTATAGTTACTCCTAATGATTCAACTTGTTTTTGAAAAACATCTGCTAAATCTGCTCCTGATATTTTTTCAAATCCAGGATAATTTTCAATAGTATAGCTGTTTCTTACTTGACCACCTATTATTCTTTCTTCTAAAACTATCATATCTAACTTTGCTCTACCGCCATAAATGCCTGCAGCTAATCCTGCTGGACCTGCACCAATTACTATTAAATCTATTTCTTTTTCTTGTTTAGTCATAAATTCACCTCTTATCTTTAAATAAACTTATATCTAGCATAAGCTTATTTAAAACTCTATAAGTTAATTATTCCCTTGTAATAATTATTATATTTATAATTTTATCATATAATTTCCAATTAATAAATACTATTAACAAATAAATATTATTTTATTCAATCCAGCTTTACTTATGCATATATCAACACTTTTCCTAAGATATAAGCAAATAAAAAATTATCTTAAAAATACCAATAATGCACCTAAACACATTAAAGTTATTTTAAGATAACTTTTTAAACTATTAATCTAGCTTTGTAAAAACTAAATTATCTTTTGATTCATTTACTTTAATTCTATCTCCAATTTTTATATTGCCTAAAAGTATCTCTTCACTTAATTTATCTTCTACTTCTTTAGTAATAATTCTTCTTAACGGTCTTGCTCCATAATTTAAATCAATTCTTTTATTAATCAAGAATTTTTTACTATCTTTTTCAAAGTTTAAGTGTATATTTTTATTTTCAAGTCTTTTAGTAATAGATTTTAACATTAAATCAACTATATCTAAAAGATCATCTTCTTTTAATTTATGGAATACTATTGTATCATCTATTCTATTTAAGAATTCTGGTTTAAAGCTTCTCTTTAATTCTTCTAAAACATTGTCTTTCATCTTTTCATATTCTGAATTTTTATCAATACTTGTATTAAATCCAATTGCTTTTTGTTTTTTTATTTGATGTGCTCCCACATTAGAAGTCATTATAACTATTGTATTTTTAAAATTAACTACTTTTCCATGAGAATCTGTAAGTCTTCCATCTTCCATAATTTGAAGTAATATATTAAATACATCTTGATGAGCCTTTTCAATTTCATCTAAAAGCACCACTGAATAAGGTTTTCTTCTGACTGCTTCTGTTAATTGACCTCCATCATCATATCCTACATATCCTGGAGGTGAACCTATTAATTTAGAAACTGAATTACTTTCCATATATTCAGACATATCTATTCTTATTATACTATTTTCATCTCCAAACATAGCTTCAGCCAATGCTTTTGAAAGTTCTGTTTTACCAACACCTGTAGGTCCTAAAAATATAAATGTTCCAATTGGTCTATTAGGATCTTTTATTCCAACTCTAGCTCTTCTTACCGCCTTAGCTATAGATTCAACTGCTTCAGTTTGACCTATAACTCTTTTTTGTAATATATCTTCAAGTTTTAGTAATCTTTCGCTTTCTTTTTCTGTAAGTTTTTTAGCAGGTATTTTAGTCCAAGCTGATACAACTTCTGCTATATCTTCTTCATCTACATTTAATGATTTATTAGAATTTTTATCACTCCACTCTTTTCTAAGTGCTTCTAATTCTTCTTTTAAGCTATTTTCAATATCTCTCATATTTGCTGCTTTTTCAAAATCTTGAACTCTAATACATTCTTCTTTTTCCTTAGTTGTTTCTTTTATTTTATCTTCCATTGATTTTAAATTAGTAGGTGGAACTAAATTTTTTATTCTAACTTTAGCTGATGCCTCATCAATCAAATCAATAGCTTTATCTGGCATAAATCTATCTGTAACATATCTATCAGATAACTCAACAGCGGCATCTAATGCTTTATCTGTAATGTTAACATTGTGATGTTCTTCATACTTTTCTCTTAATCCCCTTAATATTATTAGTGTTTCATCTTTTGATGGCTCACCAACATTAACAGGTTGAAATCTTCTTTCTAAAGCAGAATCTTTTTCTATATGTTTTCTATATTCATTGATAGTTGTTGCACCTATACATTGAATCTCTCCTCTAGAAAGTGCTGGCTTTAATATATTAGAAGCATCTATTGCTCCTTCAGCTGCTCCTGCACCTATTATTGTATGAATTTCATCTATAAATATTATGATGCTTTTATCTTTTTCTATTTCTGACATTACCTTTTTCAATCTATCTTCAAATTCACCTCTATATTTAGCACCTGCAAGTAATGCAGTTAAATCAAGTGAAACTATTCTCTTATCCCTTAATATTTCAGGAATATTACCCTCTACAATTCTTTGAGCTAACCCTTCAATTACTGCTGTTTTTCCTACTCCTGGTTCGCCTATTAAGCAAGGATTATTTTTTATTCTCCTACATAATATTTCTAAAACTCTTTGATTTTCTAAATCTCTTCCAATAACAGGATCTAACACACCATCTCTTGCAAACTGTGTTAAATCTCTTCCGTATTTATCCAACATAGGAGTTTTTGTTTTTTCTGATCTTGGAGATTTAATTTCTTGATTTTCATCTACATACTGACCATTTAGAAATATAAATAATTTATCTTTTATTTCTTTAAAATCTAATTTTAAATTTTTTAATATGGTATAGGCCATGCCTTCTTCTTGATTAAGCAATGCCATTAACATATGTTCTGGACTAACATTTTTATGACTAAATTTTTTAGCCTCTATAAAGCTTTCATCAAGAAGTCTTTTTGCCCTAGGTGTTAATAATATATCATCTTCAGGCATTTGTAATTCACCATAGCCTAAATATCTACTTATCATATCTCTTACTATTTCTGAATCAATACCAAATTCATTTAATATCTTAGATTGATGTCCTTTTTCTTTTACTAAACCCAATAATAAATGTTCTGTACCTACATAACCATGCTTAAATTCTTGTGATTCAATTTGTGCTTCTAATATTATTGATTGAGTTCTCTCTGTAAATTTATTAAAATCCATACTCAAAAAATCCCTCCCTTATATTCTTATTTAAGTTTGAGCTAATATTGATCTTACAAATTTAGCTCTTTCATAGTTAAGCTCCTTATTTAAAAGTTTTCTTTTTAAATAGTTCTGAAGTGATGAATCTCTAGTATATACTAATAATTTATTTAACTTATTTTTGGGAATATCTAATAAAGATAATTCAACTCCAAATCTCACACTAGATAATAATTCAGCACACTCTTTTTCACTTAGTAAAATAGCTGAAGTTAAAATTCCATATGCTCTAAATACTTTATCTTCTATATCATATTTACACTTTGTTAATAAAACTTCTCTAAATTTCTTTTCTTCTGAAATAACATTTAACACTGCACCTTTTAGGTTATCAATTATCTCTTCTTCAGTTAGTCCTAATGTAACCTGATTAGATATTTTGTACATATTTCCATAGGATTTATTTCCTTCTTCATATATGCCTTTCATATTCATACCTATTTGAGTTAGTCCTTTGCTAAAATTACTTATTTCATCATTAAAATTTAAAGCTGGCAAATGAATATTAACAGATGCTCTCATTCCTGTTCCTAAATTAGTAGGGGATGTAGTTAAATACCCTAAATTTTCATCGAATGCATAATGAACTCGTTTTTCTATTTTATCATCAAGTTTTGTGATATTATCAAATGCAGTCTCTAAATCAAATCCTGCCGTTATGCATTCTAGCTTTAAGTGATCATCCTCATTTATCATAATACTTAAAGTTTCTTTACTATTTAAAACAAATGCTGTTTTATCTTTATTCTTTATTAATTCTTTACTTATTAATTGCTTATCTAAATAACTATTTATTAGTTCTTTGTCTTCATTCCACAAATGATAAATACAAGATTCATCTTCAAGTTCACTTTTCACAATTTGATAAATAAATTCTGCATTTTCTCTTGCTTCTATTTCATTTAATTTATTGGAAAAAGGTTTTTCTTTTAAATTTCTAGATAAAGAAATATTACTATTTATAACTATATCTTCTTTGTTGCATTCTTCATTAATCCAGTTTCTCATTACCTTTTTCCTCCTTAACTAAAAACACTTTATTATCTTTACTATTAATAAATATAAATTCTTCTAATTCTTTAATTTCATCTCTTAATACAGCTGCATTTTCATATTCTTCTAATTTAATAGCATTTTGTAAATCTTGCTTTAACCTTATTATCTTTTTTCTTTTAATTAAAGACTCTCCATCAAATTTTGGAATTTTCCCAACATGTTTTACATTCCCATGAATTCTTTTTACAATAGGTTTTATATATTCAGAAAAAACACTATAACACTCACTACAACCTAATTTTCCTGTCTTCTCAAACTCAGAATAATTCATTTTACATTTAGGACAAACAAGTTCCTTTGGCTTTGTTTTTTTATCACCAAGATTATTTAAAAATCCAGTTAATATATTTTCAAATTGTAATCCACCAATTTCATTTAAAGAATTTATAAATGGTATATCTGATATATCTTTAGCACAAGATTCACATAACCAAATTTCATTTTTTTCTCCATTTACTATTTTAACTAAATTAATTTTAGCTTCATTCTTTTGACATTTTTCACATAACATATAATCCCCACCTCTTAAGATAAAATAACCATAATCATTGCTTTAAAAATATCTGCTCTTATTTTATTTCTATTTTCAACTGAAATTAAAGTTCTATCGTTTATAGCTATTTTCATCAATTCACTTTCTTTTTCTGTAATAATATCCGATTCAAATAAGTTATCTATTATATTTACAGCATTATGATATGTTATTGTATTACCTATGCTTTGATTTATTATCTCCTCTCTTCTGCTGGAACTATCGTTGTCTAATTGCTTTATAATAATATGGCCACCGCCACCACGTTTGCTTTCAATTAAATAACCTTTATTATAAGTAAATCTAGTTGTTAAAACATAGTTTATTTGTGATGGTGCACATCTAAATTGATCAGCTAATTCATTTCTCTGTATTAGGACCATATTCTCTCCACTATCATTAAACATTTCTTTTATAAATTCTTCAATTATATCTGAAAGTTTTGCCATAAGTTCACCTACCTAAACATCAGTTTATATTTTTGTTTTTGACTTACTTTGACTTTGTAGTTATTATACTATAATTATATTATAATTTAAAACACTATAATTTATTTTATTAAAATCTGAATAAAACTTTACTAAATGTTAAACATATTTAATATACAAATTTATATTTTTTTCAAAAGGAATTTATATTATGAAATTAACTTGGTATGGACACTCTTGTTTTTTAATAACAAGTAATAATGGTAAAAGAATCTTAATAGATCCATTTGATGATTCTATAGGATATAATAACGATTTTCTTCACTCTGATATTATAGTAATAAGTCATAATCATTTTGATCATTCATTTTTAAAAGAAAATGATAGTAATGTAAAAATTATTAATACTACTGGGGTTTTTGATTTTGATTTCATTCATATAGAAGGATTTTCTTCATTTCATGATAAATATAATGGATTAAAAAGAGGACCTAATATAATATATACTTTTACATTAGATAAGTTGAAAATTTGTCATTTAGGAGACTTAGGACATATCCCCTTAGATTTGATTTCTACTAAATTAGAAAATATAGATATTTTGCTTGTTCCAATAGGAGGACACTTCACTTTAAATGGTAGTGAAGGGGCTAAAATAAGTAAATTGATTTCTCCAAAATATATAATACCCATTCATTATAAAACTTTTAAATCTATGCTTTATTTAGATGATCCTAAAAATTTTTTAATATCTATGGATAATGTTGAAAAAATAAACTCTAATGCATTAACTAGTGATAATTTAAAACTTTATAAAGAAAACTCTGTTTTATTATTATCACCACCTTGAGTATGATTTTATATAAAAAAAAAGATCGTCTATAGACGATCTTTTCTACTATTCTTGAACTGGAGCACCAACTGGGCAAACATTAGCACAGTTACCGCAATCGATACAAGTATCTGCATCAATAACGTAGTATGCATCTCCTTGGCTTATAGCATCAACTGGACATTCTCCAGCACATGCTCCACAGCTTACACATGAATCATTAATTACAAATGCCATTAAAAAACACCTCCTAAAATTGTATGATAATTAACCATCTACAATTTTATCATGTATTTTAATGTTTTAAAAGTATTTTGTGATAAAAGTGTCAATTTCATAATCTATTATATGGGCAATTTATGAAATTTTTCCCCATATTTCTCTAATTTTCTTCTTTAATCAACTCTTTTATCAATTTTTTATCCTCTTCAGATTCAATTTCTAATTTTATATCTGAATTATCTATTGATCCTTCATAACTTCCAGATATTAATCTAACATCCTCTATTTTATATATATCAATTACTTCTTCGTCTCCACGTTTTAATTTCACTTTTACACTTTCTTTTACTGTTAAATTACCTATTACTTCACCTTTTCCATCAATAGTTTCAACTATCGATCCAACTTTAGGAAGTCTTCTTCTAATATCTTCATAAGTGCTTTGTTCATAATTTAAGCAACACATAAGTCTTCCACATATACCTGATATTTTAGTTGGATTTAAAGAAAGGTTTTGTTCTTTAGCCATTTTAATAGATACGGATGCAAAGTCTCCTAAAAAAGTGGAACAACACATTGGTCTTCCACAAGGTCCTAGACCGCCTATCATTTTAGCTTCATCTCTTACACCGATTTGTCTTAATTCTATTCTAGTTTTAAATATAGTAGCTAAATCTTTAACTAATTCTCTAAAATCCACTCTTCCATCGGCTGTAAAATAGAATATAACTTTATGATTATCAAATGTATATTCTACATCTATTAATTTCATTTTCAGTCCATGTTCTTGTATCTTTTTTAAACATATTTCTAAAGCTTCATTTTCTCTGCTCTTATTATCCTTATGTTTTTGAATATCTTTTTCATCAGCTATTCTTATAACTTCTTTTAAAGGTGATACTATTTCATCTTCTGATATCTCTTTTATTCCTATGACACATTGGCCAAATTCTATTCCTCTAGCAGTTTCAACTATTACATAATTTTCTTTTTTAACAGCAAAGTTTACTGGATCAAAATAATAAATTTTTCCCGCTTTTTTAAACCTTACTCCAATAACTTTTATCATCAATTATACCTCCGCAAATCCCATAAGCAATACTGTTATGGTCATTGAATAATTAGTGTTATTATTTAAACTAATTCTTGCTTCTTTTATGTATTCTAACATAGAATTAAGCTTTTTATAAGACATTCTCATTGATATGTCTCTTATTTCTTTAAGTTTATCAAAATTTACAACTAAATCATTAGAATCTAATTCCTTTAAAAACATAATATCTCTTATATATGAAATTAATATATTTAAAACTTCACTTTGTTTATCTTTATAAGTAGCTAATACCTCTTTATATTTTAAAACAAAATTGTCTTTATTATTTTCTAAATCACATAATAATTCTAATAATATATTTCTTAAATCATTTAATTTATCATCTTCTATAAATTTTTCAACTTTTCCTGGAATACCTTGACTATATGCTAAAGCTGCTTTTTTATTTTCTATGCTTATTTCGGAATATTTATACTCTATATACTTATTAATATCTTCTTTAGATAATGGTGTTAACTTATAGGTTTGACAACGTGATTTTATAGTATCTAAAATTAATTCCAGTGATTCACTAAGAAGTATTAAATGCACTCCCACAGGAGGCTCTTCTATAGTTTTTAACAATGCATTTTGGGCTTGAATAGTCATCTTTTCACACTTATGAAGTATTAAAACTTTTTTATCACTTTCAAAAGGTTTCTTAGATACTTCCTCTATAATATTTCTTATATCATCTACTCCAAATGAAGAAGATAAAGGGTAATAATTTATAATATCTACAAATTCCTTATCACCCTTTAATCCTAATATACCATTTGCAAGATAATTTGCAACTAAACTTTTTCCAATCCCATCATCACCAATAATTAAATTAGCATGAGAAAAAGTATTACTTCTTTTCCTTAGATTAAATCCATTAATAATTCTTTCATGACCAATAATTTCTCTCAATGCTATTCTCCTTATATTTTTATAAATTTATCAACATCTACAACAAATATAGTTGCACCACCTACAGTAATTTGCATAGGGCATTGTTGAACATATCCACCCTCATTACTACTTAAAGGTGTTGGGGCTATTACTGTTTCTTTTCTTTTTTTACATATTTCTTTAATTACATCCAGTGCTTGGTCAATCTTCTCTTCTTCCACTCCAACCATTAAAGTAGTGTTACCTGCTTTTAAAAATCCACCCGTAGTAGCTAGTTTAGTTACTCTAAAATCATTGTCTGTTAATGAATCTAACACATCTATTGCATCTTCATCTTGTACTATAGCAATAACTAATTTCATTTACTATCCACCTCTAATTCATATTATTCTTGATATCATTTTACCATAAATATGTACTTAGATTATATAAATAAATATTTCTATTTTTAATTTATAAAATATTAATTTAAATTACTATATATATTTTTTAACCTTTTTATAAATTTCTTCATGAATTTCTTCTATTGTCTTTAATTTATCTCCGTCATTACATTTTATTTTATTCCAATTATATCTATCTGCTATTTCTAAAGAATTATAATAAGATTTAGCTAAATAATCTTTATTATTTTCATGTATGTCTTTTTCTTTCTCACCTGTAAATTTATTATTTCTATCTTTCATTAATTTTTGACTTATTTCAGGTAGAACATCTAAAAACATTACACAGTCTGGAATAGGAAGTTTATATAAATTAAATTCTAAATCATATAACCAATTCAAGTACTTGTTCTTTTCCTTATCATCCATTTTCACTGCTTGATGTACCATGTTAGATGTTGTATATCTATCAGAGATAATTATTCCACCATTATTATAAAATTCTTTCCATTCTATATTATATGAAGCAAATCTATCAATAGCAAAAAATGTTGATGCTACATATGCATTTACATCCTCAGGTTTGCTTCCAAATTCACCACTCAAATACATTTTAACTGGCATACAAGCCGGACTATCATAATTAGGATATGTTACTTTTCTTATATTATATCCTTCTCCTAATAATCTCTCATATAATTTCTTAGCTTGAGTTGCCTTCCCTGAAGCATCTGATCCGCTCTCTATTATAATTAATTTACCTTTTGTCATAATGAATTTCCCCCATAATAATTAATTTCTTAATTTCTATATAAACTCTAAATTGAAAATTATATTTTGATGTAATTTTCTAAAATCTTTCCAAAATAAAAATAGCTATATAATTAAATATAGCTATTAATAAATCTTAATAAAGTAAAAATCTAATTTTATTTTTTAAATAAAATATTTTTAACTTTTTCTTTAAAGTAATGATATTTAGGATTTACAACGCTAATATTTGTAAGTTCACATTCACAATTAGAACATATTTTTTCTCCTTTTAATATTATACCACTACCTTCTTTTTTGCCACATAAAAAACATACTTTATTCTCCAAAATTCTTTACCCCCTAATATATCTTTTAGCTTAATTATTTCCATATATAATTTTTTTAATCTTAAATATGCTTATATATTTTTCTTTTAATTTTAATAAACAAATATTTTTTTTATAATTGGAAAAAATAATATCAAATAATAATTTGGAGGGTTGTATTATGAAGCAAGAAATAATTTCATTTCTGTCAACTTGTGATAAAGAACTTAATGATTTAAGTTCTTATTTATATAATAATCCTGAAGAAAGTTATACTGAAATTAAATCTGCAAAATATATTTGTAATTTACTAAATAAGCATAATTTTAAGGTTAATGAAGATTTTTTAGATATATCTAATTCTTTTATGTGTAGAAAAGGTAATGGCTATCCTAAAATATGTTTTTTAAGCGAATATGATGCTGTTAAAGATTATGGACATCTCACAGGACATAATGCTTTAAGTACAATATCAATAGGAGCTGCATTAGCATTAGGTAGTGTCATAAATAAAATAGGTGGCTCTGTTATCGTAATAGGTTGTCCAGGCGAATACTTAGGTGGAACTAAAGCTGTTATGACTAGACAAGGTGTTTTTGATGATATAGATGTAGTAATGCTTGCTCATCCTGATGTATTGACAAATGAAAGTGGAACATCTTCAGCAATAATTCCATTAAGCATACAATATAAAGGAAAAGATGGCTTAACTTTTTTAAATCAAAATACTTATACCGCACTAGATGCAGTATTATTAAATTTAAACATATTAAATTCTCTTAAAAAAGGATTTCCTAAAGATTTAGAAATAAATTCAATTTTATCTAAAGGAGGATATACTCCTTTACTATTACCTGCTGAAGCAGAATCTAAATTTTATATTAGAAGTAACGATTATAAAACCGCTGAATGGGCTGATAATAAGCTTAGAACTATAGCAAAATATATTTCTGAATTAACAAATTTAGAATATACCACTTCTTTATATGAACCATCAAATAAAGAATTAATAACTAATAGAACTCTTAATAGATTATTTAGTCACAATCTAAAAGAAAATGGAATAATAGATATTGGAAAGCCACGTGATATATATGCAGGATTAAGTTTAGGTGATGTTAGTCATAAAGTTCCTTGCATACATCCTTATATCTGCATAACCGATGATCCTAACATTAAATATGGAACAAAAGATTTTGCTAAAGCTACTCAGTCAGAATTTGCACTTAAGCAATGTAAAAATGCAGCATTAGCACTGGCATTTACAGGAATGGATTTAATTCAAAATGAAAATCTTCTTAATGAAGTAAAAAATGATTTCTTTAATAATAAAAATATATAAATAAAGGTACTNNAGTACCTTTATTTATATATTAAACACATTTATTTCTTGTAAATTAAATATTAAGATTTAATCTTCTTATAAGTTTATCACTTGGATTAAAGCTAAATTTATAATAAACATTCTCTCTTTTGTATACACAACAATATTTCTTCGTATTAATTATTCCACAAGAATAATTGCCCTTACTCTTTACAATATATTCTTTAGTTATGTAATTACTTTTCCCGATATACACGATATCAGCTAAATTTATACTTTCTAAGTTTTTTTCATTATTATGAAAAATTTTATTAATAATAAGCTTGTTCGCTATGATCGAATACTTATATGATATTCTGCATTTCATTATCTCAAAGAATATTATACTTAAAGTTAAAAATACAATGGTCATATTATAGAACTTAACGAGCATTATATTTTTTATACCTAAAACACTTATTCCTTGATATAAATACAACATTGCTGTAATTATAAGTAATACTATCGCTATAACAGGTGCCTTCTTTCTTATGACTACCTCTTTATGCATTAATATTTTCCCCCATACTTTAAATATTTAAAATAACATTATGATTATACTAAGCTTTTCAATATAAAGCTATATTTAAATAACGCTATATTCCTTTATATTCTCTATAAATATTAGAATACTATTAATTGTGGGTTTTTAATTACATGTTTTCTATGTTTTAATACGATTTTCAAATTTTAATAGCTACTTTCTCTTTTTAATTTATTATTATAGTATATTCGTAATATCTTTATTATAATAGTATAATAGTATAATAATATATTTGGAGGTGATTTTATTGATTCAAATTTATAAAAGTCAGAGTGAATTCGATTCAAGTTTAAAACCTATTGATAATATTGAAAATGGTTGTTGGATAAACATAGTAGCTCCATCTGAAGAAGAACTAATTCTTGTATCAAAGAAAACTGGAATTTCCATTGATTTCTTAAAAGCAGCACTAGATGATGAAGAAACATCCAGAATTGATATTGAGGATGATGCTATATTAGTTATAGTCGATATACCATTCACAGAAATGGAAGAAAATTCTTTAACATATGACACTTATCCATTAGCTATAATACATACTAACAAACTGTTAGTTACTATATGTTTAAAAAACAGTAAAATTATAACTGACTTTGCTAATGCTAGAATAAAATCATTTTTTACATTTAAAAAATCGAGATTTATATTACAGATATTAAATAGAATATCTACTTATTACTTACTTTACTTAAGACAAATAGATAAAAAAAGTTTAATGATTGAAAAAAGATTACATAAGTCTATGAAAAATAGAGAACTTATTCAACTTCATTCATTAGAAAAATCTCTTGTATATTTCTCAACTTCATTAAAAGCTAATGAGATAACATTAGAAAAAATGTTAAAGTTAGAAATGATGCAAAAATATGAGGAAGATAAAGATGTTTTAGAAGATGTTATCATTGAAAATAAGCAAGCTATAGAAATGACAGAAATATATAGCAATATTTTGGCTAGTACAATGGACTTCTTTGCTTCAGTTATATCAAATAACTTAAATATAGTTATGAAGGTATTAGCGTCTGTAACTATACTTATGGCAATTCCTACTATTATAAGTGGAATATTTGGTATGAATGTTATGTTACCTTTATCCGATGATAATCCTCATGCATTCTCAATAGTTATGATGTTAACATTCGGAATATGTTTCATAGTAGCATTTATTTTATATAAAAAAGATATGTTTAATTAAGATAAATCCTATATTTATAGACATTTTTTATTGCCTATTTAGTATAGGTTCTTTTTTATCTATATTATTCTTAAAGTATAGTTAACACAATATACTAATTCCCATTCTATATAGTCTCTTTTTTATAATCTAAATATTTTTCTATAAATTATCCACATAAAAATATATTTTATATACATTTTGTAAGTAAATTGTTGATAACTTTGTTTATAATTTTATTTTTGTGGATAATTTTTTTGTTTTTTATTTTTTAAGCGCAAAAAAAACCTTGAATCAAATAATTCAAGGTTTTAATGGAGGCGCCACCCAGATTTGAACTGGGGATAAAGGTTTTGCAGACCTCTGCCTTACCACTTGGCTATAGCGCCATGGTGGCTCGAACTGGAATCGAACCAGTGACACGAGGATTTTCAGTCCTCTGCTCTACCGACTGAGCTATCGAGCCATTCATACCTGGCAACGTCCTAATCTCCCACACAGTCTCCCGTGCAGTACCTTCGGCGCTATGGATCTTAACTTTCCTGTTCGGAATGGGTAGGAGTGTTACTTCCATGCCATCATCACCAGATTATTCTGAAAGATTATTCTTTCAAAATTACACATAAATTGTATATAACA
>NZ_JAMQIF010000118.1:0-375 GCF_023845855.1 Clostridium sp. ZBS2
TTTTTTTCTTTTTTTTTTATTCATTTAAAAATTTTATTTTTTGGAATTTATTTTTTTATTTAATTAGGTTTTTTAATTTTTTTTTTTTTTCTTTTACCTACTATACTTTCTTCAGTTAATATATTGCCTAAATTTTTTTTTATTTTTTTTTTTCCTTATTTACTTTTTTTTCTTTTATTTTCTCTTTCTCTTATTTTTTATACTTTTTTTTTTCTTTTTTTTTATATATTTTTTACTATATCAATTTTATCAAATACTATAAAAATATCTTATACATTAAATTCTTACAATACAAAAACTTTTTTTTCTTTTCTAAAATTTTTTATATATTTATTTTTTTTTTTTTTTTTTTTTTTTTTTTTTTTTATTTTTATT
>NZ_JAMQIF010000119.1:0-411 GCF_023845855.1 Clostridium sp. ZBS2
TTTTTATTATTTTTTTTTTTTCTCTGTGTTCTTTTTTTCTTTTTTCCTTCTTGAAGTTTCTTACACAGAGATAGCAGCTCGTCTCGCGTTGACCTGTTTGTGCTTGATCGCATTAAACCGTCTCTTCTTCTTCCTTTTTTCTTTTTTTTTTTTTTCTTTCTTTTTTCTCCTTTTTCCTTTTTATTTTTTTTTTTTTTTTTTTTATATTTTCTTTTTTTTTTATTTTTTTATTTTTTTTTTTTAAATTAAATTTTTTTTTTTTTATTTTTTTACTTAAATATTTATTTGTTAAATATATAATATTATATAAATTTCATTTATATTTTTAAATTTTTTTTTTATTATTTTTTTTTTTTTTTTTTTTTTCTTTTTTTTTTTTTTATTTTTTTTCTTCTCTTCATTCCCTTTTCG
>NZ_JAMQIF010000120.1:0-328 GCF_023845855.1 Clostridium sp. ZBS2
AAATTTTTAAAAAAAAAAATTTTTATTTTCTTTTATTAAAAAAAAATATATAAAAATTTTTTTTTTTATAAAATATTGGGGGAGGGGGATTAAAATTTATGTTATTTATTTAATTTTAAAATTTTTCCCTAAAGAGACAAATTATTTAATTCAATAAAAATATTTTTTATAAATTTTAAAAAAAAATGAAAAAAAAAAAAAAAAAAAAAAAAAAAAAAACATAAATTATAATTTGATAAAGAAAAGAAAAAAATATTTTTTGATATTTTCTTACCAATACTGGAAGAGAATGGCCGCGGTTTTAAATACACCAAGCTCGCTGGTAGAC
>NZ_JAMQIF010000121.1:0-377 GCF_023845855.1 Clostridium sp. ZBS2
AATTAAATACAGGCGCAACTAATTTATAATGTATTCCTAAATTTAAATAAAAGTTCACTTCTGTGGTCCCTTTTTCTATTTCTTTTATAAAATCAAAACTATTAACTTGTTTTATTATAATTTTAACCTCAAATTTTTATATTTTTTTTTTATAATTATTTTTATTTTTTTTTTTTTTAATTATATTTAAAATTTTTTTTTTTTTTATATAACCCCCACTTATTTAATATTTAATATTTTTTTTTCTTATTTCCTTTTCTATTTTACATAATTGAATTTTATTTTTTTTTTTTTTTTGCTCATTTTTAAACATAATATTAATATTTTATTTTTTTAATTTACCTTTTTTTTTTTTTGTAAATTTTTTTTTTTTTTTT
>NZ_JAMQIF010000122.1:0-381 GCF_023845855.1 Clostridium sp. ZBS2
AAGAAGAAAAGAAAAGAAAGAGGGAAGAAGGAAAAGGGAAAAAGAGAGAAGAAAGGAAGAAAAAAAAGAAAGGAAGAGAAAAAAGAAAAAAAGAAAGGAGAAGTAAAGAGAAAAATAAGGAAAAGAAAAAAGGAGAAAAAAAAAAAAAAAAAATAGAGGAAAAAATAATAAAAAAATTAAAAAAAAAATACCTTTTTATATTTTTTTATAATTATTAATAACAAAAAAAAATTTTTTTTGTATATCATAATTTTATATAAACATTAAAAAAAATTTTAAAAAAAAAAAAAAAAAAAAAAAAAAATTACAAAAAAAAAAAAAATAAAAAAAAGAAAAAAAAAAAAAAAAAAAATAAAAAAAAAAAAAAAATGAAAAAAAAAA
>NZ_JAMQIF010000123.1:0-522 GCF_023845855.1 Clostridium sp. ZBS2
AAGAAAAAAAAAAACTCACAAATAAATAAAAAAAAGATTAAAAAAAAAAAAATCCTTAAAACAAAAAAAAATAAAATAGTTTATTAAAAAAATTTTTTAAACAAAAAAAAAAAAAAATAAAAAAAAATCAAAATTTTTTGATCAAGGGAGTAGGAAATAAAAACCCAATTAAAGCCCTCCGCGGGGGAAGTAAAAATCTTTAACTAAAACTCCCCTTTAAATTAAAAAAAAAATTTCTTATAAAAAAAATTTTAAAAAAAATTAAAAAAAAAAATATTTTAAAAAAAAAAATATAAAAAATTTTTTTTTTAGGAGAAATAATAAAAAGAGGTGGAAAAAAAAGAGGGGGTAACAGAAATAAGGGTAAAAAATTTTAAAAAAAGGGGGAAAAAAGGGAGTAAGGAGATACTTAAAAATTGGGAAAAAAAAAAAAAAAAAAAAAAAAAAACTATTAAAAAACAAATGTAAATTATAAAAGAAATAAATTTAAATTAAAATAAAGACGAAGAGAGGCGTGTGGGG
>NZ_JAMQIF010000124.1:0-222 GCF_023845855.1 Clostridium sp. ZBS2
TTTTCTTATTGTTATAATATTTTTTATATTGTTTTTTTTTTTATTCTTTTAAAGTTTTTTTTTACAAAAAGATTATTTATCTTAATACTATTAATTTTTTTAATATTAAAAATTAAATTTTTTTTTAAAATTGGTTTGTATATTAATTAAAAGTTATAAAAAAAAGAATTTGTTTTTTTTAAAAACTTTTTTTTTTTTAACCAATATATTTTTTTTTTTTTT
>NZ_JAMQIF010000125.1:0-490 GCF_023845855.1 Clostridium sp. ZBS2
AAAAAAAAAAGCTCCTTCACTTGTATCACCTACTTTTACTACTAAAAGATCTCCTTTTTCTTTTACCACTTTATCTAGTTACTTATTTTGTTTTTTTTCATCACCATAAGCATCTAAAAAAATAAACTCAACTTTGTTTGGATTTTCTTTTTGAATTTCTTCCAAACTATTTTTTAATAAAGAGATATACTCATCATTAAATTTATATAACAATACTCCTACTTTAGCAGCTTTTTCTGAATCAAAATTTGAACAATTAGCTACAATATTTTCATTAACACCAAAAACCATTAAAATCATTACTATAATTATCATATTAATACTTAAAAGTTTTTTTTTCATAGTAATCCTCCGTTATACTAATTTTATATTTCATAAATATTTTTACTATTAATATTATTTGGATTATGAAAATAAATTATCCATAAAAATAAAAATAAGCTTGTCATATAACAAGCTTATTTTATTAAAATTATTTTATTATTTCTTT
>NZ_JAMQIF010000126.1:0-270 GCF_023845855.1 Clostridium sp. ZBS2
AGCCGCATCATCCATCGTTACTCCAGCTGGGATTAAGTTATCTGGATTCCCTGGATTCCCTTCTTCAGAGAAATACTCATACATGAAGTACAGCATGTCATGTTCTCCACGATGTACCCTTTTTAACTTTTCTAGCTCATCGATGTCAGCAAGTAGTGTATCCATATAATATTCTGTAGCCTCGCCAGTTTCGTACAACTCCTGTAATTTCTTTGCTCTTTCTGCTACAAGATTGATACGCTCCTGACGTTCTTGACGGGCTAACCATTT
>NZ_JAMQIF010000013.1:0-14917 GCF_023845855.1 Clostridium sp. ZBS2
TCAACGTGAGCATAATGTCTGTTTTCTGTTTCATACTCAACGTGTGAAGTATTGATTGTGATTCCTCTTTCTTTTTCTTCTGGAGCTTTATCTATTTCTGCATAGTTAAAAGCTTCTGCAAATCCTCTGTTTGCTAATACAGTTGTGATTGCAGCTGTTAATGTTGTCTTACCGTGGTCTACGTGACCGATTGTTCCAATATTTACGTGTGGTTTACTTCTCTCAAATTTTTCTTTTGACATTGTAAAATTCCTCCCTTATTATGAAATGATTTAAAATCTTATATTAGATTCCAAAATATAATCTATATTATTTAGATTTGTTTCCAGCAACTTGTTCTTGAATACTCTTTGGAACTTCTTCGTAGTGATCGAATACCATTGAGTAAACCCCTCTACCTTGAGTTCTTGATCTTAAAGATGTAGCATATCCGAACATTTCTGATAATGGTACGAACGCTCTAATAACTTGAGCACCATTAACAGCTTCCATTCCTTCCATTCTACCTCTTCTTGAATTAACGTCTCCAATAACATCTCCCATGTATTCTTCAGGAACTGTTATTTCAACTTTCATCATTGGTTCAAGAAGTACTGGATCTGCTTTAGACATAGCATTTTTAAATGCCATAGATCCTGCAATCTTAAATGCCATTTCTGATGAGTCAACTTCATGGTATGAACCGTGTACTAATCTAACTTTAAAGTTAATAACATTGTATCCAGCAATTATACCATTTAAAGATGCTTCTTGAATACCATTGTCAACAGCTGGGATATATTCTCTAGGAATAGCTCCTCCAACAATTGCATTTTCAAATACGTATTCTCCCTCAGTTGGTTCCATTTCAATTACAGCATGACCGTATTGACCTTTACCACCTGATTGTTTAGCATATTTAGCTTCTGCTTTAACAGCTTTTCTAATTGTTTCTTTATAAGCAACTTGTGGAGCTCCAACGTTACATTCAACTTTGAATTCTCTCTTAAGTCTATCAACGATGATATCTAAGTGTAATTCACCCATACCAGCGATAATTGTTTGACCTGTTTCTTCATTAGTCCAAGTCTTGAAAGTTGGATCTTCTTCAGCTAATTTAGCTAAAGCCATTCCCATTTTTTCTTGAGCTGCCTTAGTTTTTGGTTCGATAGCTACAGAAATAACTGGTTCTGGGAATTCCATTGATTCAAGGATTATAGGTTCTTTTTCTGAACATAAAGTGTCACCAGTACTTGTGTTCTTTAGTCCGATTACTGCTCCTAATTCCCCTGCTTCTAATGATTCAACTTCTTGTCTTGAGTTAGAGTGCATCTTAACAAGTCTACCAATTCTTTCTTTCTTACCCTTAGTTGAGTTAAGAACGTATGAACCACTTTCCATTATACCAGAATAAATTCTTGTATATGCTAACTTTCCTACGAATGGATCTGTAGCGATTTTGAATGCTAGCGCTGATAATGGTTCTCCATCAGAAGCACTTCTTTCAGCCTCTTCTCCATCTAAGTTAGTACCTTTTACAGCTGGAATATCTAATGGTGATGGTAAGTAATCAACAACACCATCTATCATTTGTTGAACACCTTTATTCTTATATGAAGAACCACATATACAAGGGTAAATTTCATTAGCTATAGTAGCTTTTCTTAAGCCAGCTTTTAATTCTTCCTCAGTGATTTCTTCTCCATCTAAGTATTTCATCATTAATTCTTCATCAGCTTCAGCAATTGCTTCGATCATTGCTGCTCTATATTCTTCAGCTTTTTCAGCATATTCAGCTGGTATAGCTTCTTCTCTCATATCTTTTCCAAGATCATCGTGGAATATGATAGCAACGTTTCTTATAAGATCAATCATACCTTGGAAGTTTTCTTCGTTCCCTATTGGAATTTGTATTGGAACTGCATTTCCTTTTAATCTATCTCTTACAGTGCTTATACATCTAAAGAAATCTGCACCTGTTGCATCCATCTTATTAACATAAATCATTCTTGGAACACCATATTTATCCGCCTGTCTCCAAACAGTTTCAGTTTGAGGTTCAACCCCACTCTTTGCGTCTAAAACTGTAACAGCACCATCAAGTACTCTTAACGATCTTTCAACTTCTACTGTGAAGTCTACGTGTCCAGGAGTATCAATTATATTAAGTTCATGTTCTTTCCACGCACATGTTGTAGCTGCAGAAGTAATTGTTATACCTCTTTCTTGTTCTTGAACCATCCAGTCCATTGTAGAAGCTCCATCATGAGTTTCACCTATTTTGTGATTTATTCCTGTATAAAATAATATACGCTCAGTTGTTGTTGTTTTACCCGCATCAATATGAGCCATTATACCGAAATTACGAAATTTATCTAAAGGATATTTTCTAGCCATTAATTGTCCTCCTCTCAAATAGTAAGTTTAAATTTGACAAAACTGTCTTGGCGTAAGCCAAAACAGTTTATATATATATTAGTATCTGTAATGAGCAAATGCTTTATTAGCTTCTGCCATTTTATGAGTATCTTCTCTCTTTTTAACAGCTGCTCCAGTATTATTAGATGCATCTAATAATTCTCCTGCAACTCTTTCGCACATTAACTTTTCGCCTCTTTTTCTAGCGGCTATTAACATCCATCTTATTCCTAAAGTCTGTCTTCTTTCTGTTCTAACTTCCATAGGAACTTGGTATGTTGCACCACCTATTCTTCTGGCTTTAACTTCTAGTAATGGCATTACATTGTTCATAGCTTCTTCAAAAACTTCTAAAGCTTCCTTACCACTTCTTTGAGCGATTAATTCAAATGCTTCGTAACAGATTTTTTGAGCTACACCTTTTTTACCATCTTCCATTATGCTGTTTATGAATTTTGTAACAACTTTTGAATTGTATACTGGATCTGGTAATACATCTCTTTTTGCTATATGTCCTTTTCTTGGCACTTTTCTTCCCTCCTTAACAATTTAAATTTAAGTTCATCGGTACTCGGTATTTTTTTATACCGTAAAGTGTTCTCCTCATACATCTATATAAACTAAAATTACAAATCTATGTAAATGCGAAGATTAGCACTAAACTAAGTTAACCTTATTTTTGCTTAGGTTTCTTAGCACCGTATTTTGATCTTCCTTGCATTCTGTTAGCTACGCCTGCGCAGTCTAACGCACCTCTTACAATATGGTATCTTACACCAGGAAGGTCCTTAACTCTACCACCTCTTATAAGAACAACACTATGTTCTTGTAAGTTATGGCCTACACCACCAATGTATGCAGTTACTTCAAATCCGTTTGTAAGTCTTACTCTTGCAATTTTTCTTAACGCTGAGTTAGGCTTCTTTGGAGTTGTAGTTTTTACTACAGTACATACTCCTCTTTTTTGAGGGCATTCTTTAAGTGCTGGTGCAGTTGATTTTACTGCTGTTGACTTTCTGCCTTTTCTTACTAATTGGCTAATAGTTGGCATTTTTTCACCTCCCGAAATTTATTTATCTATATTAAATTAAGATAAACACTAAATTATATAAATGTAATTAACTTTAATTAAAGCTAATCATTTACTTAATAATTAATATATCACTATAACATTCATTATAGCTTATACTTAAATACAAGTTTTACATAAATATACATTTTGATAAAAACTCATGAAGACAAACTAAATTTGCCTTCATGATGTATTATTCACAAATATGTTTGTGTGGCTTTTAACAGCCACACAAACTGTATTTTATCATTTTAATATACGCATGTCAATAAAATTAATTATTCAACTATTTCTATCTCATTTTCTTCTATTTTTTCATTTTTTGTGTTTAAATTTAACCCTCTGTATCTCATCATACCTGTTCCAGCTGGTATCAATTTACCTATGATTACATTTTCCTTTAATCCTATTAATGGATCAACTTTTCCTTTTATAGCTGCTTCTGTAAGAACTCTAGTAGTTTCTTGGAATGAAGCTGCTGATAAGAAACTATCTGTAGCTAATGCTGCTTTAGTAATACCTAGTAAAGATTGTTCGCCTTTAGCCTCTTCTCCACCAAATTCTCTAACTTTAGCATTTGCTTCTTGGAAATCAAAAATATCTATCATTGTTCCAGGTAATAACTCAGTATCACCAGATTCAAGAACTTTTACTTTTCTAGTCATTTGTTTTACAACTACTTCAAGGTGCTTATCATTAATATCAACCCCTTGTAGTCTATATACTTTTTGAACTTCTGAAAGTAAATATCTTCTAGCTCCATCTACACCTTTAATATTCATAATATCATGAGGATTTACTGATCCTTCTGTTATCTCATCTCCAGCTTCAATATAATCTCCATCAGATACTTTTAATCTTGATCCAAATGGGATATCATAGCTACGTTCTTCTCCATCTGCATCCATAACAAATACAGCTCTCTTTTTCTTAGTTTCTTCAATTCTTACATTACCATTTATTTCACTTACTATAGCAAGCCCCTTTGGTTTTCTAGCTTCAAATAATTCTTCAACTCTAGGTAAACCTTGAGTAATATCTGATCCTGCAACTCCACCTGTATGGAATGTTCTCATTGTAAGCTGTGTTCCTGGTTCTCCAATTGATTGAGCTGCTATTATACCAACAGCTTCTCCTATATCAATCTTCTTAGCTGTAGCCATATTCATTCCATAACACTTGGCACACACACCAACTTTACAATCACACGTGAATGCAGATCTTATCTTAACTTTTTTGATTCCAGCATAAACAACTTTATCAGCTATTACTGGATTCATATATTCATTTTTAGCTACTATTACGTCTCCACTATTAGGATCAACTATATCTTCTGCAGTATATCTACCAATTAATCTTTCTTTTAATTCTTCGATTACTTCAGAACCTTCTTTTATTTCAGATACGTATATTCCGTCATCTGTTCCACAGTCTTCTTCCCTTACAATTACATCTTGACAAACATCAACAAGTCTTCTTGTTAAATAACCTGAATCGGCTGTTTTTAACGCTGTATCAGCATTACCTTTTCTAGCTCCATGAGTAGATATAAAGTATTCTAATACATCAAGACCTTCTCTAAATGATGCTCTGATTGGTAATTCAAGGATTTTTCCTGATGGACTTGCCATAAGTCCTCTCATACCAGCTAATTGCTTGATTTGAGATTTAGATCCTCTGGCTCCTGAATCTGCCATCATGTAGATTGGATTAAATTTATCCAAACTATCCATTAATGCATCGGCAACTTCTTCTGTTGTCTTAGTCCATTTTTCTATAACTCTTTCATATCTTTCATCTTCAGATATAAATCCTCTTTTATACATCTTTTCGATTTTATCTATTGTTTCATCTGCTTCATGTAGTAAATCGTATTTAACTTGAGGTACTATCATATCTGATGCTGCAACTGTTACGGCACCAATTGATGAATAATGATATCCTAATGCTTTAATATTATCAAGCATTATTGATGTTTTCGTAGGACCATGTAGCATATAACTTTGATCTATTACTTTTCCTAATGATTTCTTAGTTACTAGGAAATCTATTTCTAAATCAAATTTTTCTTTTTCATTTTCTCTATTAACAAATCCTAAATCTTGAGGAATTGATTCATTAAATATAAGTTTTCCTACTGTAGTTTTTATTATTCCTGATTTTACTACTCCATCTATTTCTTTGTATACTCTAACATTGATTTGTGCATGAATATCTATATATTTAGATTCATAAGCCATAACAGCCTCATCTTTATTAGAGAAAGTCATGCCTTCTCCCTTAGCGCCAGTTCTATCCATGGTTAAGTAGTAAGAACCAAGAACCATATCTTGTGTTGGTACACAAACTGGTTTACCATCAGATGGTTTTAAAATATTTCCTGCTGCTAACATTAAGAATCTTGCTTCTGCTTGAGCTTCTACTGATAGCGGTACATGGACAGCCATTTGGTCTCCATCAAAGTCAGCATTATACGCTGTACATGCTAATGGATGTAATTTAATTGCTCTTCCTTCTACTAATACAGGTTGGAACGCTTGAATTCCTAATCTATGTAGTGTAGGAGCACGATTAAGTAATACTGGATGATCAGTAATAACTTCTTCTAACACATCCCATACTTGTGGTAAAACTCTTTCTACCATCCTCTTAGCACTCTTTATATTATGTGCAATTCCATCTTGAACTAATTTCTTCATAACAAATGGTTTAAATAACTCTAAAGCCATTTCTTTTGGAAGTCCACATTGATACATTTTTAATTCTGGTCCAACAACGATAACTGATCTACCAGAATAGTCAACTCTCTTACCAAGTAAGTTTTGTCTAAATCTACCTTGTTTACCCTTTAACATATCTGAAAGAGATTTTAAAGGTCTATTTCCTGGACCCGTTACCGGTCTACCTCTTCTACCATTATCAATAAGAGCATCTACTGCTTCTTGAAGCATTCTTTTTTCATTTCTTACAATGATATCTGGTGCTCCTAAATCTAATAATTTCTTTAATCTATTGTTTCTGTTAATAACTCTTCTATATAAATCATTTAAATCAGATGTTGCAAATCTTCCTCCATCTAATTGAACCATAGGTCTTAAATCTGGTGGAATTACAGGAATTACATTTATAATCATCCATTTAGGATCATTTCCTGACTTAGCAAAAGATTCTACAACTTCTAATCTTCTTATAATTCTTACTCTTTTTTGACCTGTGCTTTGCTTTAAGTCTTCTTTAAGTTCTTTAGCACCAGCTACTAAGTCTATTTCTCCAAGTAATTCTTGAATTGCTTCAGCACCCATTCCGGCAACAAAGCTATCATCACCATATTTATCTATTGCTTCTCTATATTCTTTTTCATTAAGCAATTGTTTCTTTAATAATGGTGTTTCTTTTGGATCTATTACTATATAAGATGCAAAATATAAAACTTTTTCTAAAGCTCTTGGTGACATATCCATTAATAATCCCATTCTTGATGGAATTCCCTTAAAGTACCAAATGTGAGAAACTGGAGCAGCCAGTTCTATGTGCCCCATTCTTTCTCTTCTTACTTTAGCCTTTGTAACTTCAACTCCACATCTGTCACAAACTATACCTTTATATCTTACTCTCTTATATTTTCCACAATGACATTCCCAGTCTTTCATAGGTCCAAATATTCTTTCACAGAAAAGACCATCTTTTTCTGGCTTTAATGTTCTGTAATTAATAGTTTCAGGTTTTTTTACTTCTCCTCTTGACCACTCTCTTATTTGTTCTGGAGATGCTAAACCAATTTGTATGGCATCAAAATTATTTAACTCAAACAAGGGTAAATCCTCCCTTCAAAATTAATGTTCATCATTAAAATCATCTAATTCTAGATCAGTTTCAAGTGTTTCTATTTCAAAATTTTCATCATATTCAATTTCATCAAGATCTTCTCTATATCCGTCTTCAACTTCTTCAGTGTTGCTCTCTACTACTGGAGTGCTTTCTTCTGAACCTTCTATATTAACTTCTAAATCCGCCATTTCTTCATCAGCATATTCTTTTAAACTAACTTCTTGATGATTTTCATTTAAAACTTTAACATCTAAGCATAATGCTTGAAGTTCTTTTATAAGTACTTTAAATGATTCTGGCACTCCTGGTTCAGGTATATTTTCACCCTTAACAATAGCTTCATATGTTTTTACTCTACCTACAACATCATCTGATTTAACAGTTAATATTTCTTGTAATGTATGAGCTGCTCCATAGGCTTCAAGAGCCCAAACTTCCATTTCTCCAAATCTTTGACCACCGAATTGAGCTTTACCCCCTAGTGGTTGTTGTGTAACTAAAGAATATGGACCTGTTGATCTAGCATGAATCTTATCATCAACTAGATGGGCAAGTTTTAAGATATACATTATACCTACTGTTACTAAGTTATCAAATGGTTCTCCTGTTCTACCATCATATAGTACAGTTTTTCCATTTGCATTATACCCTGCTTTTTCCAAGCATTCTTCAATTTCACTTTCAGTAGCTCCATCAAATACAGGTGTTGCTATATGCCAACCTAATTTGCTAGCAGCCCAACCTAAATGCACTTCAAGTACTTGACCGATGTTCATACGTGAAGGTACGCCTAGTGGATTTAAGCATATTTGTAATGGTCTACCGTCTGGTAAGAATGGCATATCTTCTTCAGGTAATATTCTTGAAATAACCCCTTTATTACCATGACGTCCAGCCATCTTATCCCCTACTGATATTTTTCTCTTTTGAACTATATAGCATCTTACAAGTTCATTTACTCCTGGATTTAATTCATCTCCATTTTCTCTTGTAAATACTTTGATATCAACGATTATTCCAGCTTCTCCATGAGGAACTCTTAAAGAAGTATCTCTAACTTCTCTTGCTTTTTCTCCAAATATTGCTCTTAATAATCTTTCTTCTGCTGTAAGTTCAGTTTCTCCCTTAGGTGTAACTTTACCAACTAAGATATCTCCTGATCTTACTTCAGCACCAATTCTAATGATACCTCTATCATCTATATCTTTAAGTGCATCTTCGCTTACATTAGGTATATCTCTAGTTATTTCTTCTGGTCCTAGTTTAGTGTCTCTTGCTTCACATTCATATTCTTCAATATGCATAGATGTGAATACATCTTCTCTTACTAGTTCTTCTGAAATAAGCATAGCATCTTCGTAATTATAACCTTCCCAAGTTATAAATCCCATTCTTATGTTCTTACCTAATGCTATTTCTCCTAAATCAGTTGAAGGACCATCTGCAAGAACTTGGTTCTTAAATACTATTTCACCTTTAGTTACTATAGGTCTTTGATTTATACAACTACTTTGGTTACTTCTCTTAAACTTAAGTAATCTATAGTTATCAGTTCCTCCATCTGAATCTCTCTTCACTCTAATTTCATTAGCAGATACGAATGTAACAATACCAGCATTTTTAGCCTTTGGAAGAACTCCAGAATCTACCGCTGCTTTAAATTCTATTCCAGTACCAACAATTGGTGCTTGAGGTTTTAATAATGGAACCGCTTGACGTTGCATGTTAGATCCCATAAGTGCTCTTGATGCATCATCATTTTCAAGGAAAGGTATCATAGCTGTTGCCACTGATACAATTTGTCTTGCAGATACATCCATTAAGTCAACATCTGTTGCTGGAACTACTAATACATCTTCTAAGTATCTAACAGTTACTTTTTTGTCTACAAAATAGCCATTTTCATCTAATGGCTCTTTTGCTTGAGCAATTAAGCATTGATCTTCTTCATCAGCTGTAAAATATCTTATTTCATCAGTTGCTCTAGCATTTTCTTTATCTATAATTCTATATGGTGTTTCTATAAATCCATATTCATTAACTCTAGCAAAAGTAGCTAATGAGTTTATAAGTCCTATATTTGGACCTTCTGGTGTTTCTATTGGACACATTCTACCATAATGAGAATGATGAACGTCTCTAACTTCGAAACCAGCTCTTTCTCTTGAAAGACCTCCTGGTCCTAAAGCTGATAATCTTCTCTTATGTGTTAATTCTGATAATGGATTTGTTTGATCCATGAATTGAGATAATTGTGAACTACCAAAGAATTCTTTAATAGCTGCTGCTACTGGTCTTATATTAATTAACATTTGAGGAGTTATTGATTCTTGGTCCTGAATAGTCATTCTTTCTTTAACTACTCTTTCCATTCTAGATAAACCAATTCTAAATTGATTTTGTAATAATTCTCCTACTGATCTTAATCTTCTATTTCCCAAATGATCTATATCGTCAACATAACCTATTCCATAAGGCAATCCTAGTTCATAACTAATAGTTGCAAATATATCATCTTTTATGATATGTTTTGGAATAAGTCTACTTAAATTTTTCTTAATTTCTTCTTTTATAGTTGCTTCATCAGAATAATTATCTAATATTTCTCTTAAAGTTGGATAATGTACCAATTCCTTTATTTGTAAATCACTTACGTCAAAAGGTACTTGTTTCGTTATATCTACAAAATTATTGCTAATAACTCTAACAAGTTTATCATCAACTAATATGTCTACTGATTTTATTCCTGCATTTTGAATGTCTTCTGATAATAATCTACTGATTTTTTGGCCTTTTTCAACCATAATTTCTCCAGTAGATGGATTAATTACATCCATTGCTGCTATTTGATTAGCAATTCTTAAATTTAATGCAAGCTTTTTATTGAACTTATATCTTCCAACTCTAGATAAATCATATCTTTTAGCATCAAAAAATAATGAGTCTATTAATGATATTGCACTATCTACCGTTGGTGGCTCACCTGGTCTTAATCTTTTATATATTTCAAGTAATCCTTCTTCTCTAGTCTTAGTATTATCTTTTTCAATACTTGCTCTGAATCTTTCATCTTCACCAAAGAAGTCTAATAATTCTTGATCACTTCCAAATCCCATAGCTCTTGCTAAAATTGTTATTGGAAGTTTTCTTGTTTTATCAATTCTTACATAAATAATATCATTAGAGTCTGTTTCATACTCTAACCAAGCACCTCTGTTTGGAATTACTGTAGCTGAATATAATTTCTTACCAGTTTTATCAATTGAATAATTGTAATATACTCCTGGTGATCTAACTAATTGGCTTACAATAACTCTTTCTGCACCATTAATTATAAAAGTACCTTGTTCAGTCATTAATGGGAAGTCTCCCATAAACACTTCTTGTTCTTTAATTTCACCAGTTTCATTGTTTTGTAATCTTACTGAAACTTTTAACGGTGCTGCATAAGTTGCATCTCTTTCTTTACACTCTTCAACAGAATACTTAATATTATCCATATCAAGCTTATAATCTACAAATTCTAGCACTAAATTTCCTGTAAAATTTGTAATAGGATTGATATCACCAAAAACTTCGTGCAGTCCTTCTCTTAAAAACCACTGATATGAATCTAATTGCACTTCAATTAGATTTGGCATTTCTGTAACGTCTTTGACTTTACCAAAACTCATTCTCGTTCTTTTTCCAACTTGGACAGGATGTACCATCAACTTTCACCCCTTGTATAAAGTAAAATAACCAAAAAACATACTTCCTCTAAGGACTTATGCTTTCGGATAGCGTCTTCTTTCAGTATAACCATTTTTGGTCAGATTATACTTATTTTTCCCACATATATACACTTACCCACTATCATGGTTAAGTACATTATATGATACTATCATATAAAATTTTCATTGTCAATATATTAATGACGTAATTTTTTCAGGAAAAATTTAGATATATTAACACTTCAATAGCTATAAAGCTATATAAAATATTTACTATATAAATCAACATTTTATATAGCTTTATAAAATGAGTTTAAAAAAGGTGCTATATAAGCACCTTTTTTATATATAAGAAATTAAATTATTTAACTTCTACTTCTGCTCCAACTTCAGCTAATTTAGCTTTCATGTCTTCTGCTTCTTCTTTAGATACAGCTTCTTTTAATGTCTTAGGAGCTCCATCAACTATTTCTTTAGCTTCTTTTAATCCTAATCCAGTGATTTCTCTAACTGCTTTTATAACTTTGATTTTGTTTGCACCAGCGCTAGCTAGTATTACATCAAATTCAGTTTTTTCTTCTCCAGCACCACCTGCTACAGCTCCTGCTACAGCAACTGGAGCAGCTGCGCTTACTCCAAATTCTTCTTCGCAAGCTTTTACTAATTCATTTAATTCTAAAACGCTCATTTCTTTTATAGCTTGAATGATATCTTCTCTTGTCATTTTAAATAGCACCTCCGAAATTTTTTCATAAAATTTATAATTGTTTTTTATTCAGCATTATTCAGCTGATTCTGATTCCTTACTATCTTTAATTGCACTTAATAAGTATGCAAAGTTTGATAGTGGAGACTTGATACTTCCAAGAAGTTTTGCAATAAGAACTTCTTTTGAAGGAATTGTAGCAAGTTGTTTGATTTTATCTGCATCGTAGATTTCTCCTTCTACAATACCAGCTTTTAATTCTAACTTCTTATGATCTTTTGCAAAATCATTTAGGACTCTAGCTCCTACAGTAACATCTTCATATCCAAATGCAATAGCTACTGGTCCTTCTAAGTATTCAACAGCACCGTCTAAACCTAATTCTTTAGCTGCTATACTTACTAAAGTATTTTTATATACTTTGTATTCTACGCCAGCTTCTCTTAAATTTTTTCTAAGAGCTGTATCTTCTTCAACTGTTAAGCCTTGATACTTAGCGAACACAACTGCTTTTGCTTTTTCTAACTTTTCTTTAATTTCAGCAACTTTTGCTTCTTTAAGTTGTCTGTTCTTGTTCATGCTATGATCCACCTCCTCACAGTTTTAAACTGCTTAATTCTATTAAAAAAGATCTTCCCATAGACAGAGAAGATCTATAATAAACTTACTTATTATATACCTCGGTAGGTAGTTTAAACTTTATGCTCTCGCACCTACTGTCTATGGAAAATATATTTTTAACTTTCACAACGAATTAAAATATATCACATTTAATTCATTATGTCAATATTAATCTAAAGCTTTTGTTGGATTAATTTTTGCTCCTGGTCCCATTGTGCTAGAAACAGTAATTGATTTTAAGTATTGTCCCTTAGCAGCTGCTGGCTTAGCTTTAACTAAAGCTTCCATTAATGTTGTAAAGTTTTCTTTTAACTTTTCAGTTCCAAAAGATTTCTTTCCAATTGGGCAATGAACTATAGAAGTTTTATCAACTCTATATTCTACTTTACCAGCTTTAATTTCAGCAATTGCTTTAGCAACGTCAAATGTTACTGTACCTGATTTTGGATTAGGCATTAATCCCTTAGGTCCTAATACTCTACCAATTCTACCAACTACACCCATCATATCTGGAGTTGCAACAACTACATCATAATCAAACCAGTTTTCTGATTGGATCTTTTGAACTAAATCTTCAGCTCCAACGAAATCTGCTCCAGCTTCTTGAGCTTCAGTAGCCTTATCTCCCTTAGCAAAAACAAGAACTCTAACTGTTTTACCAGTTCCATTAGGTAATACAACTGCTCCTCTAACTTGTTGATCTGCATGTCTTGGATCTACTCCAAGTCTTACATGTAGTTCAATTGTTTCATCAAAGTTTGCTTTTGCAGTTTTTACAGTTAAATCTAATGCTTCAGTTGAGTTGTATAAAGCACTTTTATCTATTAACTTTGAACTTTCAATATATTTCTTTCCCATTATAAGCCTCCTCTGTGGTATTAGCGGTTTTTACCTCCCACTTATTTTTACGAATTACTCTTGAATTGTTACGCCCATACTTCTTGCTGTACCTTCGATCATTTTCATAGCTGTTTCGATGCTAGCAGCATTTAAGTCTGGCATTTTAGTTTCAGCAATCTTTTTAACTTGTTCTTTAGTTAAACTTCCTACTTTTGTTCTGTTAGGTACTCCTGATCCACTTTCTAATCCTAATTCTTTCTTGATTAGAACAGCAGCTGGAGGAGTCTTTAATATGAAACTAAAAGATCTATCTTGGTAAACAGTTATAACTACTGGTATTATTAACCCAGCTTGATTTGCTGTTTTTGCGTTAAACTCCTTACAGAATCCCATTATGTTTACACCATGTTGACCTAAAGCTGGACCAACAGGTGGTGCTGGTGTTGCCTTACCTGCTTGAAGTTGAAGTTTAATCATTCCAGTTACTTTTTTAGCCATTTTCGTTATTCCTCCTACACTGTGGTATATACGGACTTTTTTGTCCTCCCACTTATTTAAAATTAGCTTATATTTAAATTAAACTAATTTTTCAACTTGATTAAAGTCTAGTTCAGCAAGTGTTTCCCTGCCAAACATATCTACTAAAGCCTTTATCTTTTTCTTTTCTAAAACTATCTCTTGTATTTTTGCTACTGAATCCATTAAAGGTCCTGAGATAATTCTTATACTTTCCCCTACTTCCAAGTCAATCTCAACAGGCATTTCTAAAACTCCCATTGTTTCCACTTCTTCGTCAGAAAGAGGAACAGGCTTTGATCCTGGTCCTACAAATCCTGTGACTCCTCTTGTGTTTCTTACAACATACCAAGATTCATCAGTCATCAGCATTTTTATCAATACATAACCAGGAAATTTCTTTTTTAATGAGACTTTTTGTTTGCCATCTTTTTCTTCAATCACTTCTTCCATAGGCACTTGCATGTCATAAATTAGTGATTCAAGACTTCTGTTTTCAATTGCTTTTTCTAGGTTTGCTTTAACCTTATTTTCGTATCCTGAGTATGTATGCACTACATACCATCTTGCTATATCACTCATACTTGTATAGGTGAATAAAAGATCACCCAAACCTCCCTTTACTTAAAATTAAAAATCATTTCAAAGAGGTTCTTGAAAATAAAATCTAATCCACCAACTAATATTATATATATTATGGCGAATACACCTACTGCAACAAATGCTTTTTTTGTCTCATCCTTTGAAGGCCAAGTTATTATTTTAAGTTCGGCCTTAACCTCTCTAAAAAAACTAAGTAAGCCGCCATTTTTAGGAGCATCTTTAGTTTTTGCAATATCTTTTACTGACATAACTTCACTTCCTTAAACGTAATTAAGTATATGTCACACTTTATTACTTCTATTTTGTTTCTCTATGAAGTGTGTGCTTTTTGCAAAATCTGCAATATTTGTTCATTTCTAATCTATCTGGGTTGTTCTTTTTGTTTTTCATAGAATCGTAATTTCTTTGTTTACACTCTGTGCATGCTAAAGTTATTTTAGTTCTCATAACTGCACCTCCAATTTTTATATATAATAGTTCAAAAGATTCAATCTCTTATTTAAGCGTTACTTTTTACACAATATCATACAATATGTAAAATGTCAACTTCCTTTGAAAGGACCAGGTTCAGCACCCAGTCCATTTTATTCCTTTTTAATATATTATTAAAATTAAGCGTTA
>NZ_JAMQIF010000127.1:0-210 GCF_023845855.1 Clostridium sp. ZBS2
ATTATAGTGAGGAAATAAATTGTGAAGTAGCAAAAAATAGAAAAGATGCAATTGAACCAATAAGTGGTTCCAAAAGATTAGATACAAAAGATGCAGATTATCTATATGGTGTTATTGAACATAATGATAATATGGGAGTAAAAACAGCTACATTTTATGGAAAAGGAGAAGAGAAGGACCAAGTATTACAGTAGGAGGAAGAACATTTTA
>NZ_JAMQIF010000128.1:0-297 GCF_023845855.1 Clostridium sp. ZBS2
TTTGAAAAAAACAGACACCATGATATGAAGATGCTAAAGAAAGAAGAATTGCTGTTTCATTTGGATGATGTATAGAAGCATTTTCTAATACATGTATTGCCTCTTCTAACCTTTCTTGACTTTGATATCGTTCTCCTAAATCAAGAAATGCTCTACTTACAATCGGTGTTTGCTCTGTTAATTGTAAGATAATCTTTGCTGCTTGTCTTTCTTCCCCTGCTTTAATGAATTCTTTTTTTTACAGAAGCGGAGCCCCCTAATTTTCCCGTACTTCCCCAACCCTTTGTTTTGCTAATC
>NZ_JAMQIF010000131.1:0-274 GCF_023845855.1 Clostridium sp. ZBS2
AAAAAAAAAAAGAAAAAAAAAAAAAAAAAAAAAAAAAAAAAAAAAAAAAAAAAAAATAAAAAAAAAGAAAAAATAATAAAATAATAACAAAAAAAAAAAAAAATAAAACAAATAAATTAAAAAAAAAAAAAAAAATATAATAAAAAAAAAAAAGAAAAAAATATATTAAATTAAAATAATTTAAAAAAATTAATATAAAAAATTTAAAAAGAGGAAAAAAAAAAAAAAAAAATAGAAAAAAAAAAAAAAAAAAGACAAAAAAAAAAAAAAAAAA
>NZ_JAMQIF010000132.1:0-206 GCF_023845855.1 Clostridium sp. ZBS2
AAAAAAGGAAAAGAGGAGAAAAAAGAAAAAGAGGGAAAAAGGAGAAAAAAGAAGCCAGAGAAGAGAAAAAGCTAAAATCTCAAGATGCAGTTCAAACTATGGAAGATGTAAAAGGTATCGTAGAGACTAAAACAAGAAGAGAAAAAGAGACAGAAAAAAAGAGAGAAAAGAAAGAAAAGGGAAAAGAAAAAGAAAAAGAAAGAAAA
>NZ_JAMQIF010000133.1:0-236 GCF_023845855.1 Clostridium sp. ZBS2
GGGGGGGGGGGGGGGTGCGGTTTTTTTTTCTTTTTTTGAGGTTCTGTTCTTTCTTTTCCTCTCTCCCTTTCTGTATGAAGCCTTCCTTTTGACGTAGTTGTGTGCTTAAATTTAGTTACTATATTTCCATCTATCTTATTTTATTTTTGATACACATAATTTTTTCCTTTAAGATGATCAATGTAATTAACTGCAGTCTAAATGTCAACAACAGCAAAATCCTAAAGAAATACCAC
>NZ_JAMQIF010000134.1:0-428 GCF_023845855.1 Clostridium sp. ZBS2
CCACCACCACCACCTACCACTCCCTCCTCCCTCTCACAACTATCAAAGCACAAATAAAAATATTTTAATTATATAAAAAAAAAAAAAAAAAAAAAAAAAAAAAAAAAAAAAAAAAAAAAAAAGAAGAAAAAAAAAAAAAAAAAAAACAAAAAAAAAAACTACTTTTAACATAAAAAAATAATATTAAATAAATATCCCATCAAAATAATATTATAATAAAAATTATAAAAAAAAAAAAAAGTAAATAAAAAAAAAAAAAAAAAATAAAATAAAAAATTAATAAGAAAAATAAAAAAAAATATTATAATAAAAAATAATTAATAATAAATAAATGTTTATAATTTAATATAATAATTAAATGTTTGTATAGAATAAAAAAAAAAAAAAATAGAAAAAAAAAATAAAAAAGAAAAAAAAAAAAAAGAGAA
>NZ_JAMQIF010000014.1:0-87889 GCF_023845855.1 Clostridium sp. ZBS2
AACTTTTGTTTTATTGTGTCGCCCTCAAGCGACTTCTTAAGTATATCACTTAAGTTATTTCTTGTCAACAAGTTTTTTTAAGTTGAAATTCAATTTCTAAAAACTTAATTTTCTTAAACTTGTTCATCGCATCTCTCAGCGACGTGTTTTATCTTACCATATATATTATACAGCTCTATTATTGTATAGTTCTATATAGTAAAAATATATATACTATTCTTTATTTTACTTTTATTTTCTTCATATTTCTTATATTGACACGCCAGGATGACATTACTTCTTAGTATATACTTTATATCTCTAAACTAAGCTTTTATTTAGCATTTTATACCTATATAAAACAAAAAAACTATGTAGGAGTAACTAAAATCCTACATAGTTTTTTTATTTTATCACTTAAATTCTTTATCTATTCTATATCAATATCATTTTCACTATGGTCTTCTGCTCTCTCTACTAATTCATCTAAGCTATTATCTTCATTTACTAAATCAATTTCTTCATTAGATTCAAATTCATTTTCTTCTAAATCTTCATCATCACTTTTTAGTATTTTAGCTATAGCAACTATTTTCTCTTCTTCATTAGTTCTCATTAGAGTTACACCCATAGCAGATCTACTTGTTTTTGATATATCTGATACATTTATTCTTATAGCTACACCATTAGTATTGATAAGCATTAATTCATCATCAATCTTACAAACTGTAGCACCAACTAACTTTCCTGTCTTTTCACTTATCTTATAAGTTATAAGACCTACTCCACCCCTATGTTGAATCTTATATTCACTTACAGGAGTTCTCTTACCAAATCCATTTTCACTAATAACTAATAATTCTTCATCATCAACTGCAATATCCATACATACAGCTACATCATCACCTTTTAATGTTATAGCTTTAACTCCAGATGCAGTTCTACCCATATGTCTAACATCTTTTTCATTAAATCTTAATGCATAACCATTTTGAGTAACAAACATTACGTTAGCATCACCATAAGTAATCTTAACTTTTAATAATTCATCATTTTCTCTTAAGTTTATAGCTATTAGTCCATTCTTTCTTAAATTTCTAAATTCATTTAAGTGAGTTTTCTTTACAATACCTTGCTTAGTTCCCATAAATAAATAGCCATCTCTACGCTTATCTGTTACTGTTAATACTGTTTGTATTTTTTCATCTGGTTCAATAGCTATTAAATTAATTATATTGGTTCCCTTTGCTTGCCTTCCAGCATCAGGTATTTCATAAGCTCTTAATTTGTACACTCTACCTCTATTAGTAAAGAATAATACATCTGAATGAGTCGAAGTTATCATTACATGATCTACAAAATCATCTTCCTTCGTTGACATTGCTTGTATTCCTCTTCCACCTCTTCTTTGTGCTGAGTATACATCTGCTGAAATTCTCTTTATATATCCAGATTTAGTTAAAGTTATAACTACATCTTCTTCTTGAATAAGATCTTCTATATTAATTTCATTCATATCTTGTTCAATACTAGTTCTTCTTTCATCTCCATATCTAGCTTTTATTTCTAAAAGTTCATTTTTTATAACTCCTAGTAATTTTTCTTCACTTGCTAATATAGATCTTAAATATTCCATTTGTTTTAATAATTCATCATATTCATCATCAATTTTATCTCTTTCTAACCCTGTTAATCTTCTTAATTTCATTTCTAAGATTGCTTGAGATTGCTTTTCTGAAAGATTAAATTCATCCATTAAAGTATTTTTAGCTATTTCACTTGTAGATGAGTTTCTTATTACACTTATTACTCTATCAATATTATCTAGTGCAATTTTTAAACCTTCTAATATATGCGCTCTAGCTTCTGCCTTATTTAACTCAAATGTAGTTCTTCTTGTTATAACTTCTTTTTGGAAGTCTATATAATGAACTAATACTTCTTTTAAATTTAAAACCCTTGTTTCGTTATTTACTAATGCTAACATAATAACGCCAAAACTATCTTGAAGTTTTGTATGCTTATATAATAAGTTTAATATTATATTTGGATTAGCATCTTTCTTTAATTCGATTACGATTCTCATACCTTCTCTATCTGATTCATCTCTTAAATCAGATATTCCAGTAATCTTTTTATCTTTTACTAATTCAGCAATGTTTTCTATAAGTTTAGCTTTATTAACTTGGTAAGGTATTTCAGTAAATATTATTTTATGTCTACCATTTTCTTCTTCAATATCTGATTTAGCTCTAACTACTATTTTACCTCTTCCAGTTTCATAAGCTGATCTAATCCCTGCATGACCCATTATTGTTGCTCCAGTTGGGAAATCAGGTCCTTTAATTTTAGTCATAAGCTCTAGTACACTAGATTCTGGATTATCTATAAGCATTATTGTGCCATCTATTACTTCTCCTAAATTGTGAGGAGGTATATTAGTTGCCATTCCAACTGCTATTCCTGATGATCCATTAACTAAAAGATTTGGAAATCTAGACGGTAAAACTGTTGGTTCTTCTTCTTCACCATCAAAGTTTGGCATAAAATCAACTGTATTCTTGTTAATGTCTCTTAACATTTCAACAGCTATCTTATTCATCTTTGCTTCTGTATATCTCATTGCTGCAGCACCATCGCCGTCAACAGAACCAAAGTTTCCATGTCCATCTACTAACATATATCTCATTGAGAAATCTTGAGCCATTCTAACTAATGCATCATAAACAGAACTATCTCCATGTGGATGATACTTACCTAAAACGTCTCCGACTATTCTAGCACATTTTCTATATCCCTTTTCAGGTGATAATCCTAAAATTTGCATAGAATATAATATCCTTCTATGAACAGGTTTTAACCCATCTCTAACATCTGGTAATGCACGACCTACTATAACACTCATAGCATAGTCTATATAGCATTTTTTCATTTCATTTTTTATATCTACAGATATAATTTTTCCTTCATTAAATTCCATGTACTTCACCTCATATTAAGTACTAAATGTCTAAATTAACAACATTCTTAGCATTTTGCTCTATAAATTCTCTTCTTGGTTCAACTTTTTCTCCCATTAAGATAGTAAATATCTCATCAGCTGCCATTGCATCTTCAATTTCAGCCTTTAATAGAATTCTCTTTGATGGATCCATCGTTGTATCCCATAATTGAGTAGCATTCATTTCTCCTAAACCTTTGTATCTTTGAATATCTACCGAATTATCTTTTCCACCCATATCCTGTAATACTGCATCTAACTCAGCATCAGAATAAGCATATGTTTCTTTTTTACCTTTACCTACTCTAAATAAAGGTGGTTGCGCAATGTATACATGCCCTTGCTCTATTAATTCTCTCATATATCTATAGAAAAATGTTAATAATAATGTTCTTATATGCGCACCATCAACATCGGCATCAGTCATAATTATTATTCTATTATATCTAATTTTTTCAATATCAAAATCTTTTCCTATTCCACCACCAAATGCAGTAACCATTGATCTTATAGTTTCTGAATTTAATATTTTATCTAATCTTTGTTTTTCAACATTCATTATTTTACCTCTTAAAGGTAAAATAGCTTGGAATTTTCTATCTCTACCTTGTTTTGCAGATCCACCAGCTGAATCCCCTTCGACTATATAAATCTCACATTCCCTAGGATCTTTTGATGAACAATCTGCTAATTTCCCAGGTAATGTTGTTCTTTCTAATACAGATTTTCTTGTTAATTCCCTTGCTTTTCTAGCAGCTTCTCTTGCTCTAGCTGCCATTAAAGCCTTATCTATAATTATTTTACTTGTTCCAGGATTCTCTTCTAAGAATATTCCTATATATTCACTAACTATAGAATCTACTATTCCTTTAACTTCACTATTACCCAATTTTGTCTTAGTTTGGCCTTCAAATTGAGGATCTTCAATTTTAACAGATATTACTGCTGTAAGACCTTCTCTTATATCATCACCAGAAAAGTTCTTATCATTTTCTTTTATAAATCCAAATCTTTTTGCATAATCATTAAAAGCTCTAGTTAATGCTGTTTTAAATCCAACTAAATGGGTTCCCCCTTCAATTGTGTCAATATTGTTAGCAAAAGAAAATAAATTTTCTGTATATCCATCATTATACTGTAATCCTAATTCAACTGAAACTTTATCTTTTATTCCTTCTACGTATATAGGCTCTGGATGTAACGGTGTCTTATTTCTATTCAAATAAGATACGAATGATTTTATTCCACCCTCATAATAATAATTTTCTTCTCTATCATTTCTACAATCAATTAATGTTATATTAATACCTTTATTTAAAAAGGCTAATTCTCTTAATCTTTGAGATAATGTATCAAAATCAAATAAAACTTCATCAAATATTTCTGCGTCAGGTTTAAAGTATATTGTTGTACCGCTTTCTTCAGTATTACCAACCTGTTTTAAATCGTAAAGCACTTTACCTTTGCTATACTCTTGTTTCCATATATGTCCTTCTCTTTTTACTGTAACAATACATTTTTCTGAAAGAGCATTAACAACAGAGGCACCAACACCATGTAAACCACCAGATACCTTGTATCCTCCGCCACCAAATTTTCCTCCAGCATGAAGTATTGTCATTATTACTTCAACTGCTGACTTATGCATTTTAGGATGCATACCAACTGGCATTCCTCTTCCATCATCAGATGAAGTAATAGAATTATCTTCATTAATTTTAACTTCTATGTTTTTACAGTATCCAGCTAAAGCCTCATCTATACTATTATCAACTATTTCATATACTAAATGATGTAGTCCCCTAGAACTAGTACTACCTATGTACATACCAGGCCTTTTTCTAACAGCTTCTAACCCTTCAAGTACTTGAATCTGATTTTCATCATATCTTTGATTATTTTGTTCCAAAACAGACTCCTCCTAAATTTAAAAATATTTATAACTAAAATTTTAACTTACGAATTATATTCTATATCAGTTCTTTTAGTTAAAGTTGCAGAAGATATTGGTGAAAGATATATCTTACTCATTTTATTAACTTCAGCAATAACAAAAGATTTAGGTTTTTCATTCGTAATTCTTTGTACAAAGCCATCTTCTTCTGCTAATCTTAAAAATTGTATAGTATCTGAACTATACATAGTATTTTCCAAATCGAATATTCCAATAATATCTTTTATAGGAACTACAACATTTTCTCCTAAATGCAAAAACACTATATATTCCTCCTTTAATTCACTATTTCTCCATTGCATACTTTGAACACTTTAGATTTATCATCTAAGTAATCTTCTAAATCATTTATACCGGTACAAGTAATTATTGTTTGTATATCATTAAGAGTGCTCAATACATATCGCTTTCTATTTATATCAAGCTCAGAAAGAACATCATCAAGTAATAAAATCGGATATTCCTTTGTAATTTCTTTAATAATCTTAAGTGAAGAAAATTTCATAGTTAAAACTGCAGTTCTTTGTTGACCTTGAGAACCAAATTTTTTCACATCTATATTATTTATTAATATATTAAAGTCATCTCTATGCGGGCCTATTGATGTTAATCCTTGTTCTCTATCTCTTAACAAATTACTTCTTAATTTTTCTAGAAAAGCATATTTGAAATTATCTTTAAACTTTATTCCTGAATCATATTTGAAAACTATGTCTTCTTTTCCCGAAGTTATTTCATTATGAATAAATTTTCCATAATAATTTATCTTATCTATATATTCTAACCTTTCTTTAACAATATAATCAGCATATTCTATTAATTGTAAATCATATATCTCTAAAATATCCTTATTAAAATCTCTTGATCTTAAAATTATATTTCTTTCATTCAATATTTTATTGTATTGAACTAGATTAAAATAATATTTTTTATTGATTTGACATAACTCCATATCTAGAAACTTTCTTCTTATCCCAGGAGATTCTTTTATTATTTTTAAATCTTCTGGTGAAAACATAACTACGTTAAAAGTTCCAAAAAGCTCTCCTATTTTATTTATTTTTATAGAATTAACTTTTATAGCTTTTTTACCGTCTCTTAAAATTTTTATATCAATTCTTTTGTCTAATCTTTTTTTTCCTACAAGTAAACTTATATATGCTTCGTTCTCTTTCCAATTTATTAAATCTTTATCTCGTGATGTTCTGTGAGATTTAGCAAATGCACAATAGTAAATTGATTCTAAAATATTAGTCTTACCTTGGGCATTATCACCTATAAACACATTAACACCTTCACTAAGATTTAACTCTGAATTATTATAATTTCTATAATTAACCAACATTATCGCTTTTATATACATAAAATACACCTATAATCAATTATATCATAATAGAAAAGTTATAGCCTGTTTATTAAGAAAATTAAAAAGCTATACTAAACTATTTCAAATTTTTCATCTTTAAATTCTATAACATCTCCAACTTTCAATTTTTTTCCTCTTTGCAAACATATTTCATCATTAACTTTTACTAAACCTTCTTGTATATAAATTTTAGCTTCTGATCCTAGAGAAGCTATTCCACTCCATTTCAAAAATGCATCTAATTTTATAATTTCAGTATTGATCTCAATTTTATTCATAATTTTTGCATAAATATTAATAAATATTTACTTCCTCCTTATCTCATTTGTCTTACTGGTAAAACTAAATATTGAGAATTTTCTCCATTTTTTTCTTTTATGACACATGGACTTACTCCTGATGTCATTTCTAAAATTATCTCATCACTTTCCATATTCTTAAGAACGTCTAATAAATATCTCGAATTAAATGCAATTTCAATTTCATCGCCTTGCAAATTTATTGAGACTTCTTCCCTAACTTTTCCCAATTGAGAATTAGATGTTATTATTACAGTGTCTTCTTTAATGTCTAAATTGATTAAATTATTATTTCCATCTTTGGCCATTAAAGATGCTCTTTCTATACCGTTTTGTAATTCTTCTTTCTTTACGGTGACTAATAATTTATGTTCTTGAGGTAATAATGAAATGTAATTAACAAATTTTCCATCTAGTAATCTTGATATAATTTTAGTATTTTCTAAATTAAATAATATATGATTATTAGTAAATGTTATATCTACATTTTTATCATGATCTTCTAGAATTTTTGATACTTCAACTAATGTCTTTCCTGGGATAACAACCTCTAAATTAATATCATTATCTAAAAATTCACTTCTTATAGCTAATCTATATCCATCAAGTGCAACTAAATTTAAAGTTCTATCTTTAACTTGAAATAATATCCCTTGTAAAATAGGTCTTGCTTCATCTTGTGCAATAGAAAAAGAGGTTCCCTTAATCATATTTTTTAAAATGCTTTCATTAACTTCTACTTTTAAATCTTCGTTAATATTAGGTAATGAAGGGAATTCATCAGCATTCATACATACAACATTGAAAACTGATTTTTCACAAGTAATTTGTATTACATCTTCTTTTATTGTCTCTATTTTTATATCAGAGTTTGGAAGTTTTCTAATAATCTCTCCAAATATTTTAGCATCAATAACTATCTCACCTTTGTCCAAAACATCTGACTTAACTAATGTTTGAATACTAAGATCCATATCTGAACCTATTAATCTTAAACCATCATTAGTAGCATTTATGTAAATACCGTCTAATACTTTCATTGTTGATTTTCCTGTAATAGCTTTTTGAACTATAGAAATACCCTCTAATAATTTATGTTTTTCACATATAAAGATCATAAAAAATCCTCCTTAATTATTCACATATATTTTTAAATTTAATTAGAATAGATATATATTTATATATAATAGTAATAGTAGTAGGGGCTGTTAATTTGTTGATAAGTACTGTAATCCTAGTAATATCAACGGAATTTTATGCAAAAAGATTGTGGATAAGTCGGTAACTAAAAGCATACCTTATCCACAGTTTTCAACATAGTATTATTAAAATATAGTTATCCACAAGTTATTCAATACTTATTATGTACATATGTTAATTAATTTTGAGAAACCTTCTTTGTAATGTCAGAAACAGTATGCTGTAAGTTCTCATCATTCTTTAGATTTTCAGATATTTTTTCATAAGCATGAATTACAGTAGTATGATCTCTACCGCCAAATTCTTCTCCTATTTTCGGTAAAGACATATCTGTTAGTTTTCGGCTTAAATACATAGCTATTTGCCTTGGATAAGCTACATTTCTAGTTCTTCTTTGAGATTTTAAATCATCTATTTTTAAGTTAAAATAATTAGCAACTATTTCTTGAATTGATGCTATAGTTACGTGTTTACCTTGCTTTTTAGAAATTATATCTTTTAATGCTTCTGAAGCTAAATCAACAGTAACTTCTCTATTAGTTAAAGATGAATAAGCAATTATTCTTATTAATGCGCCTTCTAACTCTCTGATATTAGATTTAATTTTTGTAGCAATGTATCCCATAACTTCATTTGCTACTTTTAAATTTTCTACATCGGCTTTTTTCTTAAGAATTGCCATTCTAGTTTCAAAATCTGGTACTTGAATATCAGCAATTAAGCCCCATTCAAATCTAGATCTTAATCTATCTTCTAATGTTGGAATTTCTTTTGGTGGACGATCAGATGATAGAATTATTTGTTTATTTGCGTCATGTAGTTCATTAAAAGTATGGAAAAATTCTTCTTGAGTACGCTCTTTTCCAGCAATGAATTGAATATCATCTATAAGTAAAACATCTACATTTCTGTATTTTTTTCTGAATTCTTCATTTTTATCATCTTTGATGGCGTTTATTAATTCGTTTGTAAATTTTTCTGAAGAAACATAAACGACTTTAGCTTTAGTGTTATTTTGTAAAATATAGTGTCCGATTGCATGCATTAAATGCGTTTTGCCAAGTCCAACGCCTCCATATATAAATAAAGGATTGTACGCTTTAGCAGGAGCTTCAGCAACGGCAAGTGAAGCTGCATGAGCAAATCTATTGCTATTACCTATTACAAATGAATTAAAAGTATATTTAGGATTTAAAGTTGAAGACATTTCATCATTTACAACTATATTTCTTCTAGAATTTTTATTCATACTTTTACTAGAGTTATCATTACTATTTAATTCATCTTCATTATTAAGATCTGATTCTATTAAAAATTCTATATCATATAATTTAGAACAAACAGCTTCTATAGAATTAGCAACCAAACTTTTATATCTTTTGTCTAGAATATCTTTAGTAAAAGAATTTGGAACGCTTATTTTTATACTTTTATCAGATATAGAAATAGGTTCACAACTTTTAATCCAAGTATTGAAACTGACTTCACTCATTTCACTTTTTACTATATTCAAGGTTTTTTCCCATAATTTATTTAGGTCAGCATCCATCTCTATCCTCCAAATATTATTAAAAAAAAATTTTTTTTAAGGTATATATAAATTATTAACAAGATATTAACAATATAATAAACAATATATTTTAATTGTTGACTAAGCGAATAAACTTATACACATGTGGATAACTTATTTAGAAAAAAAATTAAACTATATACTTATCAACAATTATAAAAAATAGATATAAACATCAATCGATAGTATATAATTTCAATTATAGTGAGAAAATATAAAATAATTTTAAAAAATAAAATTAAAAGTAAACAAGTTATTCACATATTTATCCACAGCTGTGGATAAATATTTATTAAATTAAGTTATTCACAGTTATAGTATTTATAATATCATAAGTAAACAGGGAGATTCAATAAGTTATCCACAAAAATATTATGTTTAATAAATATTTATCAACAATAGACTGTATCTTGACAGAAAATTAGGATATATATATAATAGAAAAGTAATTTTAAAATAACCGCAAAGTATAGTTTTTACTATAAATAATAAAAATTAAGGGGGTGCATTTTAAATGTTCATGACTTATCAACCAAAAAAGAGACAAAGAAAAAAGGAACATGGCTTCAGAAAAAGAATGAGCACTCAATCAGGAAGAAACATTCTTAGAAATAGAAGACAAAAAGGAAGAAAAAAATTAACAGCATAAGGGCCGCATTAAGTGGCCTTTTTTCTGCAAATGCAGGAAAAAAGGAGTAATGGAAATACCGTATGATTTATAGATTAAAAAAAAATATAGAATTTATAATTGTATATAGAAGAGGGAAATCATTTGCTAATAAGACTTTGGTTCTATATGTATTGAAAAATAAAAGAAACAAAGACAAAGATGGTATCGCATATAGTAAAGTAGGAATTTCTGTAAGTAAAAAAGTTGGAAACAGTGTTGTTAGAAGTAAATGTAAGAGATTATTAAGCGAGAGCTTTAGATTAAATTATAATAATATATTAAAAGGATATGATTGTGTGTTTGTAGCAAGAAATCCTATGAGAGATAGTAATTATTTTGAAACTGAAAAGGCGATGAAGAATTTAATTAAAAAGGCAGGCTTATATTATGATGAAAAAAGTTGTATTAAGTCTAATTAAATTTTATAGAAAATCTATTTCACCTGGGAGAAGTCCATGTTGTAGATTTACGCCAACTTGCTCACAGTATGCATTGGATGCCATAAATAAGTACGGTGTTATTAAAGGAAGTTTAATGGCTCTGTATAGAATTTTAAGGTGTAATCCTTTTTGTAAAGGTGGGTATGATCCTGTAAAGTAATGAAGTTTAGGAGGTATAGATTTTAATGTTTGAAAAGATAATTCAGTTTATGGCTAATATATTCAATTATCTACATGATTCCATCTTAAACCTAGGTGTTTCAGATGTTGGATTATCGTATGTGTTAGCGATTCTTATATTTACATTAATGATTAGACTACTTATATTGCCACTTAACATAAAAGCAGCAAAGTCTACTCAGAAAATGCAAGCGGTTCAACCGCAAATGAAAAAGATTCAAGAAAAATATAAGAGTAATCCAGAAAAATTAAATGAAGAAATGAGAAAATTTTATAAAGAAAATAATGTTAGTTTAACTGGAGGATGTGTTCCATCATTATTACCATTACCAATATTAATGGCTTTATATTATGTATTCTTTAGAATAGAAGGCATGAATGGAGCATCATTTTTATGGATTGCAGATTTAGGTGCTAGAGATAAGACGATGATATTACCTATTTTAGCAGCCTTATCAACATACTTACCATCTTACTTAATGACAAAAGCTACTCCAATGGACGATTCACCTATGAATATGGGTACTATGAGCTTAGTTATGGCAGTAATGATGGGAGTTATGTCAATAAACTTTAAATCAATATTAGTTTTATATTGGATAATAGGAAATGTTATTCAAACTATACAAACATATTTCTTAAATTATTTACCAGCTAAGAAAAAGGTTGCATTAGCAGCTGAAGAAACAGCTGTTTCAGAATCTTCAGATTCTAGTTTTTCTATGATTGTTGAAGAACCTAAGAATTTAGCTAGTACAAAGAAGAAAAGTAAAAAGAAAAAATAATTTTTTAATATATACTTTCTTTATATAATAAGGTGGTGAATTAGGGAATGAGATCAGTGGAATTAGAGGGGAAAAATGTTGAAGAAGCCTTAAATAAAGCTTTACTTGAGTTAAATACAACAAAAGATATGGTAGATGTTGAGGTTTTACAACGTGGTTCAAAAGGGTTATTTGGCTTTATAAGTACTAAACGAGCTAGAATAAAAGTAACCTTAAAACATAACTATATTGATGATATAAGAAATTTTATAAACAAAATTCTTGATTCTATGGGCATAAAGGCAGAAATAGATATTAATGAACAAGATAATGTGATAAATATAAGTTTGTCAGGTGATAAACTAGGCTTGCTTATCGGCTATAGGGGAGAGACCTTAGATTCATTACAATGCCTTATTTCTTTAATGATTAACAAAGATAGCAGCATTCAATATAAAAGAATCGTACTTGATATAGAGAATTATAGAAAAAAGAGAGAAGAAACTCTCAAGAATGTTGCAAATAAAACTGCTGAAAAAGTAAAGAGAACGGGCAGACTATTTAGACTAGAACCGATGAATCCTTATGAAAGAAGAATAATTCATTCAGCTTTACAAGATAATTCATTTGTTAACACTTATAGTGAAGGAAAAGAACCTTTTAGAAGAGTTGTTGTAGAACTTAAAAAGAATTAAAAAGGAAAGCCTTGATGAGGCTTTCCTTTTTGGTTTTAATTTAATATATAGCTATATTTTAAACATATTTTGATATATATAGTAGGTAAAGTGGCATTGTAATTGGACTTTACTCATTTTAGTATTCATAAGTTCAATTACTTAGTTTAATTTACTTATGCAGATATCAATAATTTGATAAAATAGAGCTAATGCATGTGATTTTGACTAATTCGATATTCATTGGTTATAATAATACAAATAAATCACAAAATTAATAACATGAGGAGAATCAGATTATGAGAGAATTTGATACCATTTGTGGTATAGCAACCCCTATTGGTGAGGGTGGAGTTTCTATTATTAGAATTTCTGGAAGTAAAGCATTAGATATAATTATCAAAATATTTGTTAGTAAAAATAATATAGATTTAAAACAAATGAAAACTTATACTATGAGATATGGACATATTATAGAGCTTGAGAGTAAAGATGTAATTGACGAGGTTATTATAAGCTATATGAAGGGACCTCATAGCTATACTACTGAGGATATAATAGAAATTAACTGTCATGGTGGTGTTATATCAACAAATAGTGTAATGAATCAGGTTATTAAAGCGGGTGCAAGAGTTGCAGAACCAGGAGAATTTACAAAGAGAGCATTTTTAAATGGTAGAATTGATTTAAGTCAAGCTGAAGCAGTTATTGATATAATAAAAGCTAAAACAGATTTATCTATGAAGTCAGCACTTATGCAAAGTGGTGGAGCTTTATCAAAGCAAATTAAAGAAATAAGACAATATTTATTAAATACCTTAGCACTAATTGAGTACGGAGTAGATTTTACAGAAGACGATGAAGATATTGATGATACTTTAGTTTTAAGGGTTAAAGATGGAATAAAAACTACTATTTTAAAAGTTAAGGAACTATTAAAAGGGGCAGATGAAGGTAAAATAATTAGAGATGGTCTTAATGTTGTTATTATTGGTAAGCCTAATGTAGGAAAATCATCTTTACTTAATGTGCTATTAAAAGAAAAAAGAGCTATAGTAACAGATATTCCTGGTACTACAAGAGATATAATCGAAGAGTATTTAAATATAGATGGTATACCTATAAAAATAACTGATACAGCAGGGATAAGAGAGACTGAGGACACAGTTGAGAAGATAGGCGTTGAAAGATCTAGAGAAAAGATTGAAGAAGCAGATCTAATTATTTTAATATTAGATTCATCTAGAGAGTTGGAAGAGGAAGATAAGGAAATAATTAATACTATAAAAGACAAGAATCACATAGTATTATTAAATAAAACGGATTTAGATAGAAAAATAGCAGATATTGATTTGGATAATCAAATAAATATTTCAGCTAAAACTGGTTATGGAATTGATGAATTAAAAAATAAAATAAAAGAGTTATTTTTTAGTGGAGATATAAATAGTGAGAGTTTAATAGTCTCTAATGTTAGACATAAGCAAGCATTATATAGATCATTGGAAAATTGTGAAGTAGCATTAGATAGAGTCAATGCTAATGAATTTTTAGATTTAATTTCTATTTATGTAACGTCAGCAATGAAAGCACTTGGGGAAATAACAGGTGATGAATTAGAAGAGGATGTATTAAACAAGATTTTTAGTGAATTTTGTGTAGGAAAGTAGGAGTGGTATATGAAATATAATTATGAAGCAGGGGAATTTGATGTAGTAGTAGTTGGTGCTGGTCATGCAGGATGTGAAGCGGCATTAGCATCTGCTAGAATGGGATTAAATACTTTAATTTGTACTATAAATTTAGATTCAATAGCTATGATGCCATGTAATCCTAATATAGGGGGAACTGCTAAAGGTCATTTAGTTAGAGAAATTGATGCATTAGGCGGAGAAATGGGAGTGAATATAGACCATACATTCATTCAATCAAGAATGCTAAATACGTCTAAAGGACCAGCAGTTCATTCATTAAGAGCACAAGCTGATAAAAAAGACTATCAATTTAGAATGAAGAGAGTATTAGAAGAACAAGAAAATCTTCAAATAAGGCAAATTGAGGTTACTGAGCTTTTAGTTGAAGATAATAAAATAACAGGCGTTATTACTAAAAATGGAGGGATTTTTAGAGCTAAGGCTGTAATTTTATCTACAGGTACATATCTAAAAGGAAAGATAATAATAGGTGAAGTTAGTTATTCTGGGGGGCCAAATGGTTTATTCCCAGCCAATGATTTATCACAATCTTTATTAGATTTAGGAATTTCATTAAGGAGATTTAAAACTGGAACTCCAGCAAGAATCAATAGAAGATCTGTAGATTTTTCTAAAATGATTGAACAACCAGGTGATGATAAAATAGTACCTTTCTCATTTATGAGCAAAAATATAGATAAAGAACAAATATCTTGTTATTTAACATACACTAATGAACAAACTCATAATGTGATTAAGGAAAACATAGGAAGATCACCAATATATAATGGAAGTATTAAGGGAGTAGGTCCTAGATATTGTCCATCAATTGAAGACAAAGTAATGAGATTTCCTGATAAATTACAACATCAAATATTTGTTGAGCCAGAAGGTCTAGACACTCTAGAAATGTATGTAGGGGGGATGTCTTCATCTTTACCAGAAGAAGTTCAATTAAAAATGATGAGAACATTACCTGGATTAGAAAATGTAGAAATAATGAGAACTGCATATGCAATTGAATATGATTCTGTAGATCCTACTGAATTAGAACCAACATTAGAATTTAAAAATGTTGAAGGTTTATATGGTGCTGGCCAATTTAATGGTAGCTCAGGCTATGAAGAAGCAGGTGCGCAAGGATTAGTAGCTGGTATAAATGCTGCATTAAAAATCAAAGGCGAAGAACCAATGATATTAACTAGATCAGATGCATACATAGGAGTTCTTATAGATGATTTAGTTACTAAGGGTACTAATGAACCATATAGAATGATGACATCTAGAGCTGAGTATAGATTAATTTTAAGACAAGATAATGCAGATTTTAGATTAACTGAGATAGGAAAAAAAGTAGGATTAGTTACAGATGAAAGATATGAGACTTTCTTAAATAGAAAAAATACAATTGAAAATGAATTAGAAAGATTAAAGAAATTACAAATAACTAATAAAAGAGAAACAAATGAATTTTTACTATCAGTAGGATCAGCTGAACTAAAAAAACCTATAAGTTTTTATGAATTAATAAAAAGACCAGAAGTTGACTATTTTAGCTTAAAGGATTTAGATGCAGAAAGGCAAGAATTTTCAGAAGATATTGGTGAACAAATAAATATAATTGCTAAATATGAAGGATATATAAGTAACCAACTTGAACAAGTAGCTCAATTTAGAAAATTTGAGAAGAAACTATTACCTAAGGATATAGACTATAGTAATGTAAAAGGCTTAAGAACAGAGGCAGAACAAAAATTAAATAGTATAAAACCTATAAGTATAGGTCAGGCATCACGTATTTCAGGGGTATCTCCAGCAGATATATCTGTATTACTTATTTATCTTGAACATTATTATAATAAATAATTTATTGGAGGTATTTATGAAATTTTATGATTTAATGTGCAAAGCGGCACAAGATGTAGGGTTAGAATTATCAAAAGAGCAATATGAGAAGTTTATAATATATAAAAATCTTCTTCAAGAATGGAATGAGAAAGTAAATTTAACAGCTATTACAGAAGATGAAGAGATAATAAAGAAACACTTTATAGATTCAATTAAGGCATTTAAGAGGGATGAATTTAAAAAGGCAAGTACTTTAATAGATGTAGGTACAGGAGCAGGTTTTCCAGGGATACCAATAGCTATTATGAATGAAAACATACAAGTTACTTTGCTAGATTCATTAAATAAGAGGGTTAATTTCTTGAATTTAGTAACAGAAAAATTAGGATTAAAAAATGTAGTTACTATTCATTCAAGAGCGGAAGATGGAGCTAGACAAAAAAATCTTAGAGAATCTTTTGATATAGCAACATCTAGAGCAGTTGCAAATATGAGTGTTTTATCAGAGTTTTGTTTGCCATATGTTAAAATTAATGGTCACTTTATAGCTTTAAAAGGACCATCAGTGGAAGAAGAAATAAAGGATGCAGATAAGGCTATAGCTACGTTAGGAGGGCAACTACTAGATATATGTGAAGTTGAAATTGAAGATACTGAATTAAAACATAACTTAGTTATTGTTAAGAAGATAAAAGAGTGTCCTAAAGTATATCCACGAAAAGCAGGAAATGTTACTAAAAAGCCTATAAAATAGTGTGAATATAATTTTACAATTATTTACATAAGTTTCATTATTATAATAATTAATTTATATTTTATAGATTTATTCAGATATAGTTTGCAGATTATTGGATAATATTAATAAATTTGTTTTATAAAACAATTAACAAATTAAAGGAAAAATGTAGCTATTATAGAATATAAATGATATGATTTTGGTATTGAAATTGTTATATTAACTTAATAGGGGATGGGTTTAGATACATGAATAATGAAATAATCAAGATAGATATAGATAAGATAGTTCCTAATCTATATCAACCACGTAAATATTTTAATGAAGAGGCAATTGAGGAATTGTCACAATCAATAAAACAACATGGTATTATACAACCAATAACAGTTAGAAAAATCGGTGAAACTTATGAACTTGTAGCAGGAGAGCGTAGATTAAGAGCTGCTAAAGTGGCTGAGTTGGATGTAGTTCCATGTAATATAGTAGATATAACTGATTCAGAATCAGCAGAAATAGCATTATTAGAGAATCTTCAAAGAGAAGATTTAAATTATATTGAAGAAGCAGAGGCTTATAGTAATTTACTTAATGATCATAATTTTACTCAAGAAGATTTAGCTAAAAGAATAGGAAAAAAACAATCTACTATTGCTAATAAGTTAAGATTATTAAAACTAGATCCTAAGGTGAGACAAATGTGTCTTGAAAATAAACTAACTGAACGACATTCTAGGGCTCTTTTAAGTTTACCTAATGCAGAGCTTCAATTTAAAGTTGTTTCTAAGGTAGTAAAAGACGGACTTAATGTGAAGAATACAGAAGAATTAATTAATAAGGAATTGCTTAAACTAGCAGGAAAACAGTTAAATAAGAAAAGAACTAATATAAAAGCTACTTTACCAGCTAAATTGTATGTAAATACAATAAAACAAGTATTTAAGAAATTTAACATACCTGCTGAATATGATTGTACGGATTCAGATGAGTTTATTGAAGTAACAGTTAAAATTCCAAAGAATAATAAGTAATTGATTAGCTGAAATTATTACTTATTTATGACTTTTTAGTATTAATAGTATATAAACTAAGAAAAATTTTATTTTTTCAGGTTTATATACTATTTTTTTATTACATTATTCTTTTATTATTTATGGAATATATATATAATGTTAATATGGGAGAGGGGGTGTAGGCTCTTATAGGGCTTAATTATGAAAACAATTTGTGTTTTTAATCAAAAAGGTGGAGTTGGTAAGACAACTACGAATATAAATTTATGTGGTTATTTAGCTATGGCAGGACATAGAGTTTTAACAATCGATATTGATCCTCAAGGAAATACTACAAGTGGTCTTGGTCTTGATAAAAGAAATCTTAATGTATCAATGTATGATGTTTTAACAACAGATATACCTATAAAAGAGTCAATATTAAGAACTGATTTAGTTGAAAATTTATTTATAGCACCTTCTACTATGGAGCTTGCAGGAGCTGAAATAGAAGTTATAGGAAAAGAAAATAGAGAAAATATAATGAAAAACAAATTAAAAGAAATTGAATCAGAATACGATTATGTATTAATAGATTGTCCACCATCATTGGGATTACTAACTATAAATGCATTAACATGCTCAGATTCTGTTTTAATTCCTATTCAATGTGAATTCTATGCATTAGAAGGTGTAAGCCAATTAGTTAATACTATTCAATTAGTTAAAAAATCTTTAAATAAGAACTTGGAAATTGAAGGTGTAATCATGACTATGTATGATTACAGAACTAATCTTAGCAATGAAGTATTTAATGAAGTAAAAAAATACTTTAAAAGCAAAGTATACGAAACAACTATTCCAAGAAACATAAGACTCGCAGAAGCACCAAGTTTTGGATTGCCTATTATGTTATATGATGATAAGTGTAAGGGTGCAGAAGCTTATGTTAAATTAACCAAAGAATTTTTATCTAAACAGGAATAGGAGGAAATGAAAATGGTAAAAAAATTTGGACTAGGTAAGGGATTAGGTGCACTTATACCAGATGAAATAGATGAAAATATTAAGCAAGAAGATATCATTGATAACAGTAAATCAAATAATATGCTTATATCACTAAACAAAATACGAAGTGATAAGGAACAACCAAGAAAAGCATTTGATTCTGAAAAAATAGTAGAATTAGCTCAATCAATAAAACAACATGGTATAATTCAACCTTTAATAGTAAGACAAGTAAACAAAAGTGAATTTGTAATTGTAGCTGGTGAAAGAAGATGGAGAGCTGCTAAAATAGCAGGATTAAAAGAACTTCCTTGCATAACAATGGATATAAGTGATAAAGATATATTAGAAATATCTTTAATTGAAAATATTCAAAGAGAAGATTTAAATCCAATTGAAGAAGCACTAGCTTATAAAAAATTATTAGAGGACTTTAGAATAACACAATCTGAATTAAGTAATAGAATTGGAAAATCTAGAGTTACAATTGCAAATACAATGAGATTAATTAATTTAGATGAAAGAGTTCAACAATACTTAATTGAAGGAATTATCACAGAAGGACATGGTAGAACATTGCTTGCAATAGATAATAATGATTTACAGTATGAATTAGCTCAAAAAGTAATTGACAATAAATTATCTGTTAGAGAATTAGAGAGATTAATTAAAAATATAAATAGTGAAAAAGCAAATAAAGAACCATTAAAAGAATTAAATCCATATTATAAGGATGTACGTAATCAACTACAGAATTATTTTGGTACTAAGGTAAATATTCTAGATAAAAAAAATAAAGGAAAGATAGAAATAGAGTACTATTCTGAAGAAGATTTACAAAGAATTTTAGACATTATTAATATACAGTAAAATGTTTCACGTGAAACATTTAGTGAAAGGAATGACCTAGTTGGAAAAATTATTTGGGATAATTAATCAAATAACACCATATCTAATTATAGGTATGATAGTTATAATTGTTTTATTATTTATTTTAATTTTTGTATTAATTAATTCAATAAACAAATTAGAAAGTAAATACAGAAGATTAATGAGAGGCACAAATGGTAAAAACTTAGAAGAATTGTTGCTTGAAAAGCTAGATAGTATTGATGATATTAGAGAAACAGCCGAAAATACTTTAAATGAATGCAGTAAGCTAGAAACAAAGATAAAGGATTGCGTTCAAAAAGTTGCTATTATGAGATATAAAGCTTTTGAAAACGTAGGTAGTGACTTAAGTTTTTCAATTGCTATGCTAGATGATAATAATGATGGAATATTATTAACTGGAATTTATGCACGAGAAGAAAGTACAACATATGCAAAACCAATTGATAAGGGAATATCAAGATATGATCTTTCAGAAGAAGAGCTTTATGTATTAAACGAAGCTGCTAATAAATATGAAAATAAAAAACATAAATAATCTATATTACTAAAAAGAGCTAGTTTGAAANNTTTCAAACTAGCTCTTTTTATAGAAAAGTATAAAATTACTGGATTTGAAAAACAATCCAATAAGTGATATGGAAATTTATTTGAAAGTTAAATTCAGTAAATTTTGAGTAGATTTGAGCTTATGTAATTACATAAGCTCAAAATAATAACTTTCAACTTTATATCTTGGTTTTCAACTTGAAATTTAGTAGTTACATTTTTAGCGTATAAAAATATAATATTAATTATAATTGTTAGGAAAAGATATTACATGATTGTTTGACGTATAGTCATTAGTAGATTTTGTTTTTAAAGTAAAATGATATATAGCTTTTGAAATTATATCTGCAATCATTGTAACAGTATATAATCTAGTGTTTTGCAAAACTAGAAAATCAAAATTACTAGAAATATTAACTATACCAGTTATAGAAATGTCTCCAACTGCTGGAAGGTCTTTATTTAAGGCTTTTCCAGGATAAAGAGGCTTTCTATCTATAAAAATTTTCCCAATATTATTTATTTTGCCTAAGCAAGAATCTATTGCAATAATAAAAGGATTATTAAACTTTATATTTATTTCATTTATTCTTTGAATTAAATTTTTTGAATGAATTGGATTTTTTAAATTTCCACATATATGAATGTTATCATAAGATAAAAATTCAAGTTTATATCCAATTAAAGGGCCTAAACAATCACCTGTTGATCTATCAGTTCCTATGCAGAGAAAAACAATATTCCTTTTTTCGTCTAATATTGGTTTCAACTCTGAAAATAAATAATCACATATTTTTATATATGAAGTAGAAACACTTGAATCTATAGAAAATGAATTTTTCATATAAAACCTCCCTTTAAAGAAATTATTTCCTTTAAAGGGAGGTTTTATTCAGAATTTATGCTTATAATAAAATTAAAATACATTTAAAAATAAGTAATCCTATTTTAGGCTCTGTTTTAAGACAATATTGATATATGCATAAGTAAAGGTGGAATAAGTAATTAAACTTAGGAATACTAAAAATGAGTATAACACCACTACAATGCTACCTTTATATATATTTATCTTTGGCAATTTTATTTAAAATTTTCAATGTATAATCAATATCTTCAATAGAATTAAAATTACTAATACTAAGTCGTACTGTTCCGTCAGGATATGTACCAATTGTTTTATGTGCTAATGGAGCACAATGTAATCCAGTTCTGGTTTTAATGTTATTACATTCTAAATAATAACCTGTTTCTGAAGTATCTAAGTTATTTATGTTGATAGATACACAAGTTGTAGAATTATTACCAGTTGTATCTCCATAAACATTTAAGTCATTTATATTTAATAAACCTTGAAGTAGATGCTTTAATAAATAATTATTATGTTCATAAATATTATTGATACCAACTGAATTTATATATTTAATTCCTTCAGCTAATCCAACAATTCCAGGCATGTTTAGTGTACCAGATTCAAATTTATCAGGTAAAAATTCTGGCTGAGTTAACGAGTATGATGAACTGCCAGTGCCACCTTGAATAAAAGATTCACATGATTCATTTAATTTATTATCTAATATGAATCCGCCAATTCCTTGAGGACCAAACAAGCTTTTATGTCCTGTAAAACATACCGCATTTGCATTTATTTCTTTCATATTAAGATTAATCACTCCAGCACCTTGGGATGAATCTACAATAAAAAATATATTATTTTTTTTACAAATTTCCCCTACAGATTTTAAATCTTGAATTGAACCAATTACATTTGAAGCTTGAGTAAGAATTATAAGTTTTGTATTAGATTTTATCTTATTTTCAATATCGATAGGATTTACAAAACCTCGTGTATTTGCATTTATTATATCAATTTCTATATTTAACTTTTCTTTTGCATAAAATAGTGGTCTTATTACAGAATTATGTTCCATAGATGAGGTAATAACATGATCACCACATTTTAAAAGACCTTTGATAAGTGTATTTAAAGATGTAGTTACATTGTTAGTAAATATAACATTTTGTGAACTATTAAATCCAAAAAAATTACAAACAGTTTCTCTAGCTTCATAAAGCAATTTATTACTTTCTATTGAGTTTACGTAATTTCCTCTGCCTGAATTTCCACCCACGTTAATCATATAATTATACATCGCATCAACAACTTGTCTTGGCTTAGGAAAAGTCGTTGATGAATTATCTAAATAGACTTCCATACTAAAATATCACCTCTAAAAAATAAATTTTAATAATCCCCATATAATAAATAGTATACTTAATATAAAAAGAAAATAATTTAAAACTTTTGATGTTTTGTTACAAAAATCATCTTTACACATTTTTATTCCTTTTATGCTTAATAAATTAAGAATAAAAAACCAAGTTAAGCTTCCGACTATCATTGCTAATAAAGCAAAAGTAAAATAAACTCGTCCATGTAATCTCCACACGCTTAAAATTGTACCACTTAAAGCAATCCATAATGATGGTGTAGTAGGATTTAAAAAAGTTATAAAAAAGCCAGCTAAAAAACTATTGGAAGAACGTGAATTAGATATATTTATTGATTTAGAATTTAAGTTATTATTACTTTTATTATTAGACATATTATTAAACAGCAATAAAACAAATCCTGAAATGATCCAAAATAATCCTTCAAACTTTCTATTGTTATTTAGCATGTTAAATAATCCTAAATTTATTATTATTATATATAAAAGATCTGCTGATACGGCGCCAAGTGATACTTTATATCCTTCTTTAAACCCATGAGAAATAGACCTATTAATAGCTTCTAATCCGGAAGGACCTAAAGGAATAGCAGATACAAATCCAGTCATAAAACCTATTAGTAATGGTTTAAAAATCATAAATAAGTATAACATTTTAATCTCCCTTTAATTTTAGTCATATATAATTATAATGTAATATGATAAATTAATCATTAAAATTAAGTACATAATTATAATTGGGTTTATTTTAGCAGAGCATTGATATATACATAAGTAGTGTGGAACAGAATTTTTAAAGTTTAATTACAATTTCACTATACGTATTATATATAAATACATATTTAAAATAGAGTCTTAGTATTAAGATAAATAATCAATATATATATTTATTATTTATTAAAATTAGATATAATATAATGTATAAATAATAGATGAATATAGGTAGGTGTAAAATGAATTATTATATAATAGTCTTTAAAAATACTTTTGATGCTATGGCTGCAGAAAAATATTTACAAGAAAGTAAATATGAATTTAAAATAATGCCGACTCCAACTTCTATAACTAAAAGTTGTGGAATATGTGTTAGAATTAATGATAAAGAAGTGATAAACGAAGTAATTAAAGATAATAAATTTGAATATAAAAATATATATTTAAGAGATAATAGTGAATATGTTTCAATTGAATAAATTAAAAATTAGGAGTGCTTGAATTAATGGTTAATTATTTAATAAAATTTAATTGGAGTCAAGAGGAGATAAAATTAGGTAATATATCAATAGGATTAAATAATATTGAATTTTTAGTAAATAAATCATTAAGAATACTTAGTGTATTTATATTAATGTATATATCTATTAAAATAGGAAATTACTTAATTAAAAAGTTTGTTGAAAGACAAATAAAAAGCAATACAATGCTATCTCTAGACTCACAACGTGCAAAAACACTGGGAGAAGTGCTGAAGAGTGTTTTAAAATATTCAGTTTACTTTATAGGTATAACTTCTATAATATCTACTTTATTTAATGGATTGTCATTTACGTTTGCTAGTATGGGTGGATTAGCTGTTGGATTTGGTGCTCAAAGTTTGATTAAGGATTTGATAAATGGATTCTTTATATTATTTGAAGATCAATTTGGTGTTGGCGATCATATAACAGTAGGAAAATTTAGTGGAATAGTTGAAAGTATAGGAATTAGAACTACAATAATAAAAGACTTTACTGGAGATATTCATTCTATTCCAAATGGTTCAATTATTGAAGTGACTAATCATTCAAGAGGCAATATAAGATTTATAGTAGATGTTGATATTGCATATGAGGAAAATATAGATAATGCAATTTCTATAATAAAAGAAGTTTGTTCAAACTTTGAACAAGGTAATGAAGATATAGGAGAACCTATAGAAGTATTAGGGGTAAATGCTTTAAACGCTTCAAGTGTAACAATTAGGGTAATTGGAAAAAGTAAACCTCTTAAGCAATGGGAAATGGAAAGAGAATTAAGAAAGTTAATAAAATTGAGATTGGATAAAGAGGGAATAGAAATACCATATCCTAAGACTCAATTAGTAAGTGCTAATATGGAAAAGGGGGACTTATAATGATAGAAATATTTGAACTTGGTGAAATAGTAAAAATGAAAAAACAGCATCCATGTGGTTCATATGAGTTTGAAATTATTAGATTAGGAGCAGATATAAAAATAAAATGCACAGGATGCGGTAGAATAATAATGCTTCCTAGAAGTAAATTTCAAACAAGAGCAAAAAAGGTAATAAAAACTGAAGAATAGTATAAAAAGTAAAAAAAACTTGAATTAATGATTTTACACTGATATAATTAGAAAATGAAATCCCTGCTGTGTGAATAACACAGCCGTTAGTCCAAAGGAGGTGAAAATGATGAGAAAGTATGAAACTATATTTATACAACACCCATCATTCGATGAAGAAACTGTAAAAGCAAACATCGAAAAGTTTAAAGGTGTTATAGAAAATGGTGGAGGAACAATCGAAAATGTTGATTTTTGGGGTAAGAGAAAGCTTGCTTATGAAATCTCAAAGGTTAGCGATGGTTACTACACTTTAGTTAGCTTTAATGCTGGTCCTGAATTACCAAAAGAATTAGATAGAGTATTCAGAATTACTGATGGTATAATCAGACATATCATTGTTAAGGAAGAAGTTTAAGGTGGTGTTTTAAATGAACAAAGTAGTTTTAATCGGAAGATTGACGAAAGATCCAGAACTAAGATTTACTCCTGGAGCTGGAACAGCAGTAACTACCTTAACATTAGCAGTTGATAAGTATAATTCTAAATCTGGTCAAAGAGAAGCAGACTTTGTACCTGTAGTTGTATGGGGCAAACAAGCTGAAAGTACTGCGAATTACATGAGTAAGGGTAGCCAAATGGCTATAAGCGGTAGAATTCAAACCAGAAATTATGAAGCAAAAGATGGAACAAAGAGATATGTTACAGAAGTAGTTGCTACAGAAGTTCAGTTTTTAAGTAAATCAAATGCTTCAGGAAATGTTGGTGCTAATTATGGTAACAACACTGAATATTCATCATCAAATAATCCATTTGATGATATGAACTTTGAAGAAGACATAACTCCAGTAGATGATGGGGATATGCCATTCTAATTTAGGTAAGGAGGGAATAACATGAGCAGAGAAGATAATAGAAGATCTGGCGGAAGAGCTAGAAGATCTAAAAGAAAAGTTTGTGCTTTTTGTGTAGATAAAGCTGAGTCTATCGATTATAAAGATATAAACAAGTTAAGAAAGTATGTTACTGAAAGAGGTAAGATACTTCCTAGAAGAATTTCTGGAACTTGTGCTAAGCATCAAAGACAATTAACAGATGCTATTAAGAGAGCAAGAAACATAGCTTTATTACCATTCACAACTGAATAGTAATAAAATTACTCCCCTGAGAAATCAGGGGTTTTTTATTACACAGAAATCTTTAAGTTAAACGTATTTATACTTAATTATATAAATAAATGGAAAAATAATACAAATAAATATGTATATGCCTTGCATTAGTAAGTAAAAAAATTTAAAATAATTATACAGGGTTGGGAAATGTGAGGTGATTATAGATGAAAAAAGATGAATTAAATATAATGACTAGTGTTAAAATAATAGAAAATTTAAAAGCTCAATTATTATGTATTATAGGAGAATTTTTCAGATTATTAACAAAAGGTAGTAATGTTACTCGTAATTCCATATTAGATTGTATTTCAGGTGCAATTAGTATATTATATGTTCTCGCAGAAAAGTTAGGATATTCTTTTGCAGAGGTTGATCATGTTATGAAAGAAAACTTAGAATTAGGAATTAGAGCTGAAGATGAGGTTGAAAGAGATGGTAAAAGTCTAAGTAAGCTTAAGACCTATATCAATAATAGAAGAGATTAACAATAAATTTAGGAGGCTTTTTTATGAATAAAGTAACAACTATGAGGAGGTTACTTAAGCCGATTATATTAATTTTATTTTCATTAATTTTATATTATTTTAATTATCCAGGAATAGCATTAATAATTTTTTTAGTTTACTTAGTGGATAATTTTTATCAATTAAATTATTATTGGAAAAAAGACAATGATATTGATGAATTTATAGAAAAACTTAATAAGGGTATAGAGAGTAATATATTTCAGTTTGTACATCCTCTAGCTTTAATTAGAAGAAATGGTGATATTGTATGGAGCAATTCTATATTTACTGAATTGAAATCTAAGGAAGAATCATTAAACAAAAATATTTTAAGTATAGCTAGAGGTATAAATTTAGGACGCATATTAAGTGATAAGGAAACCTTACATCAAAGATTAAAGATAAAGGGTAAATTATATGATACTTATGCAACTAAAATTAATATAGAAGATAATGAAGAACTATATTTAGTGTATTTTAATGATGTAACTGAAATAATAGGTTATGAAACTACAAAAGAAAGTGTTATGTTAATTGAAGTTGATAATTTCACAGAAGCACTAGAAACAACTGAAGAAAGTAATAGACCTTTATTAGTTGCAGAAATAGAAAGAACAATAAATGCATATGCTAATAATTTAAAAGCAATGATAAGAAAATATGATACTAATAAATATGTTCTATCTATTCAAGATAATTTTATAAAAAAACAGATTGATGAGAAATTTAAAATATTAGATGAGATTTCTAAGATAGATAAAGGAAATAAAATTGAAGTTACACTAAGTATTGGTATTGGCAGAGGGGGAATATCTCCAGCAGAAAATGCTAAATATGCTAATACTGCAAAAGAATTAGCTTTAGGTAGAGGCGGAGATCAAACTGTTGTTAAAAGTAACGATGAAATAAAGTTCTTTGGTGGAAATACTAAAGAAATAGAAAAAAGAACTAGGGTTAGAGCTAGAGTTGTAGCACATGCTTTGAATGAATTAATCTTCGTAAGTAGTAATGTTTATATTATAGGACATAAGAATCCTGATATGGATTGCTTTGGAGCAGCTATGGGTTTAGCAAGTGTTATTAAGCAATTAGGTAAATCGTGTAAGATTGTATTACAAAATGATACAAATGCGATAGAATATTATTTAGATAACCTAATGAAAGATCCTAAATATGATGATTTATTTATATCCACAGAAAAAGCAAAAAATGATTTAGATGATGATTCATTGCTTATAGTAGTAGATGTTCACAATAAAAGCTACGTGTCTGATTTGGAACTAGTAATGAATGCTAAGAGAAAGGTTATTGTAGATCACCATAGAAGAAGTCCTGATATGATTGAGGGAGATATATTAAATTATATAGAAGTATATGCATCATCAACTTCAGAGATGGTTACGGAAATGATTCAATATATGATTGATAAGCCTAAGTTAGCTAGAACTGAAGCAGAAGGATTACTCGCAGGAATATTTATGGATACTAAAGGTTTCTTATTTAAGACTGGAGTAAGAACATTTGAAGCAGCATCATTCTTAAGAAAATCAGGAGCAGATACTATAGAAATCAAAAAAATATTTAGTGATGACTTAGAAAATTATTTACTTATTGCAGAAGCAATAAAATCTGCAGAAGTAAATGACAATATAGCTATTGCAATATGCCCTAAAAATGTGGATACTGTAATTGTAGCCAAATCTGCTGATGAACTGTTAAATATATCTGGCATAAATGTATCTTTTGTTTTAGCACAAATAAATAACGATATATATATAAGTGGAAGATCAGCTGGGGATGTAAATGTTCAAATAGTTCTAGAAACCCTAGGGGGCGGAGGACACATGAATATTGCAGGTGCAAAAGTATCAGACGCTAAAATTGAAGACGTCGTTTATGATTTAAAAGAAGCAATAAAAAAATATTTAAAGGTGGGAGATTAACTATGAAAGTTATTTTATTACAAGATGTTAAAAAGATAGGTAAAAAAGGTGAAGTTATAGAGGCTTCAGATGGTTATGCAAGAAACTTTTTATTTCCTAGGAAATTAGCTCAAGAAGCTACTGATTCAAATATGCATATCTTAAATAACAAAAAAGAAAATGAAAGAAAGAAAAAATTAGCTGAAATAGAAGCAGCACAAAAATTAGCTGGAGAGCTAAAGGGAAAAGAAATAACAATAAAAACTAAAATAGGTGAAAGTGGAAAATTATTTGGTGCTATTACTAGTAAAGATGTGGCTGCATTAATAAAAACTCAATATAATGTTGAAATAGATAAAAAGAAAATAGTAATGGATACAATAAAATTATCAGGAAATTATGATATAGAAGTTAAATTATATCCTGAAGTTAGTACAAAAATGAAGATAAATATAATTCCACAATAATAAGGAGGATTTGTTTTGAAATCAAATGAAGAAACAAACTTATTAAATAGTATAATGAGTGGGAATTTATCAATAGAAGCTCAAATAGATGCTTTATTTAATGTAACAAAAAATATTTTAGATAAAGGTGCATTTAGATCTAGAGTTGTTAGATTTAAATTAGATAGATATGTAAAATCACAAGATAATTGTGATAGAATGTTTGCTTTAAAAACTATACTATCTGAGGGCGAAAAAAAAGGAATTCCTAAAGAAGAGGACTTGGAACAAGAAGTAAAAATAATTATAGAACTGATTGTAGATGAGATTGCCAAAAAATATGTTCAAAACAAAATAGAAATGAAGGTTGAACAGGCAATAATGGAGAAACAAGAAAAGTATATTGATGAAGTAAAATTATCTGTAATTAAAAAGCAAAAAGGTATTGAAAATAATAATACTATGAGTAAATTAAATAATTTAATTTCTTTAGATGAAAAAGTAACTAGTAAAAATATCATGAGCTTTTTAAGACCAGATAGTTTTGATGAAGTAGTAGGTCAAGAACGTGCTATCAAGTCATTAATATCTAAATTGTCTTCTCCATATCCTCAACATATTATATTATACGGACCACCTGGGGTTGGTAAAACAACTGCAGCAAGACTTGCTTTAAAAGAAGCAAAAAAATTAAATTTTACTCCATTTGATGATGAATCAAAATTTGTTGAAGTAGATGGAACTACTTTAAGATGGGATCCAAGAGAAATAACTAATCCTTTATTAGGATCAGTACATGATCCTATATACCAAGGAAGTAAAAGGTATCTATCAGAGGCAGGAGTTCCTGAACCAAAGCCAGGACTAGTTACTGAAGCACATGGAGGAGTATTATTTATAGATGAGATAGGAGAATTAGATCATATATTACAAAATAAACTTTTAAAAGTTTTAGAGGATAAAAGAGTAGAATTTTCATCTTCATATTATGATCCAGATGATGAATCAACTCCTAAATATATAAAATATTTATTTGATAATGGAGCACCAGCTGATTTCGTATTAATAGGTGCTACTACTAAAAGTCCAAGTGAAATAAATCCAGCATTAAGATCTAGAGCTACTGAGGTTTATTTTGAACCATTATCTTCTGATGATATAGAGCTTATAGTTAAAAAAGCTTCTGAAAAATTAAATGTTACTTTAGAAGAAGGTGTTGCTAAGAAAATTAGTAATTATACTTTTGAAGGTAGAAAAGCAGTAAATATATTAACAGATGCTTATGGATATGCATTATACATAGAAAAGCAAAGCAAAGATAATGTTGAAATAAAGCTAGAATATTTAGATGAAGTATTGTCTGTTGGAAGACATGTTCCTTTTGAAATATTTGATAATACTGAGGAATATGAAATAGGACATATTTATGGCTTAGGAGTAAGTGGATTTTTAGGTTCAACTATTGAAATTGAAGCCAATGTTTTTGAGGCTAAAAAGAAAGGTGCTGGAGTAGTAAGATTTAATGAAACAGCAGGTTCTATGGCTAAAGATTCTGTATTCAATGCAGCTTCAGTTATAAGAGCCATAACTGATAAAGATATAAAAGATTATGATATACATGTTAATGTTATAGGTGGTGGAAAAATTGATGGTCCATCAGCTGGGGTTGCAATTACATTATGCATAATAAGTGCATTATTAAAGAAACCTATAAAGCAAGATATAGCAGTAACAGGTGAAATATCTTTAAGAGGAAAAATAAAACCTGTAGGCGGAATATTTGAAAAAATATATGGTGCTAGAAGAAAAGGAATTAAAAGAGTTTTAGTTCCAAAAGATAATGAAAAAGAAATTCCAATGGGTCTTAAAGATATAGAAGTTAAATCAGTAAGTACTATAGAAGAAATTATGGATATTGTTTTTGAATAATGAAATAGGCTTCCTTGAACTAGGAAGCTTATTTTAAATTAAAGTTTAGATTGTATTTTATTAAATTCAAAAAGGGAGGACTGTTTTTGGAATCACAAGTTATGAGAACTTTACCTCAGAGTATAGAAGCTGAACAATCGGTAATAGGATCTATGATTATAGATAAATCTGCTATTGCTAAAGTCTTAGAAAGCTTAGAAGAAGAAGATTTCTATAGAGATGGTCATAAAGTAATATTTAGAGCTATATTAGATATGTTTAGAAAAGATATGGGTGTAGATTTAATTACTTTATTAGAAAACTTAAAAAGTACGGAAATGCTTGAAAGAGCAGGTGGAGTAACTTATATAACAGAAATAAGTGCATCAGTTCCTACTACAGCAAATTTATCTTCTTATATAAAAATAGTAGAAGAAAAATCGGTTTTAAGAAAACTTATAAAGGCTTCAACATCAATAATAGAATCCAGCTATAATAATCAAGGCGAAGTTGAAAATGTATTAGATGGAGCTGAAAAAAGAATATTTGATATAGCTGAAAAGAAAACATCAAAGGATTTTGAACCGTTAAGTGACGTTTTAGAAAGAGGTTTTCTTGAAATAGAAAGACTTTTTAATAATAGAGGTGAAATTACAGGGGTAGGCTCTGGTTTTGCAGATTTAGATTCTAAAACATCAGGATTTCAAAAAGGTGATATGATTCTTATTGCTGCTAGACCATCTATGGGGAAAACTACATTTGCATTAAATATAGCAGAACATGCAGCGTTAAGAGAAGGAAAAAGCGTAGTTGTATTTTCTTTAGAAATGTCAAAAGAACAATTAGCATATAAATTACTTTGTTCTGAAGCAAATGTTGATATGTTAAGACTTAGAACAGGTGAGTTAGATGATAAGGATTGGGAGAATATAGCTAGAGCTACAGGTCCATTATCTAAAGCAAAAGTTTATATAGATGATACAGCAGGGGTTTCCGTTATGGAAATGAGATCTAAATGTAGAAGATTAAAAATGGAATATGGAATAGATTTAATAGTTATAGACTATTTACAACTTATGTCTGGAAGTACTAGTAGTGATAATAGACAACAAGAAGTATCAGAAATATCAAGATCGATAAAAGCGCTGGCAAAGGAAATGGAATGCCCAGTTATAGCATTATCGCAATTATCGCGTGCTCCAGAACAAAGAGCAGACCATAGACCAATGTTATCGGATTTAAGAGAATCTGGTTCTATAGAACAAGATGCTGATATTGTTATGTTCTTATATAGAGATGAGTATTATGACAAAGAAACTGAAGATAAGAATATTGCTGAATGCATAATAGCAAAGCAAAGAAATGGTCCAGTAGGAACAGCTAAACTTGCATGGCTTGGTCAATTCAGTAAATTTGGAAATTTAGATGTTATTCATAAAGAATAAAAATATTTACATTACTATTTTTAAATCAATAGTTAAAAATAATAATATATCAGGTAAGATATATTATTAGTGAAAAACTGAGAATGAGCGTATTTAGTTTAAATCTCAAGACAATACTGATAATCAAGAAAAAATTCTTATTTGGAATTTTAAAATATACGTTTTAAAGCCTTTGATTTTAAATTAAAACTCTCAACTCTCATTTCTCAACTTCTAACTAGTAAAGCTCAATTTAGCAATTTTATTTTTAAATACATCTAATTTTTTTTACTTTAGGAATATTAATTTTAATTTCTTTTTTTTCTTTGAAAAGAGAGATTTCTTCTATATTAATATCTTCTAAATAATAAATTCTTCTAAAATTATAATTTACATCATTATATTCATAAAATTCGAAAATTAAAAAATTATTCTTATAGAAGATTTCTAAAAAATAATTCCTATTAGAGGAAAATAATATATCTATATAATAAAAATTATAAGTTTCTTTTAAGTTAATCTTAGGAATTTTTGAGTCTAAGGTTTTTTTATCTAAAAAGTAATTTATAAAATCTTCTTTATTTAATAAAGAGTTATAACAAAGCATAGAATCATTGTTCATAGATATTAACCTCCCTTCTAATGTCATTATTAGTTTATGAAATAGAAGAGTAGCTATACTATGATTATAGTGGAGAAAATTTTAAAAATAGGCTATGTTTTAAGAATGTGTTGATATATGCATAAGTAGGTGTACAGAGTAATTGAATTTAAAAATGTTATTTTAAAACACGCATTTAAAATGTAATAAAAATAAAAAAATGGGGGCTTAATTTATGGATAGAAAAATTGGTTTTATAGGTTGTGGAAATATGGGAAGTTCTATGGTTGGAGGATTAATTAATTCAGGATCTTTTGAATCTAAGAACATATTTGTTTCTACAAAAACAGAAAGTTCAGCAAGCAATATGAAAGATAAATTCAACATCAATGCTAGCATTAATAATAAAGATGTAGTCAAAAATTCTAATATAATTATTTTATCTGTTAAACCATATATGTTTAAAGATGTAATTAATGAAATTAAGGATTATTTAACTGAAGATAAATTAATAATTAGTGTAGCAGCTGGGATTACAATTGAAAATTTAGAAGATTTAATAAGCAAGAAGCATAAAATAATTAGAAGTATGCCTAATACTCCAGCCTTAGTTGGAGAAGCAATGTCTGCAATATGTCCAAATGCAAATGTATCTAAAGAAGATATGGAAGTATGTAAAAAGATATTTGAAAGTTTTGGAGAATGTGTTGAAATATCAGAAAAAGATTTTCATGCATTTATTGCTTTATGTGGATCGTCACCAGCATACATATTTATGTTTATAGAAGCTATGGCAGATGGTGCAGTAAAGTTAGGAATACCTAGAAATAAAGCTTATAAGATGGCAGCTCAAAGTGTATTGGGTTCTGCAAAAATGGTTTTAGATACAGGAAAACATCCAGGAGAATTAAAAGATGCAGTTTGTTCACCTGGTGGAACTACAATTGATGCTGTAGTTGAATTAGAAAAGTTAGGTTTTAGAAGCAGTGTTATAGAAGCTATGGATAAATGCGCAGAGAAGTCTAAAAATATGTAATGTATCTGAAATAGATTATGTTTTAATGGAGTATTTATATATGCATAAGCGAAGTGGACTAAGTAATTGAACTTAAGAGCTCTATTGCATATATAAATACACATTAAAAATATAATTATAAAATTTAAAAAAATAAATATAGTTTTTCTTTTAATTAATCATAAAAAATAAAAAATTATATTGCTCCCTCTGTTTTGTGGACAAAAATTCAAACTTTTTTTGGGGATAACTTTTTAATTATGAATTGTGGATAAATTTCAAAAAAATTTTATGTGGATAAGTATTTTGAAAATTTGTGTGAATAATTTTTAAAAATATAAATCTATAAATAAAATTAAAAAAACTACAAATTATAATGATTAAAAAATTTAATGGCAACTATGGGATTTATAATATTATGATCAAATGTTGAAATATAAGAGTAATAAAAAATAATAAACATTTATATTTAATGTAAGAAAATATATCAGATGTTAAATGAATTAATAAAAAGTAAGCAAAATTATATTTAAAAGTTAATCAAAATTTTATATTAAAACATTATTGACAAAATTATATGAGAATAATATACTATAAAACATAAACAATGGAGTTAAAAAATGCGATGCATTCGCAGTTTTTTAACTCCTTTTTTTTATATTAATTATAAAAAAATTTAAAACTTTAAAGCTAGCAATTAAAAGTTTTTAAATTAATAGTAATTTTAATTTAAAGGGGGAACTTTTATGGAAATTAATTTAGCAGATAGTTCATTTATTATAATTTGTTCAGCATTTGTATTTTTAATGACACCTGGGCTTGCATTTTTTTATGGTGGTATGGAAAGAAGAAAGAATGTGCTAAATACAATTATGACATCATTTTTTAGTTGTGGTCTTGCATCTGTAATGTGGGTTTTAATAGGTTATTCATTGTCATTCGGTAATGATTTTCATGGAATAATAGGTGGTTTTAATTTATTAGGACTTGTTGGCGTAGGAGCACATCCTAATGCTGCATATGCAAGTAATATACCACAATTGCTTTTTGCTGCATTTCAAATGATGTTTGCAATAATAACACCAGCACTTATAACAGGATCTTTAGCAGGAAGAATGAAGTTTTCATCATTATTTATTTTTATTGCAGCTTGGTCAATTTTAGTTTATTATCCAATGGCTCATATGGTATGGGGTGATGGTGGATTAATTAAAGCTTTAGGTGCAGTTGATTTTGCAGGTGGTAATGTAGTACATATTAGTTCAGGTATTTCAGGACTCATAGCTTGTATTATGCTTGGCAAAAGAAGAGGTTATGGTATGATGTCATATAAGCCTCACAATATACCGCTTGTAGTACTTGGAGCATCATTACTTTGGTTTGGATGGTTTGGATTTAATGCCGGTAGTGCATTAGGAGCTGGAACGCTTGCAGTTCATGCTTTTATGACAACAAATACTTCAGCAGCTGCTGCTATGCTTTCATGGATGTTAATTGAAAAAGTTAAACATGGTAAGCCAACAGTACTTGGTACAGCAACAGGCGCAGTTGTAGGGTTAGTTGCAATTACACCTGGAGCAGGATTTGTTCCAATTTGGTCTTCAATTATAATTGGAGCACTTGTATCACCAATATGTTTCTTTTTTATAGGAAGGGTAAAAGCAAAATTTGGATATGATGATGCACTTGATGCTTTTGGATGTCATGGTATGGGAGGAGTTTGGGGTGCTATTGCTACTGGTCTTTTTGGTAATACATCAATTAACTCAGGGGCACAATGGAATGGACTTTTATTTGGAGATACTCGTCTTTTTATAGCTCAAATATTAAGCATTATAATAACAATTATATTTGCAGGAATTATGACTTTCTTAATTATAAAAGTTATGAAATTATTTAGTGATATTAGAGTTGAAAGTTCAGAAGAAGCTGATGGCCTTGATGTTGTTGAACATGGTGAATCTGCTTATCCTGCATTTACTGGATTAGATTAAGGAGGGAAATTTATTGTGAAGAGAATAGAAGCTGTTATTAGACCTTCAAAACTTGAAGAGATTAAAGAAGCTTTAAAAAATAAAAACATTAATGGAATGACAATCAACCAAGTTATGGGGTGTGGAAAGCAATATGGTTGGACTGAATATCATAGAGGTAGTGAAGTTATAACAAATGTATTGCCTAAAATAGAAGTAAAAATGGTTGTTGAAGATGATAAGGTAGAAGAAGTTATTTCATTAATTTCGGAAATTGCAAGAACTGGAGATGTTGGAGATGGTAAAATATTTGTTATAGATATTGCAGAATGTGTGAGAATTAGAACTGGTGAAAGAGGCAATAAAGCATTGTAATAAATTAAAATATAATTATTAAAGATATAACTGTTGAATAATTTCTAAGTTATATCTTTAATTTATAAAAACTAATATTTTAGTTAAATTAAGTATTGTTATATTTGTGCAGCTCCGCTTTCAATTGCAGCTTTTTTCACAGCATCTGCAACAATAGTTTGAACATCTAAATTAAATGCTTTAGGAATTATAAATTCAGCACTTAACTCTTCATTAGAAACAGAATTAGCTATTGCATAAGCAGCAGCAACTTTCATTTCTTCATTTATTTCTGATGCTCTTACATCTAATGCACCTCTAAATATGCCAGGGAAAGCTAATACGTTATTTATTTGATTAGGATAATCTGAACGTCCAGTGCCCATTACAGCAATTCCAGCTTCTTTTGCATCTTCAGGGAATATTTCTGGAGTTGGATTTGCCATAGCAAATATTATTCCATTTTCATTCATAGTCTTAACCATTTCTTTTGATACTATATTAGGAGCAGACACACCTATAAATACATCAGCATTTTTTATTGCATCTTTTAAGTTACCACTCTCATTATTAGGATTAGTTATTTGAGCTAATTCTTCCATATATGAATTATTAGAATCCTTACCTTTTGTAATTATTCCATTTATATCACACATAATAACATTTTTAACTCCTGAAGATATTAACAATTTACATATAGCAGTTCCAGCAGAGCCAGCACCATTTATAACCACTTTAATATCGTCTAGATTTTTATTTACTATTTTCAAAGCATTAATCATACCAGCAAGAACAACAATAGCAGTTCCATGTTGATCGTCATGAAAAACTGGTATATTTAATTTTTCTTTTAATTTCTTTTCTATTTCAAAACATCTAGGAGCTGAAATATCTTCTAGATTAATTCCACCTAAAGTTGGAGCTATATTACAAATAGTAGAAACTATTTCATCAACTTCTTTAGTATCTAAAACTATAGGAAATGCATCAACATCTGCAAATTCCTTAAATAAAACACTTTTACCTTCCATAACGGGTAATGCTGCAAGTGGTCCAATATCACCAAGTCCTAACACTGCTGTACCATCTGATATAACAGCAACAGAATTCCACTTTCTAGTATACTCATATGCTTTATCAGGATTTTTATGTATTTCTCTACAAGGCTCAGCTACTCCAGGGGTATAGGCTAGGCTTAAGTCTTTAGAATTTTTTACTTCACAAGTTGATTTAATTTCTATTTTACCTCTTTTTTCTTTGTGGAACTTTAAAGATTCTTCATAAATATTCATACCAACACTCCTTAATAGTTTTTATAAAATTTAACGGTATAATTCTAATGATAATTCAATTATACGAATTATTATTAAAAAAATCAAAAAAATATTCGATGCCTAGTTGACCATATGATTTGACTTTGCTAATATTTAAAAGGAGAGTTATTTAAAAATTAAATAAACATCCAAATATTTTTACATAAAAGCTATTAAAGCTTGTATTTAAGGAGGCAAACGAATGTCAGCATTTATTGTTTTAGGAGCCCAATGGGGAGATGAAGGAAAAGGAAAGATGACAGATTATCTAGCAGAAGAAGCTGAGGTTGTTGTTAGATTTCAAGGAGGTAATAATGCTGGTCATACTGTAGAAGTTGGAGATAAGCAATATAAATTGCACTTAATTCCATCAGGAATACTATATGATGATAAATTAAATGTTATTGGAAATGGAGTAGTAGTAGATCCTAAAGCTCTATTTGAAGAAATAAATTATTTAGAAGGTGTAGGAGTTAAAGTTACACCAGAAAAATTAATCATAAGTGATAGAGCACAACTTATAATGCCATATCATAAAACACTAGATGTTTTAAAAGAAAAAGCAAGAGGTAAAAATGATATAGGAACTACAGGAAAGGGCATAGGTCCATGTTACACAGATAAGTTTGAAAGATGTGGAATAAGAGTTTGCGATCTTATGCATGAAGATGTTTTTAAAGAAAAATTAGAAGAAAATATAAGAATGAAAAATGACTATATTACTAAGGTATTAGGTGGAGAACCTTTAAACTTTAGTGAAATATTAAATGAATATTTAGAATTTGCAAAGAAATTAAGACCTTTTGTTCAAGATACTTCAGTTAATGTTTATAACAATATTAAAGAAAACAAAACTGTACTATTTGAAGGTGCGCAAGGAATGCTTTTAGATATAGATTATGGAACATATCCTTATGTTACATCATCTAACACAACAGCTGGTGGTGTATGTAGTGGTATAGGTATTGGACCTAACATGATAACTAATGCAGTAGGAATAACAAAGGCTTATACTACAAGAGTTGGTAAAGGACCATTCCCTACAGAATTAGTTGATGAAACTGGAGATTGGATAAGAGAAAAGGGTCATGAATATGGAGTAACAACAGGAAGATCAAGAAGATGTGGTTGGTTAGACTTAGTTATAGTTAAAACTGCTGCAAGAGTAAGTGGATTGACTTCATTAGCTGTTACTAAGATAGATACACTAGCAGGATTAGAAAAATTAAAAGTATGTGTAGGATATAAATTTGATGGTAAAGTTATAGATTACTTCCCAGCAAGTTTAGAAGATCTAGCTAAATGTGAACCAGTATATGAAGAATTTGATGGTTGGGATGATAGTGTAGCAGAAGCTAGAACATATGAGGAACTACCTGAAAATGCTAAGAAATACTTAAATAGAATAGCTGAATTTACAGATACTAAGATTTCTATAATAGGTGTTGGACCAAAGAGAGAACAAACTATAAGAATAGATAGTATATAATATTAAGTTTTCATGTTATTGACTTTACTTTTAGTATAAAATATAATTCATAGTAGATAATATTTGTATGAATTGAGTTTTATGAATAAGAAGGTGAAAAATATGATAACAAAGGACATGACAATTGGTGAAGTAGTTAAAAATGATTCATCTAAGGCTGAAGTTTTAATGAGCTTTGGTATGGGATGTGTCGGATGTCCATCAGCTCAAGCTGAAACAATAGAAGAAGCTGCTATGGTACATGGAATTAATTTAGATGAATTAATAGAAGCATTAAATAAATAATACTTAAAAAGAAGAGGCTGTTGCAAAAATGCAATGGCCTTTTTACTATTAAATTATGATTTACAAAAATTTAAACTGTGCTGTATAAAAAACATTATATATAGGAAGAATTTGCAGTATAATAGATATTATGTATATAAAGGAGGGGGGAAATATTACACAGTAAATAGGGATTATTTTTACTTTAGTAATATTATAATTATGGGTAAGATTTTTAGTAAAGAATATGAAGTTAATTATTATGATGTAGATTCAAATTTAAAATGTAAGCTATCATCTATTATTAACTATATATGTGATGTAGGTAGTAGACAGTCTGAATTAATAGGCGGAGGAATGGAATACTGTACAACGAATAATTGTTCGTGGGTGTTTTATAAGTATGATATAAAAATGTACAGATATCCTAAGTTTGGAGAAACTATAAGTTTAACAACACAAGCTATAGGTTTTAAAAAATTCTATGGATTAAGAAAATATTCTATTAAAGATTCAGATGGTATTTTAATAGGAGAGGCATTAGCACTATTCTTTTTAATAAATATTGAAAAGAGAAGACCTATGAGAATACAAAAAGAACAATATGAATTTTATGGGGTAGATGGTGATTTAGATCATGATGTATCAATGGAAGATATAGAAAAGGTTGAAGAAGAACAATTTATTAAAGAGTTTCAAATCAGATATAGCGATATAGACTCTAATAAGCACGTAAATAACGTAAAATATATAGAATGGGCCATTGAAGCAGTTCCACTTGAAACAGTAAAAGAATATGAATTAAATAGAATTAAAGTGCTATTTGCTAAAGAAACTACTTATGGAAAAACAATTTCGTCAACAGCGACTTTAAGACAAATAGATGAAAATAATTTAAAGACTTATCATAAAATAAAAAATGATGAGGGAACTGAAATAACATTCTTAGAAGCAGATTGGATAAAAAAATAATATTAATGATAATAAAGCGATATCAAAGTAGGGTTTAATGTTTATACTTTGATATCGCTTTATGTTTTTAAAACACTAAAATTTATTTTTCAGCAGCAGATTTACCAGCTAAACATCCTGAGCTCCAAGCCCATTGTAAATTAAATCCTCCACAATCACCATGGACATCCATTATTTCACCACAGAAATAAAGATCTTTCACTATTTTTGATTCTAATATATTATCGTCTATTTCTTTAGTATTAACTCCGCCAAGTGTTACTTGAGCGTTGGAGAATCCATTAGTACCAGTGCATTTAAATTCCCAGTTTTTTAATCTAGAAATCAATATACTTAAATACTTCCAATCTAATTCAGAGCAACAAGAATGAATATCTTTAATACCGACATCCTTTAAAAGAGTAGATATCATTTTCTTATTTATCACACCTATTAAACAAGATGAAATTTCTCTATAGTTAAAAATTGAAAAATGACTGTATATAAAATTCTCTATTTCTTCTTTTGTTTCATTAGGGAACATATCAACACTAATTTTTACATCTTTGTTCTTATAAAGTGCTTTTGAAGCATATGAAGATAATTGTAAAATTGGTGGACCTGATATTCCGTAGTCAGTAAATAGTACTTCACCTTTTTCTGTTCTAATTACTTCACCATCAACTAGAATACTTACTTCACCATCAAATTTAATTCCTGATAATGCTTTCAAATAAGGATAGTCTAATTTAAGCTGAACAATGCCAGGAAGAGGTTCTACTATATTATGACCTAGTATTTTGCTAAGTTTAAATCCAGAGCCATCAGATCCTGTTTTAGGGGCAGATTTACCACCACAGCTTAAAATTAATTTTCTAGAGCTAAATTCTTTAAATTCTTCATTATTTGTATTAATGGTGAATTTCTTTGATTTTCTTATATCTGTAACTTTGCAATTGGTGTATAGAGGAATATTTTTATCATCTAAACACATTCTCAATATATCAACTACTGAAGATGCCTGAAGTGATTTTGGAAACATCTTACCATTTTCAAGTTCTACAATAGGTAAACCTAATGATAAAAATAAATTTTTTGTATCTTCAATTGTAAATTTATTTAATGTTTTAGTAAAAAAATTATTATTTTCGCTATGAAAATTAACAAATGGAGAACAGATATTATTATTAGATATATTACATCTACCATTTCCAGTGGTAAGAATTTTTTTACCTATTCTATCAGTTGCTTCTATTATAGCGACATCTTTTCCTAAATCCTTAGCCATTATTGCAGCAATTAATCCTGAAGCTCCACCGCCAACAACTATTAAATCATGATGAATCATATATGTTAATCTCCTTATATTTAAATGAATTATAAAGTAATACTTATATAAGTGTTTTCTAAATTACTTAAATAAATTCTAACATAGTAATATAAATCTTAAAAGCAAGGAATAATAAACTTAAAACAAAGCCAAAATATTTATAAGAAGTGGTGATTTTAGCTATGAAAGCAAAAGTTATTAATAAAGAACTAGAAGACTATGATTCAGTTTTTCAAATTAGAAGAATGAATTTTGATCAAGCTGTAATAAATTATCCTACAGGAAGTGGTTTAAAAACATTTCAAATAGAAGATATAGAATTAATTCCTGAAAACAAGGTTGATGAATTTTTAATAAGCAATAAGCAATTTTTAAAAATTAAACTGACAAAAGGAATATCTGTATTCTTTTATATGGCATTATTGGAGTCCCTGGAAGATGAAATAAATGAAAAAGTAATAGAATTAAATGTATTAAAAGATAAATATAAGATAAATAGAAGGGGTATATGGGATAAAGAAATATTAATATTTGTAAATAATAAGTTCCCTATAGAAGTATTATCTTCAGGACAAAACTTCAAAAAAGAAGGGTATAGCATAAATATCAATAAAGTTTCTGAAGAAAACTTTTTAAATATTTGTTTTAATGAAATCAATAAAATTGAAAAAGAAATACAGGATAGAAATAGGATGTTATCTGGGTTTGGGAAGGCTATTAATGAGATAAAAGGAAGTTATAATAATGAGCAAAAATTGTTGATTTAGCACTAAATAAAAATATAATAATAAAAAAAATCAAAAAATGTGTTGACACATAATATAAAATTATGTATTATAGTCTATGTGGTCGGGAACACGGTCACGAAAAATAAAAAACCAAGGCTCCTTGGTCAAGCGGTTAAGACACCACCCTTTCACGGTGGTAACAGGGGTTCGATTCCCCTAGGAGTCACCATTTTCTATCTTATGGGCGCATAGCTCAGCTGGGAGAGCATCTGCCTTACAAGCAGAGGGTCACAGGTTCGAGCCCTGTTGTGCCCACCATAAGATGGCTCAGTAGCTCAGTTGGTTAGAGTGCCGGCCTGTCACGCCGGAGGTCGAGGGTTCGAGCCCCTTCTGAGTCGCCAATTAAATTAGCTGGCATGGCTCAACGGTAGAGCAGCTGACTTGTAATCAGCAGGTTGTAGGTTCGATTCCTATTGCCAGCTCCATTTAAAAAATATTTTCGAAAAATTAATATGGCTCCTTGGTCAAGCGGTTAAGACACCACCCTTTCACGGTGGTAACAGGGGTTCGATTCCCCTAGGAGTCACCATTTTTTATCCTTATGGGCGCATAGCTCAGCTGGGAGAGCATCTGCCTTACAAGCAGAGGGTCACAGGTTCGAGCCCTGTTGTGCCCACCATAAAACATAAAAAATAATATGGCTCAGTAGCTCAGTTGGTTAGAGTGCCGGCCTGTCACGCCGGAGGTCGAGGGTTCGAGCCCCTTCTGAGTCGCCAACAAAACTCTAGTAAAACTAGAGTTTTTTGTTTTTAACGTCAATAACTACTTTTATATATATAAATAGCTTCTAAAATTATTAGAAGCTATTTTTTTATCTATTTTTTTGTAGGTTTTTCTTAATTCTTATATCTTCTGAATAGAACTTACAAAGTTTAAAATCACCAAGTAATCTAGAAGCAATTCTTTCTGTATATTGCTTTGTTATACCTGGTAATGTTAAATTAGTAGAAATAAGCATTTTCTTTTTAGTTAATATTCTTTTATTAATAATATTAAATAATTCTGTTATAGAAAATTCATTTAAATGTTCTGCACCTAAATCATCAATTATTAGTAAATCACAATTTAAAAGTAGTGCCTCTAAATTGGCATTATTATTAAATCTTATTTCACTTAGATTTTTAATTAATTCATCAGATGTTTTATATACAACTAGATAACCTTTATCTAATATTGCTTTAGATAAGCAATATGATAAATAAGTTTTTCCACTACCGGGATTACCATAGAATAATAAATTTATATTTTGAGATGAAAAGTTCGGAATATAATCATTTAAAACATATTCTAATATATTTTCAATATTTTTTCTTGGAGAATACTTTTCATCACCTAATCTATGGGTAGAAAATAGATTTAAATCAAAATTATTAAAATTATTTTCTTTTATAGTATTTTCTAATTCGGAATCTTTGTAGTGTAATCTGATTAATTTTTGTTTGTAACAAGTACATTTATTTGCACCTATAAATCCAGTATCTTTACATTTGCTACATGTATACTTTAAATTTAAATATTCAGGATCATAACCATTTGCTACGAGCATTTCACATTTTCTTACTCTTAAGTCTGTAATTTTTTCTTTATATTGTGTTAATGTTTTTTCACTGTCATCAGCTTTTATGATTTCTAAAGACATTCTTAAAGACATTCTTTGTATTTCATTATCCAACTCTAAAATTTCAGGGCATATATTAGATACTTCTAGCCTTCTTAATTTTAGATTTTTGGCTTCATTTTCTCTAATATTCTCATATGTTTTTAAGATTTCTGCTTGATATCCATTAATCATTATTATCCCATCCTAGTAATTTTTTTTCTAAAGAGTCATAATCATATTCTCTTGCTTCAAAGTTATTAAACTTAAGAGGTGGCTTTTCAGAAGAATAGTTAGTTTTTTTATAATTTTTATTTTTAGGGGTTTTATCTTTAAGTGCTATATCCTCTAATGTTTTTATATTATTCTTATACCAGTTAGATAATATACCATCGATATATTTAAAGTCTGCCCTATTTAACCTTTCAAAACATATATCACAGGCTTTAAATATAATCTCTGTAGGAAATTTATAAACTAAAAGCCATTTTTCTATAATATCTTGTTGAGGTTTCATAATTTCAGTATTTTTTATACCAAGATAATTTAGTATTTTTCTTATGTTTAACCATTTATCTTCTGTTTTCTTTATTAAATTTTGAGCCTGATCAATGGTTCTTATCTTTAAATCATGCCAAGATAAAGCAACTTTTTCTATATATCTTGCATCAGACTTTCCTTTAGATATACAATATTCTATTAATATTAAAATTAGTTCTGAGGAAAAACCTAATTCCCTTTGCCAATTTAAATAAATTGACATTTCTTTAGGGGATAGTGGTCTTGCAAGTAACTTTTCTATATGTTTTAACATATCTTTTGTATTATTTTCATCAAGTGCATTAAGTAAATCAACTTGTTTTGAATCATCTAAATTTTCTTCTGATAAATTTAAGAATTCTATATTAAAATTTCCCATGTTATCAATAGGAGTAAATTTTATTACTCCTTCATCATTCCAATAATTAAAGGCATTCATAATATCAGATTCTAATAAATTAAGAGAGGATGCTAGTATTGATGAGCTGACTCCTAATTCGTTACAAGTATTATACTTTAGCATTAATAAATAAACTTTTATAAATTCTCCTCTAGCTTTAGGCATATACTTTTCGATAAAAATATTACTTATAGGAGTAAATGTTGGTACCTTATTTTTTAGCATAAAAGTGCTCATACTTATCACTACCTACCTTTCATAATAAAGTCTTTGTAAATTATTATAACAAACCAATATTATAACCACAATGAATACAGAAAACAACTAATACTTTAAACTAATGAATAAATTTGTTTGTAATAGGATAGATTATAAATTGTATTTTTAATTATAAAAGTGAAAGGATTAAATTATGAACACGAGAAAAATGAAAGTAATTAAATTTATAATTTGTCTTACAGTTATATTTAATTCAATAATTTTAATAGCAAATGCAAATTCTAATAAGGTATTTGAAGCATATGTTGATGGAAGGCTAGTAGGTTATATTTATGATAAGAAAGAATTTAAGCAAATGTATAGTGAGGTTAATGATGAATTAAATAAAAGACTAGGTACTGATTTAGTACAAGATAAGAAATTAAGATTTAAGACTAACAAAGAAAATATAGAAAAATCTAGTGAAGAAAATATTAAAAAGAATATAAAGAAAATCATTAATGATGAAGTTGATGCAAAGTTAATAAACATAAATAATAAAGATTACGGAATAGTATTCAATGAAAATGAAGCTAGTGATGTTTTTAAAGATTTCATAATGCAAAATTTAAATAAGTTTAATATAAAATTAGATTCTGTACTTGATACTGAGATTAATGCTAATGTAAAATACTCAGATGTTAAAGTTCCAATTTCAAATGTAAATGATATTAAGCAAATAGTTGACAATATGATAAATGATGAAAATATAAAAGTAGATGTTAAAATTAAAGAAGAAAAAGAAGTAACTGTAGCGCCTAAAACACAAATAAAAAGAGATGATTCTATGTATATAGGAGAAAACAATATCAAAGAAGGCGAGGCTGGTAGCAAAAAAGTTACTGCTGAAGTTACTTACCGTAATGGAGAAAAGCTGAATGAAAATATAATTTCAGAATATGTAACAAAAGAAGCTAAAGATAGGATTGAATATAGAGGTAGCAAAACTCCAATTGGAACTAAAGCAACATTTTTACAATATCCAACTAGAGGTAGATACATCACATCTAAATTTGGTCCAAGATGGGGGAAGACTCACAATGGAATAGATATAGCAGGGAATACAGGGGACCCTGTTACAGCGGCTTTTGATGGGGTTATTGAAGACGCTGGAGTTGTAAGCGGATATGGTAATATGATTAAAATAAAACATGAAGATGGATTAGAAACACTTTATGGTCATTTAAGCTCAATTCATGTGAAGAAAGGACAAGAAATAAAAAAAGGAGATGTTATTGGTGCTGTTGGTAGTACTGGAAGAAGTACAGGACCTCATTTACATTTTGAATTAAGATCAAAGGGAACTCCAATAAACCCAGAGTCATATATAAAGCAATAAATAAAAAGATCTATATCAACACTCTACTAATATATAGAGCCAAATAAAAAAATAATAAATACTAAAAATATTTATAGTATTTATTATTTTTATAATTTAGGGCATCAATGTATCAATATTTATAATACCTTCACCACAAATATTTTTAGGAATATCATCAACAGGATCACATGCAACTTTTAATAGTGAAGTTAAATCATTAAAAGTTAGTTCAGGATTATTTTCAAATAGCAAAGCACATAATCCACTAACATATGATACGGCAAGTGATGTTCCGGTAAAAGTTTTATATGGTGCTTCAAGCTTTTTAGGATAAATCTTTAAGCCATTTTTTTCACTTAAGTAATTAGTATCACTGTTCAATGAAACTATATTTACACAAGAAGCAGATAAATTAGGCTTTCCAGATTTTCCAAATGGACCTGATGAAGAAAAGGTATATGGCTTTATTATCGGAGTAGTGCTGTCTAAGCCTGCAACTGTAATACAATTATCACACGTAGATATTCCCATAATAGAAGACGAGTTATTTAATGTACTTCCACTAGGTACTATAGGAATAACATTATTTAATATTGCATATTTAAATGTCAAATCAAAGCAAGAGATGATAAATGTATTATGACTTAATAATTCAAATGGTAGACATAATACTTTTATGTTATTTTCTTTAGAGATTTCTACTAAAGATTCTATTGAATATAATATGTCAGAAGCAAAACCCTTTCCTAGTTTATCAAAAGCTTTATAACAAAATAATTTACTTTTATGTGCTATTCCTTTGTACATATTATTTGAGGCAAGTCCACTACTACATAAAATGCCGCTAGTTGATGTACCGTGACCATTATCATCGTAAGGATAATTAAAATCATTAATTAAATCAACAAATAATGATATTTTATTGCTAGGAGATATTAAATCAGGATGTGGAAATACACCACTATCTACAATCCCAATTCCTACACCAGCTCCTGACAACTTATATTTCTCTGAAAAGTGTACTTTGTTAGCTGTAGCAACACTCATACCGCAAAGAAATAAATATTCGTCTAAATAAACTTTTTCTATTTCTGGATATTCAACAATTCTTTCAATACCTTTAGAAGTTAAAGTAGCACTTATTAAATTAGAACATTTTATAACATGATGTAATTTACCTTTATATGATGTAACTTTTTTCTCTATAGAGGATTGAAAATTTTTATATTTTATCAGCACTCGATAATTTTTATAACAATTATTAGACATATAGTGTTTTAAATTAGGATCTAGCTTATTTTTATATGAAAATGCAAACATATTCTTCTCCCAATTATTTATTTCAATATATAGTATATGAATAATAGGTGTTTTGTTAATACACAAGTTAACTAAAATATTTACAATTATATTTAGAAATATATAATATAAGTATTTATATAAAGAATAAGACTAGAAAATAAACGTTTCTCCAATATCAATTATCTTTATATTATTATCTTTTAAGTTTTTTAATATCAATTCAGTTTCATTGAAATCTTCTAATGATATTATAAATGTTTTATAGTGAATAGGTATCATTACTTTGGAATTCATCATTTTAAACATTTCATAAGATTCAAGAGGAGTACAATGCATATGAGAAAATCTTTCTGGAATATAACATCCAACTGGCATTAAAGCAATATCAGATACAATTCCTTTAAAATTATCAGTAAATGCAGTATCACCAGCAAAAAAAACTTTTTTATCGTTTCTTTCAATTAGATAAGATAAGCTTTCATCATCAATTCCTACATAAAATCTTCTTCCATCATGATTTGCTTCATATGCAGTTATTTTAATATTATCATCTTCATAGGTTTCATTAGGATGCAAAAGAAATACATTTTTAAATCCTAATAATCTAAGGATTTTCTTATATCCTTTAGGCGCTATAACAATAGCATCTTTATTTAGTTTACTAAGAGATGGAAAGTGCATATGATCCATATGTCCATGAGATAGGATTATATAATCTATTTTTAAATCTTTTAAGTAATTAGGTTTTTGAACAACTCTTTTAAAATAACCTAATACATCGGATAATACAGGATCAGTTATAATTACTTTTCCACTTAAGTTTATAACTGTTGTAGCATGACCAAACCAATTAACAGAGTTAAATTGTAGTTGATCAAATTTAATAGCATTTTTCTCTTTAAAATATTCCTTTAAATTGTTGTTAGTTAAATTAAATAAAAAATTTATATTCTTAAAAAAATTTGACATAGAAGGTCCTTTCTATATTTAAATGATTGTTTTATTTTGGATATTTTTTAGTAGAGTACTGATATATGAATAAGTAAAGCTTAGCAGAATTATCAAAATTAAATTACAATGCCACTTTACCTATTCCATATATCAATTACCGTATTTAAAATATGTAATTCAAAAATATTATACAACGATTAAATTAGTGTTTCCATTTAAATATTATAATTCCAACTATCATAATTGCTATTCCTAAAAATTCATGAAGTGTAAATTTGATTTTTTCAGTGCCAAACAATCCAAAGGCATCAATTATTCCTGCTGCTAAGAGTTGAGCTATTAATATAGTACCTATACCAAAGGTAGTACCCATTCCACCAATGCTTTTCATTACAGTAAATATAATAACAACTCCAAGTGCTCCTCCTAAAAGAAATATCTTATTAGCATTTTTTATATTAGAATAACTCCCTTTTCCACAAAAAAAAGATATAACTAAAGTTAAAATTAGTCCAGTAAGCTGTACTATAACATTTGTTTCCCAAATTCCTATTTTTTCACCTAATTTTGTGTTAAATACGCCTTGTAAACTCATTGAAATTCCAGAAATTATAGCATATATTATGCCCATCATAAAAATCACCTCAAAAATATTATGTCCTTACTATGAGGCAAATATTAAGTTTATAAAAAAAATGTGAAGGTGATTTTTGGAATTATAAACTATATGATTTATAATTTTTTAAACAATAAAAAAAGTAGCTCCAAATTAAAGAGCTACTTTTTCATACGTATTTTTAGAAAATTCATTTTTTAGTTCAGTTTGAGTAAATCCTAAGGTTATTGCTAAACTTAAGATGTCTTCGAATAAAGTAAGGTAGTGATCTTTTGATGGTGATATAATTAAATCGTTTATATCAATATATAAGTTTAAAAATTGATCACTTAAACAGTAGTCATTAGGTTTTACATCAATCTCAGTTATATCAGAATAATTATTATCTAGTCCGATAGTAATAATTTGCGATAAACAGGATACATATTTTCTAAATACAACTTGCATATCTATAAAATTGTTAGTATCCATCAAGTATTTAAAGCATTTAGTTTCATTAGCTAGTTCGCTAATCTTAACGTTGAATTCCAAATATTTTCTAGTTTGAATCTTACAGTCATCTAATTGATTATTTAATGTTAAATTTTTATTTATTATTCTTTGAGTTTCAAAGAGGTCTTTAACATTCATACTGAATCCCCCTACTTTAATAAATCATTATTTTTATTTTACAAAAATTTTAAAATAAAAGAAAGTGGAGAAAACGAATACAATAAAAAATATTTTAAATTTTCTTAAAAATACAAAAAATAATAGTAAAAGGGAATGATTAATTATCAAATTCTCTTTTACTAAAACAAATAAATATATTTAAAATTTTTTTAAAACAAATGATTTTAACGGTAAATCTTTTTTAGATGTAGGTATTTTCCAAACTTCTATTTTTTTAATCTTTAATTTTATATAAGGATTATTTTTATATAGGTATGGAAAATTTAACTTTATATCCTGCTTTTTATAGTCTTTTGATATATAACCTAAATTTGATAGAGAAACAAAATTTTCATCAAATGTTTTAATATTAAATCCACTTAAAATAAGCATGTCACTAAGAGCACGAGAAATTCTCTTAATATATCCTCTATTATCAATCCTTAAATTAACGCTTCTAGTATTATCGTATACATAAACAGAATCCAAAGCATCAATCCTAAAAACTTTATATGGCGATATAATTTTGTTTATAATCGGATAAAGTTTATCGAAATTAGGATTATCAACAATACATAAAGGAATAAATGGCATAGGTGAATTTCTATTGCCTCTAAATTTTTTTGACATATTTTTTTGAATAGGTGAAATTAATTGATATGTTTCATCATCAAATACCGCAACTATATAATACTTCATGTAAACCTCACAATCTAAACTAATGTCTTGCTATTACAAAGTTTTAATAAATTATAACACAATAGAACAAATAAAAAAATAGAAGAATAATTAAAATATGAATGATAATAATAAAAATGTAATTAAGTAAATAATTTTACATAATACCCATAATTTATATCGTTAAAATTTGACTATATTACATTTAATATTATAAAAAGGAAATTTATTAAGTAAAATGTTTAAAAAACTATTAATATAAGGAAAAAAATATATTTAAATAAATTAAGTTTATGATATAATGATAAAAGTAGATTTTAATAAATATAATAGGACAATAATGTCTAATGAAAATATAGATATAATCAGGAGTTTGACGTATTTAAATATAGATTTTATGAATAGGGTGAATTCGATGGAAAGATTGATAATAAATGGAGGGAATATTCTTAGAGGTTCTGTTGAGATCAATGGTGCTAAAAATGCAGCTGTAGCAATATTACCAGCAGCAATAATGGCCAGTGAAGGAAAATGTGTAATTGATAATATACCAGATATTGAAGATGTACATTGCCTTGAAAGAATATTAGAAAGTTTAGGTTGTAATACAGTAAAAATAGATAATAATACATTAGAAATAGATAGTACAAATGTAAGTAATTTTGATGCTTCAACTGAGGATGTAAGAAGAATGAGAGCCTCTTATTACTTTATAGGAGCTTTATTAGCAAGATTTAAGCAAGCAAAGGTTGTGTTACCTGGTGGATGTCCAATTGGTGTTAGACCTATAGATCAACACATAAAAGGATTTGAAGCTCTTGGTGCAGAAGTTACTATAGAACATGGTGCTGTAATAGTGAAAGCAGAAAAATTACAAGGAACAAATATATTTTTTGATGTAGTATCAGTAGGTGCTACAATAAATGTTATGATTGCAGCAACATTAGCAGATGGTGTTACTACTCTTGAAAATGTGGCAAAAGAACCACATGTAGTTGATGTAGCTAATTTTTTAAACTCAATGGGTGCAAATATTAAAGGTGCTGGTACTGATGTTATTAGAATACAAGGTGTTGAAAAACTAAAAGGTTGTTCTTATAGCGTTATACCTGACCAAATAGAGGCTGGTACATTTATGATAGCAGCTGTTGCAACTCGTGGAGATGTTTATGTGAGGAATGTTATTCCAAAGCATTTAGAATCAATTTCAGCAAAACTTAAAGAAATGGGTGCAGTAATTGAAGAAGATGATGATTGTATAAGGGTTTGTGCTAGTGATGAACTAAAAGCAGTAAACGTAAAGACTACCCCTTATCCAGGATTCCCGACTGATATTCAACAACCTATGTCAGCTTTATTAAGCGTTATTTCTGGAAAGAGTATAGTTACTGAGTCTATATGGGAAAATAGACATAAACATATAGATGAACTTAAAAAGATGGGCGCTAACATAAAAGTTGAAGGTAGAGTAGCTATTATTGAGGGTGTTAAAAGACTTACTGGAGCAGTAGTAAAAGCAACTGATTTAAGAGCTGGAGCTGCTATGGTTATAGCTGGTTTATTAGCTGAAGGAAGAACAGAAATAACAAGTATAGAACATATAGATAGAGGATATCCACATATAGAAAATAAATTAAGAGCTTTAGGAGCGGATATAAAGAGAACTACAGTAGAATAGAGTGGCTTTTTATGTTATCATAGGAGGAATTTAAATGATATTCTGTTCTTTATACAGTGGAAGCAGTGGGAATAGTATGTTTGTTGCTTCTGAAAAATCAAAAATATTAATAGATGCTGGACTTCCAGGTAAAAGAATTGATGAAGCATTGAAATCAATAAATCAGTCACCAAATGATTTAGATGGTATTTTTGTAACACATGAACATAGTGATCATATAAAGGGTGTTGGAGTTTTATCAAGAAAATATGATATACCAATATATGCAAATGCCAACACTTGGAGTGCTATGGAATCATTAATTGGAAAGATAAAAGAGCATAATATAAAGGTAATTGATAAAAGATCAGTTACTCAAATTAAAGACTTAGATGTGAAAGCCTTTAATATTCCTCATGATTCAATATCTCCTATGGGTTATACTATTGCTAACAAAAATAAAAAAGTTAGTGTAGCAACTGATTTAGGAACATTTACAAAAGAAATATATGATAATATTAAAGAATCAGAAATTATTTTACTTGAAAGTAATCATGATGTCAGTATGCTTAAATATGGACCATATCCGTATAGCTTAAAAAGAAGAATATTAAGTGAGATAGGACATTTATCTAATGATGATTGCGGTGAAGCTATTGTAGAAATATTAAAGAATGGCTTTAATAAGAAGGTTATTTTAGGACATTTAAGCAGTACTAATAATCAACCTGATTTAGCATATCAAACAGTAGTTAATGTATTAAGAGAAAATGGAATTAATGAAAAGAATGACATAACATTAACTATGGCAAATAGACATGAACCTAGTGAATTTATAGAATTTTAAATTGGTTACTATAAAATAAATTTATAAATATAAAACAAAAGCAACATTAAGGGAGGATTTTAAAAATGAGTTTATATACAGATTGGACTAATATGGTTGTAGACTATGTAAAAACTAAGGGAGAAAATGCTTTCTGGCAAGAATATAGTAAGTTAGAAAAAAGCATTTATAAAGATTTATTAGCAAAACATAAAGAACCTAAGAAGACAACAATTGCTGGTTTAGCAAAAGAATATGATTCTTCATTAGAATTTATAATGGGATTCATTGATGGAATAAATGATAGTTTAAAAAATCAATATGATTTAGAAAATTTAGATGAAAATACTGAATTAGTATTAGATATTGATTTAGAAAATTTATATTATAATATGTTAGATGCAAAAGCTGAATATCTTTACACTTTACCACAATGGGATGGAATATTCTCAGAAGAAAAGAGAAAAGAAATTCAAAAACAATTTAGAGATTCTAAAATCATTAGAAATAATGAAAAAGTTGGAAGAAATGACGATTGTCCATGTGGAAGCGGAAAGAAATATAAAAAGTGTTGTGGTAAATAGTTTTCTAAAAAGGGATCTACAATGATCCCTTTTATTTATATATAGAAAATTTTAATGGACAACCACTGTAAAAATATATAAGAATTTAAATTCATAATCAACTATGTTTCTTTTGGGTATTAGTTGATAAATACAGTAAACCTTTTATTAATAAAAGATAATATACATTTTAAAATTAAGTGAAAATATTATAGGGATATTATTTGATTTCTATATGGTAAATTTTGTATAATGATATTATGATTTATACTCAATATGATTGATTGGGATTATAAATACAATATAGCGTGGGGTGATAATATGGACAATAATATTATGTGGGTAAATGAACAAAAAATATTAAGAACAATAGATGAGTTAAGAAAAAGTAATATGAATGGGTATTTTGCTAAATCTAAAGATGACTTAATAGGTATTATAGAAAATATAATAGAACCAGGTAATAAAATTGCATTTGGAGGATCAATGACCTTATTTGAATGTGGGGTTATGGATTATCTTAAGAATGGAAAATACAATTTATTAGATAGAAATAAACCTAATATCACACGTGAAGAAGTAAATGAAATATACAGACAAGCATTTCTTTCAGATGCTTATTTCACAAGCTCAAATGCTATTACTGAAAAAGGTGAAATTTATAATGTTGATGGTAATGGTAATAGGGTAGCAGCTATTCTTTATGGACCAAAAAAAGTAATAATAATTGCAGGCGTAAATAAGATAGTTCCAACTATAGAGGATGCAATTAAAAGAAATAAAGAAGTATCAGCACCAGCAAATACAAAAAGATTAAACAAGGCTACACCATGCTCAAAAATAGGAAAATGCATGGACTGTAATAGCAAAGAAAGAATTTGTAATGAATACACATTAATTAAGAGACAAATTGATAAAGATAGAATACATGTAATATTTATAAATGAAACTTTAGGCTATTAAAACAGAATTGTGTTTTAAGTGTATATTAGTATTTTAGTATAGGTAGAACTTTTAGTTTTATATCTTAGCTTGTAGAAAAGATTAAATTTTACGAGCTTATTTTTGTACTAAAATATTAATAATTACCTAAAATATAAGGTGAAAATAAAATAGATTATGAGACTAAAACTAAGGAGAAAATATGAATATAACAATTATTTCAGTAGGAAAACTTAAAGAAAAATACTTGAAACATGCTATAGATGAGTATTCTAAAAGATTATCTCGTTATTGTAAATTAAATATAGTGGAGCTACAAGATGAACAAACTCCAGACAATGCGTCTGAAAAGGACGAACTCATCATAAAAGATAAAGAAGGCAATAAGATTTTAAATTCTATAAAAGATAATATGTATGTAATTACATTAGATCTTAAAGGTAAGATGATGTCATCAGAAGAACTATCTAAATTCATTGATAATTGCGGAGTAAGAGGTAATAGCAACTTATGCTTCGTAATTGGAGGAAGCTTAGGTTTAAGTGAAGCTGTTTTAAAAAGATCTAATCATAGTCTTTGCTTTAGTAAAATGACATTTCCACATCAACTTTTCAGAGTTATGCTATTAGAACAAATATATAGAGCATTTAGAATAAGTAATGGAGAACCGTATCATAAGTAAATGCAAACTTTACTAAATTTGTATAATTAAAATATAATACTCAAAAAGCTATGGAATGATTTCTATAGCTTTTTTGAGGTTATATAAAATTACAAGATTTACGCAACAAATTGAGTTGAACAAAATGTTGACAAGGAAACAAAAATATTATAATATTATTTCCAAGGAAACAAAAATCATAAAGACTGTTTAGTTAGAACTCTAAAGGAGGTTTTTTAAGTGGATAATAATATTATTATGAAGAGTTTAAAAAATATATATGAAAAGGAAGAAACTCTAGGAAAATTAGCATTTAAAGGTGAATATGAAAATTATGGAGTTTCAGAAATACATTGTTTAGATTTTATAGGAAAAATAAAAGATCCTAATGTTACTAAAATATCTCAAAGTATGAATATGACGAGAGGTGCAATAAGTAAATTGTGCAAAAAACTTTTGAATAATAACCTTATTGATAAATATAAAAAGCCTAAGAATGATAAAGAAATATATTTTAAGTTAACAGAATTGGGAGAAAAATTATACAAATATCATGAAATAAAACATAAGCAGTGGGAAGAAAGAAATAATAAATTTTTTAAAAGCATAACTAAGCAAGACCAAGAAATTGTAGCTAGTTTCTTAATAAAATTTAATAACTATTTAGATGAAATAATAGAATCAGAAGGAGATATATAATATGAATTTACATTTAACGGAATTTAATATTCCAAAGAAAATATTAAAATGGGGAGACTCACAACCAGCACATCAAAGACAACATATAGGAACGCATATAGATTGCTACAATCTATCAAATATAGAGTTACCAGTAGAAATAGATGTTACTGTAATAGATGTTAGAAATCTAGATATTATAGATATTGATATATTAGACAGTATATCAATTAAAAAAAATTCTTTCGTAATATTTAGAACCGGATATTTAGAAAATTATGGATATGGAAGTGAAGAATATTTTAATTCTAAAGCAAGTCCATATTTAACTAATGAGCTTATAGATAAATTATTAGAGTGTAATATAAAATTAATAGGTATTGACTTAAGTGGAATACAACATGGCAAAGCTCACGTAGCAATAGACAAATATGTTGAAAATAAAGGAGCGTATGTTATAGAAAACATATGTAATTTAGATAAGGTTACTACAGAATTCAAAGCGAATTTAAACTGGATTCAACTAGAAGGTGCTACAGCAATAAAAGTTGAGATTGAAACTATATAAAGTACAAAGAGAAGTAGATAGGTATAGGATGTAAAAAGTTTATTAAAGGGAAACGTAGGGAAATGCATATAGGAAAGTTGGAAATTATAAAGAGTTATTAGATAAGAAGGTTCAAGAACCATTTATAAGAGAGAACTATAAGGGGAGTAAATAGAATAAACCTCATTTGTAACTGATACGGAGAACCGTATCACAAATAAGTGAGGTTTTTACTGAAATTGGACTGTTGAATAATTAGTATTTAGAGTTTAAGATTTAGTAAATATATAAATCAATAGTTAGGAGAGAACATATGAAAAACTTAACACAAAAACTAGTTATTGCATTAAGCTCCAAGCAAAGACTGTAATAGCACAGAACATATTTTGTTAGGAGCTGCTTTAAAAGAGAGATTTAATCAAAGTAGTTTTGTGCAGTTTTTGCTTTAATATTAAAAAAATATAATATTAAATAGGAGCAAAGGCTATGAAATATAAAAATGCACAAAATATATTACCTAAGGAAATTATTAAGATAATTCAACAGTACGTTGATGGAAGTTATTTATATATACCTAGAAAAGATGAAAATAGGAAAAACTGGGGAGAAAATAGTGGATTTAAAAATGAATTAATAGAAAGAAATATACAAATTTACAATAGCTTTAATAATGGAAGTTCAGTTAAGGAATTAGCAAATAAATATTATCTTACTGAAAATAGTATTAGGAAAATTATTAGGGAATATAAAATGTATTATAAATAAAGCACTTAGTATGTAGGAATAAATAATACAGAAATGTTTATAGACTAACTATATTTTTAAAACGCATGATACTATTTAAATAATTAAATTATTATTAGGAGGAATTAACATGAGTAAGATAAGCATATTAGAATTGTCTTTCAAATTTGGTAACAAAAAGGATACTATTTACCCTGTAATATTAGAAGATGAAAATGAAATGGTATTAATAGATTGTGGATACCCTGATTTTCTTAGATTGATAGAGAAGGTTGCAATAAATAATGGAGTCAACATAAAAAATTTATCTAAAATAATTATAACGCATCATGATTTTGACCATATGGGAGCGTTAGCAGAATTTAAGAGACAATATCCTAATATACAGATATTAGCATCTAAAGAAGAGGAACCATATATTAATGCTAGTAAAAAATCGTTAAGACTACAACAAGCTGAAAGTATATATGATTCTTTAACAGAAAATCAAAAAGAGCAAGCTAATCATTTTCATAAAATCCTTGAAGCAGTAGAAAGTTGTAATGTAGATATAACATTAAAAGATAAAGATTATTTAGAGTTTTGTGGAGGAATTGAAATAATAGCTACACCTGGACATATGCTAGGTCACATATCTATTTATCACAAAGAAAGCAAATCATTAATAACTGGAGATGCTTTGGTTGTAGAAAATGGAAATTTAGATATTGCATTACCTCAGTATACTTTCGATATAGAAGAGGCTAAAAGGTCTATTAAAAAATTTTTGAATTATGATATTGATAGAATCATATGTTATCATGGTGGAATATATGAAAATGAGATAATAGAAACACTTAAAAACATTTAATATTAAAAAATGAAGAATTAGAACATTTATTTTGTTTTAGGGCTATTGAATTAATTAAATAAATTTAATTAAGAGTAAAGTACACTATTCTTTGTGGGATGGGTGCTTTTTCTCTTTGCCATTAAGCTTTCTATGAATACCAAGAAATTTAATCTTGATAATTAACTTAGAAATAAAAAGATTATGTTTTAAAACTAATTTAATAATATAAATAGTAACAAAGCTTTTTATAGTTAATTCTACAATAGTCCAAGGAGGATAAAATGTTCAAAACCCCCGTAGCCATCCTACTACGGCATTTCTATATTCTAACTTGGATATTATACCATAATTATGTAGAATGAATATGTGGGTATTAATTGGAAAAACCTCATTTAGAATAAGTAATGGAGAACCGTATCACAAATAAGTGATACGGTTTTTTATTAGATAGATATAATAAAATAAATTTAATAGCTTATAAAAAAGATAGCTAGAGTATGGTTTATCTTACACCTAAAGTAAAAAATAAAAGCACAAGAGAAAATTAAAAAATATTTTAGCAAGATATTAATTGGGTAAGCCTTGTGGGTTTTTGCAATGATTTTTAGGAATTAAGGTTTATTTAAGCTTATATTAAAGATTGAAGTTTATTCAAAATATATAATATTAGACAAATAGTAAATCTACTTCATGTACCAAGAGAGATAACTATCAAATTTATTGATATTGAAGATAAATATATAAGTATAGAAATTTATAAAAATGAAACGCTAGTATTTTGTACAAATTTTGAAGATTATGAACAAAGTATGACTAGAATTGAAAAGTTTTTGAGAATAAATAAAGGAGTTATTATGATTAAATTAAAACACATTAATAAATATTATGGTGATTTTCATGTTACCAAAGATTTAAACTTGCATGTAAAAAAAGGAGAGATATATGGTTTAATAGGAAAAAATGGTGCAGGTAAGACAACTATTTTTAAAATAATCCTTGGTTTATCAGATTTTTCAGATGGAGAGTTGTCTATCAAAAACAGTAAGAATTATTCTGAACTATTAACTAATAGAAAAAAAATAGGTTTCTTTATAGGAAAAAACTTTTTTGACTATCTTGATGCAAAAGAAAATTTACAATATTATCGTAAATTAAAAGGTATTAAGGATAAGAAGGAAATAGAACGAGTCCTTAAAATAGTTGGATTGAATACTACTAAAGCAAAATACAAATCTTTTTCAATGGGAATGAAACAAAGATTAGGAATTGCAAGTGCATTACTTGGAAATCCAGAGATTCTTATATTGGATGAGCCGACAAATGGACTTGACCCTCAAGGAATTGTAGATATTAGAAATCTGGTAAAACAACTGAATCAGGAATATGGAATGACAATTATTGTTTCCTCACATATATTAGGTGAACTTGAACATACTGCAAATAGATTTGGCATTGTGCATGAAGGAAAAGTATTACGTGAAATTACTCTAGACGATTTAAAAAGTGAATCAGATACTATCCAAATAAGTGTAAATGACATAGATAGAACTAGAGAAATTTTAAAGTCAAATCATATTGAAATTTTAGCAGAAAAATCTTCTACTAAAACTTTAGAAGATTATTACTTTGAACTTGTGGGAGGGAAAATAAAATGATTAATTATATTCTAGCTGATATTCGTAGGATTAGTCGTAAGCAATCATTTATTTATACACTAGGTGGATTTATTGGATTGTTTCTACTAATGATTTTTATATATTATAATCCAACATTTAATCAGAATGCATATCTTGAAAAAACAGATACATTTTTAGGTTTCTTTCCATTGGTTATGGGACTTTCTATTTTTTTATCAATTTATTATGATGATTTTAAAAGCAAGTCTATGCAGATTGCCATTGGATATGGAATTTCAAGAAGTAAAGTTGTTTTAACAAAAATTATTGAAGTGGCTATACTTTCACTCTTATCAGCATTATTGTTGGGAATTGTGATTTTAGTTATTCCAATATTTTTAAAAATGTCTTTATCAAGTAAAGAAATATTTACAATTATTTTAGGCGTTGGCGCAGAAGCATTAAGAATTATTGGATATATCAGTATGTCAACTATATTAGTTTATTATTCACAAAATGCAATGATAGGTACTATATTCTACGTTTTGTTATCATCAAAGACTGTTATGCTAATTTTAGCGACTATTTTAGGGCAAGGTTTTATTATAAATTCAATTGGGGACTTGACTAAATTCATGTATACAATAATTTTATATAAAGAAAAATTATCTTTCATTGAAACAGGAAGTTTTGACTTTTTAATCATAGCAGGAATTTTGGTATATATTGTATTACCTACCATTATTACAATAATAATGTTTAGAAAAAAAGAATTAGAATTTTAGGAGGAATAATTATGAAAAAAATAATAGGAATTATTGCTATAGTAATCATTATATCTGGAGCATTTTGGGCCAAAGGATACTATAATAGTAGATATGTTGTTTCAGATACATATTACACTCAAATACCATTAGATGAAGTAAATGAGGATTCATGGTTAGTTGATAATAAAGGTGAAAAGCAAGAAAAAGGAAAATCATATGATTTAATTGGATTTAATAAAGAAGGAAAAGAAAGAGAAGTTCATTTTTTCAAACGAGGTACTGCTAAAGATTACTATGAACCAGGAACTTATATTAAAGTAGATGTAAGCAAAACTATTGAATTAGATACCAATGTAGTTGAAAAGCATAATGTTCCAGAAAAGGCTCTAGAAAAAATTAGTGAAAAAGGTACTAAGAAATAAATTATTATTTTATTTCTTTGATAAGTCCAAAATGGTTAATAGGTGTCAGCTTTAAGTTGACACCTAATTTTGTAGATATTACTTGGTTAAAGCTACTTTTATGAACAAAAATTAGAGAATATCTTAAGATATAATAGTAAGGCAAATTACCAACTAAAATTCACAATAATGTATATATTACNNGTAATATATACATTATTGTGGTATAATTGTTTCCGGAATAAAAATATATACTAATTTAAGAAGGGGTAGATAGCAAATGAAAAAAAAAGTAATAGCCTTTTTTTGCGGAGTAATTTGCACTCTATTAATAGTAGGGTGTAGTGGAGGCAGTAAAGTAAAAGAATTAACAGATCAGGATACAAAAACATATGCAGAACAAATGAAAGAAGATCCTTTATCTGGAGATATTAACTTGAATGGGGTCAAGTTATCGTTGCCTATTAATGTAAAAACGTTGGCTGATAATGGATTTAAATTTAATGATTATGATCATAAGTCACAAGAATTAGAAAATGATTATTATGTAGATGATATAATAATGGATGATGGAAAAAAAGGTGAGGATACTAGAATTAGGGTAACAATTTATAATAATAGTGGAACAACAGTGAAGTTAGATGATGCTAAAATTGGTGAAATCAAAATTAAAAAAAGTAAAGAACCTTATAAGAACACTGTTGTATTACCTAAAGGTATTACTTTAAATTCAACTTATGATGATGTTATAAATGCATATGGTAAGCCAAAAGTAGATTATATGAATGAAGCTGGTTTTGTTAATTACTTTACAAGCGATATTGGGGAATATGGTCAAAAGATGGAAATTTATTTTGATAAAACTACAAAAGTAGTTGATTCTATAGAATTAAAAAATATACCATATCAGTAATTAGTAAAGATAAAATCTGACATTAGTTCAATAAAAGTTTTTTATTGTTTCTGAGGATATTATAAATAAATGATGCTATTTTACTAAAATAATTGTATAATAATTATGAGAGACTCTCGCTATAAGTATGGGTTTGTTACTTACATATAGCTAGTGTCTTTCTTTGTTTTTTGTAAAGAAATAAATATAAGAGTTTATTTTAATAATATAATTTATGAGGGCAGTGAATTTGTATAATGCCCTAAAAAGGAGAAAAGATGTTATTTAAAGATTTAAATATAATAGAACCAATTCAGAAAGCTTTAACAGAAGCGGGATACACAAATCCAACACCAATACAAGAACAATCAATTCCATCATTATTAAAGGGAAAAGATTTTCTAGGATGTGCACAAACAGGTACAGGTAAGACAGCAGCTTTTGCTATTCCTGTTTTACAAAACATAGCAAAAAATCAAAAGAAATCAGATGAACCAAGAACAATAAAAGCTTTAATATTAGCTCCAACTAGAGAATTAGCAATTCAAATAGAAGAGAATTTTACTCTTTATAGTAAGCATACTAATATTAAAAATACAGTAATCTTTGGTGGAGTATCACAAAAACCCCAAACTAGAATATTAGGTGAGGGAGTAGATATCTTAATTGCAACACCAGGTAGATTACTTGATTTAATAGATCAAAAATATATTGATTTAAGTAATGTTAAACATTTTGTGTTAGATGAAGCTGACCGTATGTTTGATATGGGAATGGTTCGTGATGTTAAGAAAATAGTAGCTAAGTTACCAAAGGTTAGACAAAATCTTTTATTCTCTGCGACTATGCCTTCAGAAGTTAAGAGCTTAGTAAACAGTATTCTTAAAGATCCAGTAAAAGTTGAAGTAGCACCTGTTTCATCAACTATAGATACTATTACTCAAGGAGTATATTTTGTTACAAAGAAAGATAAGAAGTCTTTACTTGTTCATCTTCTTAAAGATGAATCTATTAAGTCATTATTAGTATTTTCAAGAACAAAATATGGAGCAAATAATATTGTAAAAGATCTTGCTAAGACTGGAACTGAGTCTCAAGCAATTCACGGTAATAAGTCTCAAAATGCAAGACAACTTGCTTTAAGCAATTTTAAAGAGGGGAAAATAAGGGTTTTAGTAGCAACTGATATAGCTGCAAGAGGAATCGATGTAGATGGATTATCACATGTTATAAATTATGATTTACCTGACGTACCAGAAACTTATGTACATAGAATTGGAAGAACTGGTAGAGCTGGACATAGTGGTGTAGCAATATCGTTTTGTGATGTTGATGAAAAAAGTGCACTTAAGGATATTGAAAAGACAATAGGAAAAAACATTCCTGTAATGAAGAATGTTGAATTTGAAAGAATAGTTATAACTAGAGAACCAGCTCAAAAGAAAGAAGCAGATAAGAAGACTACTGATGCTAATAAAAAACCAAGAAGAAATTGGTATGCTGATAAAAGAAGAAGCCAAGGCAATGGTAGTCAGCAAGGAAAGAGACAAAGTGGTAGAACTCAACAAGCTAGATAGAATATAAGTATATGATAAGTTTGTTGTAATACATATAAAAATTACCGATAGTTAGAAGAAAAACCTAAACTATCGGTAACTTGTTTTTATTTAGCCTGTTCAGGTATACTTATACATGGATTAATACGTGACTAAAGTATAAACATTTATTTAAATTATTTAATTGGTCCTTCGCTTTTAGCCTTTACTCCGATATCAGCGAAATCTGTAAATAAACCATCTACATTAACTTCAAATAATAATTTTCTAATGAATTGGTCTGCATCTTTAGCGTATTTTGGTAGATCATCTTTACGCACTGTATATGGATGTATTTCAAGATTATTAGCATGTGAATCTTTTACAAAGTTTGCATTAGCAACTAAAGCACTCTTCTTTTGATTTCCGTTTTCATCTAATATTTGATCTGTACATGGGCCTACGCCATCAGCAAATTTTGCAATTTCTTTTAATCCCTTAGCAGAAAGCATGTATGGAACATCATCGCCTTCATTATCTTCCCAATCTGAATGACCTATTAATTGAACTAATTTACATTTAGGGTTTAATGTTTCTTTAAAACTCTTTAAATAAGTTGGGTCAAAACATTGAATATAACATTTAGCATCTTTTTGGTTGTAACCATATTTATCAAGCATTTTTAAAGTGATAGCTCCAATATCATGTCCATTTTCTTTATAGAATTTAGGGAATTTTAATTCAGGATATATTCCCACATTACGTCCTGTACTCTTGTTAAGTCCTTGTATTAATTGAATTTCTTCTTCTAAAGTAGGTACCTCAAAATGAGAACTTCCTAGAGGAAATCTATCTTTGAAAACAGCATTTCCTGTATCAAGGTCTATACGTTCATGCACAGTAAGGTTTTTAATTTCTTTTAAAGTAAAGTCAACTATATAGTATCTTCCATCAGCACGTTTTCTGTTTGGATAAAGCTCAGCTACATTAGTTGTTGTATCTAGATGCGTGTCATGCATTACTACTGGAACACCATCTTTAGTAATATTAACATCTGCTTCTATATAATCTACTCCCATTGCATATGCTAAAGAATATGCTTCTAAAGTATGTTCTGGTAAGTAACCTGAAGCTCCTCTATGAGCAATTATTATTTTATCAGACTTATTAATACTTTGATTTGCTTCTCTTGAAGCTGAGATTGTTGCTGCATTACAGCTCACTTGTCCACAAACAACAAGACCTACACTTAAAACTAATGCAGTAGCTAAAGCTACTAATTTACGTGTTTTTTTCATTAATACCACTCCTAAACGTTTTCATTTAATTCGTAATAATAAAATTAAAAAAGCGCTATTAATAAAGGCAAAAAATGCATCTTTAAAAATAGCGATCAATAAACTCTCTTACTATAAAATATTATTCAATTATGGTTAATATTGCTACCACAATTGAATGATACTACAGATTTAAATTTCTAGCAAGTATCATTTAAGGATTTTTTTACCACAAATTTAGACATTGAATTTTAGTTTTTATATTAAATAATTTATGGTAATAATAAAATAAACCAGTTATTATGTAAATAATTAGTTAATTTATTATTTTTTAGGATAAAAATACATAATAAATAAACTTAAAAGTAATTATTTTACATACAAAATAATAGACTCTTATTAGCGTTTATAAGTTAAATACTTTACATAAAATATTAAATCTATGTTAAATTTCTAAAATTTTACTCAAACCAGTTTAAAAATTTACCACAAAAGGAATATAATTATTTTGGGGTTAAAATCAGATATAATATTTTTATATTAATCTAGGAGATGAAATAATGTTTAATTTTAATTGTAAAGAAGATAAATTTTACCAGATGTTATTAAAATCAGCTGAAATTGTTAATGAAGCGGCTATTGAATTGAGAAAAAGTTTGGAGTGTTTAGATAAGAGAGAGATACAAGTAAAGAATACATCAGAATTAGAAAACATTGGTGATGAATTAGTTCGCACTTTAATTAAAGAATTAAATGATGCATTTATAACACCTATAGACAGAGAAGATGTATATGAAATCATAAAAGAAATGGATAATATTTTAGATTCCATTAATTCAACAGTTCACAGATTTATAATGTTTGATATAACAGAAAGTACAGAAGAATTAAGAGAAATATGTAATATGTTAGTACAAGCTACTAAAGAACTTGTAGTTTTAATGAGTGAGTTAAAAATACATGGCTGTAAATCTAAAAATATAAATACTAAAATCATGAATATAAGTAAAATTGAAAGTGAAGCAGATAAAATATTTAGAAAAACTGTACAGCAATTATTTAAACATGAGAGAGATCCTATAACAATTATAAAGTGGAAAGAAATCTATCAGATTTTAGAAGACACAGTGGATAATTGTGAAAAAGTAGCTAATATAGTAGAAAGAGTTGTAATTAAAAATGCATAGTTCGTTAATTGTAACAATACTAATAATAATTTTTGCAGTAGCATTTGACTTTATAAATGGTTTCCATGATACAGCTACAGCAGTTGCAACTTCAATAACTACAAGGGCACTTACCCCTAAACAAGCTATTATAATATGTTGTATATTTAATTTTTTCGGTGCCTTTATGGGAACAGCAGTTGCAAAAACAGTTGGCGAGAACATTGTAAGCCATGCATCTATACCACAATGGGTAATAATGTGTGTATTAATTTCGTCTATAATTTGGAATTTACTAACATGGTATTTTGGAATTCCAAGTAGTTCATCTCATGCCTTAATAGGAGCACTTGTAGGAGCGGGAATTGCATATACTAGTACTCTTAATGTTGTTAATTGGTACAACCTTTTTCACAGCGTAATTTTATGGTTATTTCTTTCACCTGTGATAGGATTTATAGTTGGATATATATTAATGATAATATTAAATTTTGTATTAAAGTCTTATACGAGAACTGTTGTGAATAAGATATTTTTAAAATTACAAGTATTAGCTGGCGCATTTATGGCATTCAATCATGGTGGAAATGATGCGCAAAAATCTATGGGAATAATAACTATGGCGTTACTAAGTGGTGGATTAATAAGTACATTTGAAGTGCCTACATGGGTAATTTTTATTTGTGCATTATCAATGGCACTTGGAACTTCTATAGGTGGTAAAAAAATAATAAAAACTATGGGAAGTGGAATGGCAAAATTAACTCCTGTAAATGGATTTGCAGCTCAAACTGGTGCTGCTTGCGTAATATTAACAGCAACATTATTTAATGCACCAGTAAGTACAACACATATAATAACAACAACTATAATGGGGGTTGGAGCATCTAAAAGATTTAAAAATGTAAAATGGGGAGTAGCGAAACAAATAGTTTGGGCATGGTTTTTAACTATTCCAATAACAGCAATATTTTCAGCATTGTTTATATTAATAATTAAATTATTTATATAATAATGAATACATAACATACGCAATAAAAATAATTTTATAGCTATATAATTAAAAGTGCTATCTTTGAAATAAAATGTACTCTATGATTTAAATACATTTTATAATCAAAGAGCGCTTTTTTATTTGTTTTAAAAGTCTTATTTTATTTCAATAGACTATAAGTAAGATGAATATATAAAGTTAAAAAAATATTAAAAAAAATCTTTTATTATAAATGAACCATTTTTAAAGTTAAAGTCTCTTATATATAGATGCATCTAGAGAGGCCTTTAAGGAAGGAGATATAAAAGTGAGTGAAAAAGAACTTGTTCAAAAAATCCAGTCTGGTGATATTAACGCTTTAGGCGAAATATTTGAAATATACAAAAGTCAATCATTAAAATATGCATATTTAATTACAGGTAATAAATTTACTAGTGAAGATATTGTACAAGAAGCATTTATAAAATGTTATTTAAGTGCTAAGAGTCTAAAAAATATAGAACAATTTAAACCATGGTTTTTTAAGATTCTAACAAGAATTGCCTGGAAACATGTAGGTAAAGAGAAAAAAGCTTTGCCTTTTGAAAATATTTTTGAAAAAGCAAATGATGAAAGTATTGATAAATCAATTGATATATATATAAGAGACCAAGAGGCAGAAACACTTCATGCTGAAATTGAGCATTTGGATTTAAAGCAAAAAACAGTGATAATACTTTTTTATTTTAATGGATTAACTGTAAAGGAAATTGCAAAAATTATGGGATGCTTTGAGGGAACGATAAAATCAAGGCTTTATACTGCAAGAAAAAAATTAAAAGAAACCTTATCAAAAGATAAAAAGTGTGAAATATCAAAAGCAAAGGAGTGTGAAGTTTAATGGACAGAAAATTAAATGAAAACATAGATGAAAAAATTATAGATTGTTTAAATAAAAAATCTGATGAAATTTCAGCTCCAGAAAATATGTTTTTTAAAATTAGAGCTGGAATTTTAGAGGAAAAAGATAGGGGAGTGTTATTTAATATGAAAATTAGATTTTTAAAAGCGAAAACCATGATAGTAGTAGGCCTTTTATTTATAGCAACAACTGCAACTTGTGTTGCAGCAACAGGAGGATTACACTGGAATTCAAGCAGTTCTAGAATGAATGAAATTAATAAGTTTCCAACAGAAGATGTAGTTAAAAAAACAGTCGGCTATTGTCCTAAATATGTAGATGAATTTTCAAATGGATTTAAGTTTGAATCATTTAACTTTTCAGATAGTTCATTAGAAAATGATAATGGTGATTCAGTTTTAAAAACTAAAGATGCAAATTTCAGCTATAAAAAAGATGGTGCTAGAAAAGATCAAAGTTTATTTTTGGAAGCAACACCTATTAGTGAAGAATATTTTAATAAAGATTCGGAAGATAAAAAAGATATTACTGAGTACAATGGAATCAAGGTATATTACAACAATTTTAAATATAAAGCTGTACCAGTAGATTACGTAGAATCAGAAGAAGAATCAAAGTTAATTCAAGAGGGAACTTTGCAAATTGGATTTGGAGCTGATGAAATTAGTGAATCTAATACACAATTTGTAAGATGGTATGAAAATGGTATTCAATATAGCATTATGAATATGGGGTATGATGATGTTGATAAAGATCAAATGATTGAAATGTCTAAAACAGTTATAAATAAATAACATTAAAAAAGAGAGAGTAGTTTTTAGATTTAGAATGCATTATATTTCAAATGTATTTTAAAACAAATAACTACTCTTTTTATTATTGCAACAACTATACAAAAATTTAATATTATAGAGTTTAATTAATACTATTAAAGAATTTTATATTAGATAATTATATTGATTTAATGTTATAGTAATCTAAATTTAAAATATTTTTATATAGTAAAATTATATAAAAAGTAGTGAAAAAAATAATTTATATTTTGGGTTAGAGGTTAGATTATGGAAAAAAATCAACTTAAGGAAATTAAAAAGCATGGAACTGTAAATTTTCCATGTGCATTTTACTATACAGGAAGTGATTCGGAAGATTTAATCGTGAAACACCATTGGCATGATCAATTAGAGTTAATTCACATGAAAAAAGGTGAATTTCAAGTAGAAATAGATATGGATAAGCATGTTGTACATGAAGAAGCTATTTGTTTTATCAATAGTGAGGAGCTTCATTTTATCAAATCAAATCACCCGTGCAAAGAAAGTGCTATTGTTTTTGATTTAAAAATGCTTAGTTTTGATATGTTTGATTCTATACAAGGCTCATTAATTCAACCATTATTAAATGGTGAATTAAAGATGCCACATTTTATTTTTAAGAAAGAAAAATATGGAGAAGAAATTTTAAAAGAGTATTATGAGATTTTAGACGCATATAAAATAAGTGGACAAATATCACAAAATCCAGAAGGTAATATTGCAGAAAAATTATCATCACAAATAAAAATAAAAGCATCTTTATTAAAAATTTTAGCAATACTATATGAAAATAATTTGCTTATAAAAGAGAATGATAACAATAAAGATTATAGAGTAGATTATATAAAAACAGCTATTTCTTATATTCAAAATAATTATTCAGAAAAGATACATATAAAAGATTTAGCTAAGCAAATTAATATGAATGAACAATACTTTTGCCGTTTTTTCAAAAGGATGATTGGTAAAACGCCTATGGAATATGTTAATGAATATAGAATAAAGAAGGCTAAAGAACTGTTAAGGGAAACTAATAGGCAAGTCATGGATATATGTCTAGAGTGTGGATTTCACAATATGGGGAATTTCATTAAGGTATTTAAAAGGCATACAGGAATAAATCCAATGAAATACAGAAAAGATTTTGGTAATAAAAAGTCATAAAAACGTAACTTTAAATCATTAATACGTAAGAAAACTCAAATTTAAGATTGTATTATATAATTATAGTAAAACAACGAGAGTCTTATGAGGAGGTGAATTTTAGTGAGAGATTTATATGAATTTAAATATTTAAATCTCTTACTAAATATAATTATGATAAAAAAATGGTGGCATGACAAAGTAGCATATCAAATATATCCTAAAAGTTTTAATGATTCTAATGGAGATGGAATAGGTGATTTAAGAGGAATTATTAATAAACTTGATTATCTAAAAGAATTGGGGGTAGATATAATTTGGATTTCTCCAGTTTATTGTTCTCCAATGGTAGACCAAGGATATGATATTTCTGATTATTATAATATAGATCCTAGATTTGGAACAATGGAAGATATGGATGAATTATTAAAGGAAGCTAAGAAAAGAGATATGCATATATTAATGGATTTAGTTGTTAATCATTGTTCAGATCAACATGAATGGTTTAAAAAAGCAATAGAAGATCCAGAGGGAGAATTTGCTGATTATTTCTATTTTAGAGAAGGTAAAGATGGAAATCCACCTTGTAATTGGCGTTCATATTTTGGTGGAAGTGTATGGGAAAAGATACCTAACAGCAATAAATACTATCTTCATTTATTTGCAAAGGAGCAACCAGATTTAAATTGGGAAAATCCTAAACTAAAAAAGAAATTATATGACATGATTAATTGGTGGCTTGAAAAGGGTTTATCTGGATTTAGAATTGATGCGATTATTAATATAAAGAAGGATTTAAGATTTGAAGATTTCCCATCTGATAGAGAAGATGGACTTTGTAGTATGCACAATATGTTAGATGCAGCTGAAGGTGTTGGGGATATGCTTAAAGAATTAAAAGAAGAAACTTTTGATAAGTTTGATGCTTTTACAGTTGGAGAAGTGTTTAATGAAAAAGAAGGCGAGCTTTATAAATTTATAGGCAAAGATGGTTATTTCTCTTCTATGTTTGATTTTAGTATGAACATACTAGGAGAAAATGAAAAGGGTTGGTATGGTTATAGAGATTTTACTCCAAACGAATTAAGAAAGGCGATTTTTGATAGCCAAATAAAAACAGCTGATATTGGATTTAAAGCAAATATTATTGAAAATCATGATGAGCCAAGAGGGGTAAGCAGATATCTTCCTACTGAAGAGTGTAATGATTATAGTAAAAAGATGTTGGCAGCTATATCACTTATGTTAAGAGGAATTCCTTTTATTTATCAAGGTCAAGAGCTTGGAATGTCAAATAATAAATTTAATTCAATAGAAGAAATTGATGATATTTCAACAATAGGTCAATATAATGTTGCAATTGAACATGGCTATAATAATGAAGAAGCACTAGAAATTGTAAATAAATATAGTAGAGATAATGCTAGAACACCATTCCATTGGAATGATAGCAAGAATGCAGGATTTACAGAAGGAGAGCCTTGGCTTAAAGTTAATGAAAACTATAAATCAATTAATGCAGAATCACAAATTGATGATGAAAATTCAGTGCTTAGTTTTTATAAAAAGCTTATAAAATTAAGAAAATCTGATGAATTTAAAGATGCTATAGTATATGGTAAGTTTAAGCCAGCATTAGAAGAGCATAATAATATTTTTGCTTTTTACAGAGAGAGCTTAGATAAGAAGTTAATGTTAGTAGCTAATTATCAAAGAGATGAACAAGTAATTGAACTATCAAGTTATAAGAACGTATTAATTAATAATTATGAAACAGTAAATGTTGAAGACAAGAAAATAACATTGCAAGGATATCAAGTATTAATTTTAGAAATTTAATAGTAATATAAATAGTAGTAAAACTAAGTTTTTAATTATTTATTTGATTATGCTTTAACAATAACACTTAAGAAAATAATCTTAAATTTTAGAAGGCTATAGGGATAAGAAACATCTCTATAGCTTTTTTTTGCTATATAACGATGTATATAATTTTATTTAAAAAATCGGCTCTGTTTTAAATATACACTTCTTAGGCATAGATTACACTACGCCGAAATACAGTTTAAAAATTAAAAATTGAAAATCAATAATAGGAAAAAATTTCCTGGGAAATTTCAATATATATTTTAATTCACTACATCATTTTTAACTAAATAGGATGTATCCATTTTCTATATTAATAAAATCTAATTAATATTAAGATAATATAAATATTAAACAGATTTGTTGGTTTAATAGAATATTGTTTTTAGTACAAATCGTATAATTATGATTCCAAAAAACAAATTTTAATGACAAAATTCTATATAATAAAATATAAAAAGTACTTAAAGTATAAACTGAAATTTAAATATATTATAAAAGTTGCCACAATTCGTGAAGTAAATTGGTATAGAAGAAACTAATGAAACCGACTACAATAATGACATAAGGTAGCTTGAGGAGGGAAAAGTTGATTACACTTAACAAGAGACAGAAGGATATAATTAATTTTTTAGAATCAAAAGATGAATATGTAACAATTGATTGTATTGCTAAGTTTTTTGAAGTTAGTTCTAGAACAATTAGGAATGACTTAGACTCTATTGAAGATTTAATGAAAGAATCAAATATAATTCTCGAAAGAAAGCCAAGAGTAGGAATTAAATTAATTCTTAAAAATGGTCAAAATATTCAAGAAGTAATAAATGAACAAGATTATAAAGTTTATTCTTCTGATGACAGAATAACAGTAATTATATTGAGTTTAATTATAAAAGGTAAAGTGACAATAGAAGAGTTAGCTAAGGATGTTGATGTTAGTAAGAATACATTAGTTCAAGATTTTAAATTAGTAACTGCTAAATTAGAAGAATATAATATACAGGTTTCAAAGAAAACATATTACGGAATAACTATAAATGACAATGAAGAAAAGATAAGAAATGTTTTCTTCAGTATATATAGTAAATTAAGTGATGAGCTGAAACATGATATTAAAAAGAGATTAATGCAAGAAACAAACTTAAAAAATTCTTTTATTAAGGAAAAAATAGAGAAAGTAGAAAAAAACATAGGCACAGTATATTCTGAAGAATCAATAGAAGAATTAGAGATTATAACTTTACTATCAATAAATAGATATAATAATAATTTCAAAATTGATTATTCTGAAAAAGAAAAAAGCAGTTTAATAAGAAGAAGAGAATTTAGTGTTTTAAAAGAAATCTTAAGTTTAGATGATTTAGAAATATGTTATTTATTGAAAATATCTGATGGATCTAGAAGAGCTGTTGGAGGAGAAGTAAATAATATAACACAAGAAATATTAGATGAACTTTGCAAAACTCTTAATATAGACTGTAGTAATGATTTAGAATTTACAAGCCAAATAGCAATGCATTTAAAAGTAGCAATTCATAGAATAAAAAACAATTTAGTTATAGAAAATCCTATGTTAGAAGAAATAAAATACAAGATGTCTTTCATATACCAAATAACTGAAACTATACTATCAAGCAAAGAAGACATCATAGGTGTAAAGTTCCCAGAAGAAGAAATAGCATATATGGCAATGTACTTTGATGCTATATTTGAGAGAAATATAAAATCTAAATTTACATATAAAATTTTACTAGTATGTAATGGAGGATTAGCAACATCAAGTCTTTTAAAAGTAAGAATAGGGGCTATGCTTCCTGAATTAGAAATAAAAAATGTATGTAGATTAAAAGATCTTGATAAAGAACTTGAAAATACAGATATAGACTTTATAGTAAGCACTATTCCAGTTAAAGCGGATAAATACAAGGTTATAAAAGTAAACCCATTATTAGATAATAGCGATGTAGATAAAATTAAAACTGAAATTTACAATAAACGTTATGAAAAAAATTGTGAGTATTTAATAGATTTAGTTAAGAGTGATAATGAAAGTGAAATAATTAAGTTATTACCACAAGATGTTACTCAATTAGATGTAGATATTGATGACTGGAAAGAAGCTATAGAAGTAGCAACAAAACCATTAGTAAATAAAAATAAGATAACTAAAGATTATTCAAAAGAAATTATAAAAGTTATAGAGAACTTAGGTAATTACATGGTATTTATACCTAAAGTAGCATTTGTTCATGCTACACCAGATAATGTTTTAGAAAATTCTATGGCATTATTAACTCTTAAATCAGAGATACAATTTGGCAGTAAGAACAAAGTTCCAGTTAAAGCTATGGTTGTATTAGCAAATAAAACTGAGAATATGAATTTAGTAAACTTATTAGAAATAATTACAAAAGACCAGAATATAGAAAAACTTAAAAATGCAGCAAACTATGATGAAATAAAAAGTATAACTTAGGAGAGGTAATATAAATGCTAGTAAAAGTTGTTGATAGAGTAGAGGACTATAAAGAAGCTATAAAGCTTTCTTGCGATATATTAGAAGAAAACGGAATTGTGGAAAAAAGATATTATGATTCTATATTAAAAAAGATAGAAGATCTTGGCCCATATTTTTGTATAGCTGATGGGGTAGCAATGCCGCATGCAAGACCAGAAGATGGAACTTTAAAAGAGGGTGTTAGTGTTGTAAAACTTAACAGTCCAGTAGATTTTTTAGGAAAAGAAATAAATGTGTTTTTTACACTTTCTGCAAAAGACAATGACTCACACTTAGATTTATTAAGAAAAATTGCAGAAGTTTGTATGAATAAAGAAAAATTAGATATAATAATAAATTCAAAATGTGAAAAAGAAATCAAGGAGGTACTTTAATTATGAAAAAGATTATGGCAGTTTGTGGATCAGGTTTAGGATCAAGTTTTATGGTGGAAATGAACATTACAGATGTATTAAGAGAATTAGGAGTAGATGATCAATATGAAGCAAATCACACATCTTTAGCTGACGTAACAGCATCAGATGCAGATATATTTGTAACAGGAATAGATTTAGCAGATAGTGCAAGTCACTTACCAGAACTTATAGTTTTAGACTCTTTATTAGATAGAGATGAATTAAAGAGAAAGATTCAAGAAAAAATAGGTCTTTAAAACAAGTAAAGTGGTAATTTAAATTACCACTTTACCAAAAAATAAATATGTAAATTATTAAGCTTAGGAGGAATTATAATGGGTGGTATTTTAAAGGTTGCAGTAGACTTTTTATCAGAACCAGCAGTATTAATAGGTATTATAGTTTTAGTTGGATTAGTACTTCAAAAGAAACCAGCTGATGCAATAGTAAAAGCTACATTAAAAGCAATGGTTGGATTTGTAGTTATAGCATCAGCAGCAGGCGTAATCGTTGGATCATTACAACCATTTGGAGTTATGTTTGAAGCTGGATTTAATATATCAGGGGTTATACCTAACAATGAAGCTGTAGTAGCAATGGCTATGGACAAGTTTGGAACAAACACAGCTTTAATTATGACTTTTGGTATGATAGCTAACATAATAATAGCAAGATTTACAAAGTATAAATACATATTTTTAACAGGTCATCATACATTATTTATGGCATGTATGATAGCAGTTATATTAGGATCAGCTGGAATGAGTGGAGCTCACTTAATCTTCACAGGTTCATTAGCATTAGGTCTTATAATGATCTTATCACCAGCTATATTACAACCGTTCATGAAGAAAATTACAGGAAATGATTCTGTTGCACTAGGTCACTTCTCAGGAATTGGTTATGCAGTATCAGCTATAATTGGTAAATTAGTAGGAAAAGGTTCAAAATCAACAGAAGAAATGAAAGTTCCTAAATCTCTAAGTTTCTTAAGAGATTCAGTGGTTTCAATTTCACTTACAATGTTAGTATTATATGTTGGGGTTGCTATAGCAGCAGGTCCAGAATTTGTAGAAACAGAGTTATCAGGTGGAAAGAACTTTATTGTTTATTCAATGATTCAAGCATTAACTTTCGCAGCTGGATTTATATTAATCCAAAATGGTGTTAGATTAGTACTTAATGAAATAGTTCCTGCATTTAAAGGAATTTCAACTAAGTTAGTTCCTAATTCAAAACCAGCATTAGATTGTCCTATAGTATTCCCATATGCACAAAATGCTGTATTATTAGGATTTATCTTCTCATTCTTAGGTGGAGTAGTATCAATGTTAGTATTAGGAGCATTAGGATTAGTAATCATAATCCCAGGTGTTGTTCCTCACTTCTTTACAGGAGCTACTGCAGCAGTATTTGGTAATGCAACAGGTGGTAGAAGAGGTGCTATGATAGGTTCATTTGTAAATGGAGTTATGATTTCATTCTTACCAGTAGCATTATTACCTGTACTAGGAAACTTAGGTTTTGCTAACTCAACATTCTCAGATGGTGACTTTGGAATAGTTGGTATATTCCTTGGTAAAGTTCAAGAGTTTGTTGGAGGAGTAGGATTAACTGCAACATTACTTGGAATAGTTGCTATAATGATAGGCTTAACAATGGTAAGCAAGAAAAAAGAAGCATAAAAAAAGAATAAATATATAATAAAAAAATGAGGAATTTAATTCCTCATTTTTTCAAATATAAAATTGGAGGTAACAATCTATGAATAAGCAACATTTAGAAAATATATCAAAAGAATTAAGAAAAGATATTATTGAAATGATTTATGAATCAGGTTCAGGACATCCAGGTGGATCTTTATCAATAATAGATATAGTTACATATTTATATTTTGAAAAGATGAACATAGACCCTAAAAATCCTAAATTAGAAGGTAGAGATAGATTTATTTTAAGTAAAGGTCATGCTGCACCAGCACAATATTCAGCTCTAGCTAAAAGAGGATTCTTTGAAAGAGAAGAATTAAAGAATTTAAGAAAATTAGGATCATTTTTACAAGGACATCCTGATGCAAAGAAATGTCCAGGTGTTGAAATTTCTACAGGATCTTTAGGACAAGGATTTTCAAATAGTTGTGGATTAGCTTTAGCATCTAAAATGGATAATAAAAGTGAAAAGATTTATGTTGTCTTAGGCGATGGAGAGATACAAGAAGGAATCGTTTGGGAAACAGCTATGGCAGCTGCTAAATTTAAATTAGATAATTTAGTTGCCATTGTTGATAAAAATGGAATACAACTAGATGGAAGAACATCAGAAATAATGGATGTAGATCCATTAGGGGATAGATGGAAAAGTTTTGGATGGAATGTTATAGAATGTGACGGACATAATTTTGATGAAATAGATGAAGCATTTAATAAAGTAGGACAAGTTGAAGGAAAACCTACAGTTATAATAGCTCATACAATCAAAGGAAAAGGTATATCTTTTATGGAAGACAACGTTGCATGGCATGGTATGGCTCCATCAAAGGAACAAAAAGAACAAGCTATAATTGAATTAAGTAAATAGTAGGAGGAGAAAGCACATGAAAAGAGCAACTAGAGAATCATATGGAGCAACTTTAGCTCAATTAGGAAATGAAAATAAAAATATAGTAGTATTAGATGCGGATCTTTCAAAAGCTACTAAATCAGAAATTTTTGCAAAAGCACATCCAGATAGATTTATTAATGTTGGTATAGCTGAACAAAACATGATTGGTATGGCAGCAGGTCTTGCCAGTGGTGGAAAAATACCTTTTGCTACTACTTTTGCAGTTTTTGCAGCAGGTAGAGCATTTGAAGTAATAAGAAATTCAGTGTGTTATCCAAATGTTAATGTTAAAATAGCTGCAACTCATGCAGGAATAACAGTAGGTCCAGATGGTGGATCGCATCAAGCAATAGAAGATATCGCACTTATGGCATCATTACCTAACATGGTAGTTTTATCACCAGCTGATGATATTGAAGCTTGCAAATGTATTAAAGCAGCTGCTGAAATTAAATCTCCTGTTTATATAAGATTAGGAAGAATTGCATTAGATGATATATATACAGAAGATTATGATTTTGAAATAGGAAAAGGATCTACTTTAGTTGAAGGAAATGATGTAACAATAGTTGCAACTGGAATAATGGTTCATAAGGCATTAAAAGCAGCTGAAGAACTTAAAGCAGAAGGTATAAATGCTAGAGTTATAAATATTGCAACCATTAAACCAATAGATGAAGAAATAATAATAAAAGCAGCTAAAGAAACAAAGGGAATTGTAACAGTTGAAGAACATTCAATAATTGGTGGGTTAGGTGATAGAGTAGCAAGTGTAGTTTGCGATAACCATCCGACTATGGTTAAGAAAATAGGGGTTAATGATGTATTCGGAGAATCTGGAGATCCAGATGGATTATTAGAAAAGTATGGATTAACTATTGAAAACATTAAGAAAGTTTCTAAAGAGTTAGTAAAATAAAGTTTTATAATTTGTTGATATTATAGTATAGAGTTTAATTTATAAATTTTTAAAATAGTTTCCAACATAAGCTTATTTTTATACTGCAATATCATAATGTAAATTAGCCATATTAGTTTATAAAATTTATATATTTAAAGTAAGGATGTATCAATATTTTGTTGTGATATGTCCTTATTTTTTGTATATAGAATTTTATATTATAAAGAAATTAAGTACATATTTTAAATTGGAAGCTGCAGAGTTAATGAGTGAAGCACAGGTTTTAATGTTAAAATATAAATTTTGAGAAAAAATTAGTTATTAAATACTAATGTCTAAATTATTATTTATATTTTAAGAAAATAATTCCTATTTAATAGATCTTATTGACAATGTTTATTTTTGTAGTAAAATAGTTTGCATAGGAACCATTTAGTTTCAATACAAACTGTTTTAAGGAGGAAAACTTATGAAAGTTTTAGATAGATTTTTAAAAGTAGAAAAAAAGATTTTATTACTGATAGCAGGATTAGTTTGGTCTTTTGCAGGGTTTAGAGTATTAATTTTAGGAATAGGAGATGTAAATAATAATAATGGTAATTTCATTGTTGATTTAATATTTGCTGCTATTATTTTTGGTATATTTTTTAAGTTTGTATTTAACAAAATGTATAATAAGCACACTAAAAGAATTGTAACTAGTGAATTAGAGAGGCATTGTATATTTTCATTCTTTGATGTTAGAAGTTACTTTATAATGGGATTCATGATTTTTTTGGGAATAAGTGTAAGAAATTTAGGTATATTCAATCCTGTATATGTAGGAACATTTTATATGGGGTTAGGATGTGCATTGTTTATGGCAGGAATATTTTTTCTAATAAGTTCGTTAAATTTTAAAAAAGTAAAATTAAGATATAATAATTAGATTTTGGAGGGAAAATAAATGAAGAGTGATTCATTTCAGATTGCAATGCTAATAAAGGAGATATATTCAAGTACTATTGGATCAGTAAGTTGTGGTTTAAAGGAAGTGGGACTTACACATCAACAAATTATGGTTATAAAGTTAATAGCACATAATAAAAAAGTTAATATATCTGAACTATGTGAAAAGATGTCTTTATCTAAAGGAACTGTATCTGGAATAGTTACTAGGTTAGAGTCATTAGGATATGTAAAAAAGATTAAATTAGAAAATGATAAGAGAAATACTTATGTTACATTTTCAAATGAAGGATTAGAGTTTGCAAAAGAATATAAAAATAAAATTAATGAGAGTTTTGATAAAGTATTTAAAAATTTAACAGAAGAAGAAATCAAAGAAGTAAAAAGCAGTTTATTAAAACTTAGGGATAAAATAAAGGAGAATGACTAGTATGGATATGAAATTAATTTTAGCAATTATTGCAATAACATTAGCACTTGTATTTTATACAATAGGTGTATTTGGGGAAAGAAAGGCAAAAACACTGAAGAAGGGGCATGTAATTATATTTTGGTTAGGACTTTTATGTGATACTATAGGCACACTTTTAATGGGACAAATATCTAAATCTCAAGTGCAAATTGCAAATACAGCAACACAAACTATTCATGGAGTAACAGGGGGATTAGCAATAGTATTAATGTTATTTCATGCAGTATGGGCAACATGGGTATTATATAAAAATGATGAGAATAAGAAAGCTGTTTTCCATAAGCTTAGTATAGCAGTATGGTTAGTATGGTTAGTTCCTTATATTATAGGGATGATTATAGGTATGTCATAATTAAATAAAAATTTTATAGATATAAATATATTTAAATATTGCTCGATATCTTAAAGTAGAGGTAAATGTTTAAATATATTTATATTTTTTATTATTATTTTGAATATATATAATCAAAATACAATATTTGGACAATATGTACAAATATTGATATAATTTAATATAGAATACTTAGATTATTTATTTTTGTAAATTTTGGTTATTGAAAGGGTATAGAATTATGACAATTATAGATATTTTGGAAAAAAAATATTCAAGTAATCCATCAGTTATAAGATCATTAGAAATTATTAAAGATAACTTTATAAACTTGGTTAACGATAATTATGAATTAGTTTTAGATGTAAAAGGACAATTAAAAGTAAGAATTCCTAGTCTACAAAATAGAAATGAATACGAATATAATGACATAAGTGATTATGAATATCCATTAGTAATGTGTATGAGAATTTCAGAGATAAAAAATAAAGATATATACAAACATATAATATCTCAATTTATTGAGTTATATAAAGATAAACTAGATGTGTTTTTTAAGGATGTATCTACAGTAGACAAATTAGTAAGTAAAATAAAGGATACTAAAAAAATTATAAACTTTATTACATATATATCAATATTTGTAGTAATCTTTTCATCAATATCTTTATGCATATTCTTAAATTTATCTAGTACAATGAGATATGTAATAATAATAGCAATTATAGGATTCTTTTTAACTATGATAACTGTGCAATTCACTAAAGAAGAACGAGTAAAAAGAATAGTGGATGGGTATATAAGTGTAATAAAGACAGATTGGTATCAAAAAGAACTAAATAAGCAACATGCTTTTTTCTGTCATCTTATAGAATAAATAGGCTATGTTTTAGCAGGGGGTTGTGAGATATAGATAAGTCCAACTTCAATGTAAAATAATCTATTGTAAATATTAACACATATTTTAAAATAGGGTCAATAAATAAAAAAGAGCTATTTTCAAATTTTAAATAATAATTTTGAAATTAGCTCTTTTTTATATTTCTTTTTTAATATGGGTTTTATAAAATGAAAATTTAAGTACACTAAAATAGCAAAAATTTTTTCTACTATAGATGAGATTAAAACAATCGATATTTTAAGAAAAAGAAAATAATATTTAAATATTGATATTCTTATTATTGGAATTAAAGCAAAATAAGTATAATATATGTATAAATAAGAAATTTTCAAAGAAGGGTAAATAGGAGATACAATGAGAAACGTTACTTTAAAAGATGTAATAATAATAATGCAAAGGGCATTTAATGCAATGGACAAAAGATTGTTAGACCATGGAGAAAAAGTATCATATATATTATTGAAGCTATTGCAAGCTGATGGAAGTTATACTGATGATGAAGTTTTAAAATTATGCACAGTAGCAATATTTCATGATATAGGGGCATACAAAGTTTCAGAAAGAAATAAACTTATAGAAATAGATTCAATAGCGCCAATAAATCATGCTATATATGGTTCATTATTTATTAAATATTTTTCACCTGTATCTGAGATGCATAAAGTGGTATTAGGCCATCACTTTACAGACACAGAGATTAAAGAAAAAAATATTAAAGATATGCCAAATGAAGCTCTATTAATGGGATTGGCAGATTATATTTCATTACTTCATTTAAAGCATAATAAAATAAATAAATCATTAATTATAAATAGAACAAAAGCATATAAAAAAGAAAATATAGATTTATATTTAAAAGCTTTAGAAACAACAGATTTTAATAAAAAGCTTGCGGATAACACATATAAAGATGAGTTAATTGAATTTTTTGATAAGAAATATATTAGTAGAGAAGAAATCATAAATTATATAAAGATGTTAACATATGCAATAGATTTTAGAAGTGAGATAACAGTAAAACATACTATAGTGGTACAAGCTATGAGCTATGAAGTAGCGAAATTGATGAATTTTGATGATGACTTGTGTATAAAAATTAAAATTTCAGCTATGATTCATGATATAGGAAAGATAGCTACTCCTATAAATATTTTGGAGAAGCCAGGAAAACTTACAGATGAAGAATTTGAAATCATGAAAGATCATGCTATTATTGGATACAAAATATTAAGTAATTTGGATATAGATGATATTAGAGATATAGCTATGGCTCATCATGAGAAATTAGATGGAACAGGATATCCATTTGGTTTAAAAGGTGAAGAAATATCAAGAGAAGCTAGAATAGTAGCAATTGCAGATATTTTTAGTGCACTAATGGCTGTTAGAAGTTATAAAGATGAATTTAGCAAAGACAGAATAGTTGAAATACTTAAAAATATGGCAAATAGTAATAAAGTAGATTACAACATAGTTCAATTAGTTGTAGAAAATTATGATTATATAGTTGAAAGAGTAAAACAAGAAACTGATGATTTAATAAAAATATATGAAGATATAAAAAATGAATATGTTGATTTGTTAAACAAGTTATTATAAAGGAATGTTAAAAAATAGAATAAAATAAAAGTTTATTACCAATAATTAAAATAAAATTAAAATTTATGTATATAGAAAGAAAAGAAGCTAAAAATAATTCTAACAAACAAATATAAAAATTGGAGGTTAGAATTATGATAAAACAAGTTTATAGTTTTGATTTTAAAAAAGAAATAGAAGATGGGACCACAGTAGTGAACTTTTATTCAAATTTAGGAAGTCCTTCTAAGTTAGTTGCGCCTGTATTTAATGAGGTGAAAGATGAAGTAGCTGATAAAGCAAAATTTTTGAAAGTAAATGTAGACGAAAGTAGAGATTTGGTAAACAAATATGATATTCCTTCAATTCAATCTATTATGATATTTAAAAATGGTAAAGAAGTAAGCAAATTAAATGGATTTTTACCTAAGGATGTATTAAAACAAAATATAGAAGCTAATTTGTAAAAAACAGCTTCTTATTATATTAATATAATAAGAAGCTTAAATTTTTGTATAAAAAATTATAAAATTTTTTAAGGCTGAATAAATTTAATTTTAAATAGTATATGATAGAGCTACATTATTTATATGTGTTGACATAAAATTTATATAATTATAATATTATTTTAATAGATTTAATTTGTTAAAATTTAATTTTGATATTTTAATTTGAAATTTATATATATTAAGAATAGGAGAATTTTATGAGTAAATATGATTGCATTAAATTAGAAAATCAAGTTTGTTTTTCTTTATATGCAGCTTCTAGAGAAATAATTAAATTATATAAGCCAGTTTTAGATAAATTTAATCTTACATATACTCAATATGTTGCAATGCTTGTTTTGTGGGAAGATGAGAAAATTACAGTAAAAGGCATTGGTAAAAGATTGCATTTGGATTCTGGCACATTAACACCGTTATTAAAAAAATTAGAATTTATGGGATTGGTTAATAGATATAGAGATAAAAATGATGATAGAGTAGTTATTGTTGAATTAACTGATAAAGGAAGACAGTTAAAAGAGGAGATAGTTACTGTTCCTAATGAGATGTGCTGTAAAATAAATATATCTCAAGAACAAGCTAAATCTTTAAAAGAAAACTTAGATAATTTATTAAATAGTATTAAATAGTGTAATAGGGGATATTTCTAAAAATAGAATTTATTTTGGAAATATCTTTTTTTGTACAGGAAATTATAGAGATGGACAGACTTTAGAGTAAGTAATATCAATAGGTTTCAAGAAAAGTATAGAGTAGATACTTTATTTCTTATCTTTCAAAAATGTAATTTAAATGAAAGATATATAGATATGTGATTTTAACTACATTGTTTATAATACTGTCTATAAGAATGTTTGGAGTGATGTAATTGAGTACGATATTAAAAATGGATAAGATTGAAAAATATTATGGAAATAAGGATAACATAACAAAGGCAGTAGATAATATAAGTTTTAATGTAGAAAAAGGTGAATTCATAGGTATAATGGGACCATCAGGTAGTGGAAAGACAACATTATTAAATTTAATTTCTACAATAGATAATGTAACAACAGGAAGTATAACAATAAACAATAAAGATATTACTAGATTAAAACTTAAATCTTTAGAAGATTTTAGAAGAGATGAATTAGGTTTTGTATTTCAAGACTTTAATTTATTAGATACTTTAACAGCATATGAGAATATAGCATTAGCATTAACTATTCAAAATAAAAGAAAAAGATCAATAGATTCATTAATAAAAAATGTAGCAAAAGAATTAGGAATAGAAGAGATATTAAATAAATATCCATACCAAATATCTGGAGGACAAAAACAAAGAGTTGCGTGTGCAAGAGCAATAGTTAAAAATCCTTCATTAATATTAGCCGATGAACCAACAGGAGCATTAGATTCTAAATCTTCAAGAATGCTTTTAGAGTCATTTGAAAAGTTAAATAGTAATTTAGAGGCAACTATACTTATGGTTACTCATGATGCATTTACAGCTAGTTATGCACATAGAATTTTATTTATTAAAGATGGAAGAATATTTAATGAGTTAATTAGAGGTACCGATACAAGAAAAGAATTTTTTAATAGAATAATTGAAGTTGTAACTCTTTTAGGGGGTGACTCTAGCGATGTTTTTTAAAATTTCTAAAAACAATGTAAAAAGAAGCTTTAAGGATTATGCAATATATTTTTTAACACTTACTTTTGGTGTATGTATATTTTATAGTTTTAATTCTATAGAATCACAAAAGATGATATTTTCTCTTAATGGTAGCCAAAGTGAGATTATGACATTAATAAATAATTTTATTTCTGGAATTTCAGTTTTTATTTCTTTTGTATTATGTGGATTAATTTTATATGCAAATAATTTTTTAATAAAAAAGAGGAAAAAAGAATTTGCAATATATATGACTTTAGGAATGAAAAAATCTGAAATATCTAAGATTTTAGTTTTTGAAACATTTATTATTGGATTGATTTCTTTAATTATTGGATTATTTATAGGTGTTATCTTATCACAGGGATTATCAGTATTTACCGCCAAGATGTTTGAAGTACCTATGATAGATTATAAATTTATAATCTCAGGATCAGCAATATTAAAAACTATATTGTATTTTAGCATTATATTTATATTTGCAATGATATTTAATGTAACTATTATTTCTAAATATAAATTAATAGATATGATTAATTCACCTAAAAAGAGTGAAAATATTAAAATAAGAAATAATAAATTTAATATAATATTGTTTATATTATCAATAATTATACTAGTGTTAGCTTATTACTGTATTAATAAAAGTGGATTAAATATTAATGATATTAGATTCAAGTTAGCTATATTATTAGGTGTTATTGGAACTTTTATGTTTTATTTTGGATTAGCAGGATTTATTTTATATATAGTAAACTCAAATAAAAATATATATTTTAAAAATTTAAATATATTTGTAAGCAGACAAATATATAGCAAAGTAAATACTAATTTTATATCTATGAGCTTAATATGTTTAATGTTATTTTTTACGGTAACAATATTATCTACAGGGATTAGTCTTAAGAACACAATGGAAAAAAGCTTAGAAGCATCAACTCCCTTTGATGTATCTGGATATATGTTTTTACAAGATGATAACAAAATTGAAAATATGAAAGACGCACTAAATGAAATTAACTTTAACTTTAATGAAGGTGAAAATATAGAATTTTATAATGAATATAGAGTTGAATTTAATATCAATAATTTATTACAGGATGTAGATGATTCTACTAAAAAATTATTACAAGATGGACCAAATGAAATAAGTTTAGTGAAAATTTCTGATTACAATAATATATTAAAATTAAAAAATAAAGAATGTGTAAGATTAAAAGATAATGAAGTAATAATAACTTCTAATTTTAATGCTTTAGAAAAATCATTAAATAAGTTTGTAAAAGAAAAAAATAAAATAAGTTTAAATAATAAGGATTATAAAATATATAATGAAAAAATTTTCAAAGAAGCTTTGAGTAGTTCAACTTTATTAGGAAATATATTTACAATAATAGTTCCTGATAATGTTTTAGAGAATATTAAACCTAGTGTAGCATATTTTAATGTAAACTATCCTAAAGATAATAAAGAATATTTTGAAGAAAAATATCATAAGTTTTTCAAAATGTTTACTGATTCTAATAAATCAGTTGGAGAAGATAGTATATTTATTTTAGGAGATACTAAGACTGATATATATGCAACAAATAGAGGAGCATCTACTTTAATAATATATGTAGGAATATATATAGGAATTGTATTTTTAATATCTAGTGCTGCAATTTTAGCATTACAACAATTATCTGAAATAAGTGAAAGTTTAGAAAGGTATAAATCACTTAAGAGAATTGGAGTTCCTAAAAAAATGATAAATAAAACTATACTTGTTCAAGTATTTATATATTTTATGATTCCGCTAGTTTTAGCATTAATACATTCAGTAGTAGGAATACATGTTGTTAATGATTATATAAAGTTTTATGGTAAATCTGATATAGGTATAGCATCTATTTCTACAGTAGCATTAATACTAGTTATATATGGTGGATATTTTTATACAACTGTTGTTGCATATAAAAATACGATAAACAACGCAAAATAAATTAAAACAAGTAACTACTTTAGATAATAAAATTTTATTTAAGGTAGTTATTTTTATAGAGATAGTACGATATTAAACTTGAGAACAAAAAAATATATCAAAAAAGGAGAAGTATCATGTATAAGATAATGATAGTCGAGGATGATGTTACTATAAGAGATGAATTAAAAAATCTTCTTAATAGATATGGATATGAAGTTGGTATTACAGATGATTTTTCTAATGTAGTGAATCATATAGAGCAAAATAATTATGATTTAATTTTACTTGATGTAAACTTACCATTATTTGATGGATATCATATATGTAGAGAAATAAGAAAAAATTTAGATATACCTATAATTATAGTTACAAGCAGAGATAGTGAAATAGATGAACTTATGAGTATGAATTTAGGTGCAGATGATTTTATAACTAAACCATATAATACACAAATACTATTAGCTAGAATATCATCAATTTTAAAGAGAACTTATAAAAAGAATGATTCATCTGAAATTTTAAAGTATAAGGATTTAACTTTGGACTTGTCTAATGGAAGTATTAGTTATAATAATGAATATTGTGAACTTACAAAAAATGAATTAAGAATTCTAGCATGCTTAATTAAAAATCAAAAGAGTATAGTTTCTAGAGATATACTTATGGAAACGCTATGGAATTCAGATATTTTTGTAGATGATAATACCCTTTCGGTTAATGTAACAAGATTAAGAAAAAAACTTGATGATATAGGTATAAAAGATGCAATAGAAACCAGAAGAGGACTAGGATATATAATGCCATGAGTATATTAGAATATTTAAAAGATAGATTACTTTATTTAATAATAAACTTTATATTATTTATAAGTATAATTAGTGTAATGATAATTTTAAAAACACCACTAGTATTAATTTTTATAACATTTTTAATATGGTTTTTACCAATAGGAATATATTTTGTTATAGAAGTTTTTAAATATAAGAAATTTTATGATAATTTAAATGGTGTGATTGAAAAGCTAGATAGAAAATATTTATTGTCAGAACTTATTGAAGAGCCAAATTTTATTGAAGGACGACTTCTTTATAATATATTAAAAGAAACAAATAGAGATATGAATGAGGAAATAAAGAAATATAAAAATGCTCAAATAGACTATAGAGAATATATAGAAACTTGGGTACATGAAATAAAAACACCTATAGCATCATCTATGTTAGTTATAGATAATAACTTAAATGAAACTACCAATAAAATAAAATATCAAATTAAGAGAGTAGAGGAATTTGTAGAGCAAGTATTATATTATTCAAAGATAGGTGAAGTAAGCAAGGATTACATAGTTAAAGAATTTAATATAAAAAAGGTAATTAATAAGGTTATAAAAAATAATTCTAGAGATTTTATAACTAAAAAGATATCCCTAGAAATAAATGATTTAGAAGAGAATGTATATAGTGATGAAAAATGGATCTATTTTATACTTAATCAGATAATAGGAAATTCATTAAAGTACTCTAAAAACAATAATGCACAGATAAAAATTTATTCTTTAAAAAATAATCATAATGTAACCTTAGTTGTTGAAGATAATGGTGTTGGAATAAATGATCAAGATATAGATAAGGTTTTTGAAAAAGGTTTTACTGGAGAAAACGGAAGAATATATGGAAAGTCTACAGGCATGGGACTTTATATTTGTAAAAAGCTTTCAGAAAAACTAGGGATATCTATAAATATTAATTCTTTAAAAGACCAAGGAACTAAAGTAAACATCATTTTCCCAATAGGAAAGTTAACTTATATATAAATTAAACATTGTGCTGGTGTTTAATTTGAATTAAAAAGAAGAACTGATAGATTGTGTGTTTCACGAGTAGGTTTTATAAGTACAATATAAAATACTAAAAATATATATTTAAGAGGGGGAACACATTAGATGTGCTTATAATTAAAGCTTATTAATGGAATAAATATACAATTAATAGCTTTGTTTAAGTATTTAATATAGTAATGTCAATAGAAAGACTCAGTAAAGTAGTAGTATACAATAATAACTTATCCACGTGTGTCAATATTAGGATAAATTAATTAAAAAGAGAAATAAAGAGTATATTAAATATAATTTATAAATATGAATTGATTTGTTATAAATATATATTATGGATGATGTTAAGATAAAACACGTCGCTG